>JBIKRQ010000287.1:0-8252 GCA_044349155.1 Myxococcota bacterium
CCTTGAGCAGAAACGGCGCCCACGACGTGCGCGCCAGCGAGAACGTGAACGCGACTTTGCCCAGCGCGCCAGCGATGGTGGCGATGGTCATGAGCACGACGCTGTAGAGCGCTGCGACCGTGTACTGCACGCCGTTGATCACAAACCACTTGAGCGACGGCTCGGGCCGCCATGGCTTGGCTGTTTCGGGCTGTTCGAGACGCTGTGCGTCGTCACCCGCGCGTTCAAGGCTCATCTCGCCTCCACCACTGCTGCGTGCTTGCTGCTCGCCGTCGCCATGACACAGCGATGACGAAAGCGGTAGCGCGTTGTCCATGCCTGCGGGCCGTACACCTGACCTGTACGTCGCGGCCTCGCTGCGGGTTCGTGTTGATCGGTGCTTCGAGCGAACATCTGTCACGTCGCTGGCACGCGCTGTTGACGCACGACGTCAACGGTTGACGTCGACAACGTGGCGTTTGCTTTGTAGGACCGCGCGCAGATCGCCTTTGGATCACCACGTATTCACGAAGATTGCCGCCCGAGGATGACGATGAGCCAGGCCACCCCCGAGAAGCGCAGCAAGTCCTCGAACAAGGACACCGCCAAGAAGCCGCAGAAGTCCGAGGCGCCTCAGCTGCCCAAAGGACTCACCGACGAGCTGCTCGTTTCTGCCTACCGCAACATGGTGCAGAGTCGCGGTCTCGACGAGAAACAGCTCGTGCTGCTCAAGCAGGGCAAGGGCTTCTTTCACATCGGCGCGATGGGCCACGAGGCCATTCAAACCGCGACGGCGTTGGCGCTCACGCCGGGCCGCGACTGGGCGTTCCCCTACTACAGAGACATGGCGCTGTGCACGGGCCTCGGCATGACCGCCGACGAGATCCTGCTGTCGTTCCTTGCGCGTGCCGACGACCCGAACTCGGGTGGTCGTCAGATGCCGCAGCACTACGGCCACAAGAAGTGGAACATCCCCACGCAGTCGTCGCCGACGGGCACGCAGTTTCTGCAGGCCACCGGCCTCGCGCTGTCGTGCGTGCGCGACTACCACGTCGAGCACAAGAAGAACGGCAAGGCTCCCGACTACGACGTCACCGTGGTGGCTTCGGGCGACGGCACCACCTCGCAGGGCGACTTTCACGAAGCGCTCAACTGGGCGAGCCGCGAGAAGGCGCCGGTCATCTTCCTCGTCGAAGACAACGGCTACGCCATCAGCGTGCCCGTGCGTGATCAGGTCTCGGGCGGCAAGGTTTCAAACCTCGGGCGCGGCTACGACGGCCTCGCCACCGTCGACGTCGATGGCTGCAACCTGCTCAAGAGCTTCGAGGTGATGCAGAAGGCCGTCGAACGCGCGCGTACGGGCGGTGGGCCAACCCTCGTCGTCGCGAGCGTGGTGCGTTTGCTGCCGCATTCGTCGTCGGACGATCAGCGCAAGTACCGCCCTGAAGCCGAACTCTCTGCCGACAAAGCGCGCGATCCGATCGCGGCGTTGAAGCGCTTGATCCTCGAGCGTGGTGCGTCGACCGAGCTCGAACTCGTGCAGCTCGAAGCCGATGTGAAGCAGCACATCGACGACGCTGCCGACCGCGCCGAAGCCTCGCCCATGCCAGCACGCGACACCGCGAAGCTGCACGTGCTCTCGGGTGATCCCGAGCCCGCGTACGTCGAGCCCGTCGTCGCGACCGAAGGTGATGGCACCGTGCTCGTCGACGCCATCAACCGTGCGTTGGCCGAAGAACTCGCGCGCGACAGCAAGATGCTCGTGTTTGGCGAGGACGTCGCCGGCGACAAGGGCGGCGTGTTCACCGCAACGCGCGGGCTCACCGCGAAGTTCGGCGCTGACCGCGTGTTCAACTCGCCGTTGGCCGAGAGCAGCATCGTCGGCGTGTCGATTGGTCTGGCGATGCGTGGCTACAAGCCCGTGCCCGAGATCCAGTTCGGCGACTACGTCTGGACGGCAATGATGCAGATTCGCAACGAGGTGGCCACCATCCGCTACCGCAGCAACGGTCAGTGGGCGTGCCCCCTCGTCATCCGCATCCCGATCGGCGGCTACATCCACGGCGCGCTGTGCCACAGCCAGAACATCGAGAGCTTCTTCGCCCACATCCCGGGTCTGAAGATTGCCCTGCCGTCGACGGCCCTCGATGCCTACGGCCTGCTCAAAGCGGCGATCCGCGGCAACGATCCGGTGCTCTTCCTGGAGCACAAGGGCATGTACCGCCAGGGCTACGCGAAGAGCCAGCTGCCCACCGACACCGACTGGGTGCTGCCGTTTGGTAAGGCCGCTGTGCGTCGTGCGGGTACTGACCTGACGGTGATCACCTACGGCGCGCTGGTGCAGCGTGCGTTGGCCGCCGCCGACAACCTGAGCGACGAAGGCATTTCGTGCGAGGTCATCGATCTGCGCACGCTCAACCCCGTCGACTGGGACACGCTCACCGCGAGCGTGAAGAAGACCGGCAAGTGCCTCGTGCTGCACGAAGACTGCCGATTTGTTGGCTATGGTGCTGAAATCGCTGCAGAAATCACCGAGCGCTGCTTCGAGTACCTCGATGGCCCCGTGCGCCGTCTGGCCGGCGAAGACACCCCGGTGCCCTACAACTGGGACCTCGAAGAAGAGATCCTGGTGCAGCCCGAAGACGTGTTCAACGCGATGCGCGACCTCGCCCGCTACTGAGCCGTCGTCGACGAAGACAATGAGACGCCCCGCAGCCTCCTGCGGGGCGTTTTGCTTTTGCCTGGGCGGTTTTTGGCGTGACGACGACGACGAAGCCTACGCTGCTGCATGTCTGCTCATCGCGTGTTGGCCTGCATCCACGGTCACTTCTATCAGCCACCGCGCGAGAACCCCTGGCTCGAGGAGCTGGAGCGCGAGCCGTCGGCGGCACCACACCACAACTGGAACGCGCGCATCACCGAGGAGTGCTACGCGCCCAACGCGTGGGCCCGCGTCCTCGACGACGACGGCCGCGTGCGCCAGCTCTACGACAACTACGCGCGCTTGAGCTTCAACATCGGTCCCACGCTGGTGTCGTGGCTGCAGCGGCACGCGCCCGAAACCCTCGACGCGATCGTGTCGGCCGACATGGCGGCGGTCGCCCGCACGGGGCAGGGCAACGCGTTGGCCCAGGTGTACAACCATGTGATTCTGCCGCTCGCGAACGAGCGCGACAAACGTACACAGGTGCGCTGGGGCATCGCCGCGTTCTCGCGCACCTTCGGCCGCCTGCCGCGCGGGATGTGGTTGGCCGAGACCGCCGTTGATGCCGAAACCCTCGAGGTTCTCGCCGACGAAGGCATCGAGTTTACGATCTTGAGCCCGTTTCAAGCGGCGCGCTTTCGCGTGGATGGCACCGAAGCATTCGTCGACTGCGCCGACGGCACCATCCCCACCGGACGCGCTTATCGATACACTTGTTCGTCGGGGAAAGTGGTCCATATTTTCTTCTACGACGGCGCCATTGCCCGCGGTGTCGCGTTTGAGGGATTGCTCACCGACGCCAACAATCTCGTCGGGGCCATCCATCGCGCCCACGAGCAGCGCCAGGCACCCGTCGACGAACCCTGGCTCGTGCACACCGCCACCGACGGCGAAAGCTACGGCCACCACTTCCGCTTCGGCGACATGGCGTTGGCGGCAGCGCATGCCCGGCTCGACGCCGACGACCGCGTTGAGATCGTGAACTACGCGACGTTTCTCGACCGCTACGGCGCGCGCGGTGACGTCGAGCTGCACCCCGTGAGTGCGTGGTCGTGCTCGCATGGTGTGGGCCGCTGGGAGCGTGATTGCGGCTGCCGCATTGGGCACCATCCGCCGACGAGCCAGGCGTGGCGCACGCCGCTGCGGCAGGCACTCAACACGTTGCGCGACGACCTTGCCGCTGTCTTCGAGCGCGCCGCTGTTGGCGTGTTGGATGACCCGTGGGCCGCGCGAAACGCCTACATCGACGTCGTCGTCGACCGCACCCATGCCGACGCCTTCCTCGCCCGCCATGGCGTTGCTGGTGCGTCGCGATCCACGGCCCTGCAGCTGCTCGAGATGCAGCGCTGTGCGTTGTTGATGTTCACGTCGTGCGGCTGGTTCTTCGACGACATCGCCGGCCCCGAGCCCGTGATCCTGCTGCGCTACGCAGCCCGCGCGTTGAGCCTGTTGCGCAGCATCGACGTCGACGCCGCGCACGACGCCGAAGCACGCTTCACGACGATTCTGGCTGAAGCCAAAAGCAACCACCGCACCGCCGATGGCCGCGAACGCACGGGCAAAGACATCTACGTCGAGGACGCCGTGAGTGCTGTGATGGGTGCCGATCGCGTCGCCGTCACGCTCGCGCTGGGCGCGGGGCTTGGCGAAACCCCGCCGCAACGCCTGGCCGCGTGGCGCGTGAGCGAGCACGAAGAGCGCTCCGTCGACGACGCCAGCGTGCCCACCGTGGTCGGTCGCCTCGTGCTCGTGGATGAGCGCACCACCGATGCCGACGCGTTCGCGTTCGTGGTCGTCGGCTTCGGTGGTCTCGAGTGGCGCGGCGTGCTCGTGCAGGCCGATGCGTTTGAGCACGTGTGGCAGCAGGTGTCGTCGACGACCGACGCGAGTGCGTTGTCGCGGGCACTGGATGCACTGGTTGCCGATGGGGCGCGCGCCTTCAGCCTGAAAGACGCCGCCGCCGACGTGCGCGCTTCGATTGTGCAGCGTGCGCTGGCCCGCCGCGTCGACGTCACCGATGCGGTCGTGGCCGAGCTCATGCTGTCGGAGCGCGCGTTGTTGCGTGGGGCCGTCGCCCTGGGCGGTGCGTTGTCGCCGACGGTGCGTGGGCTGGTGAAGCACGCGCTCGAGCGCAGAGCACGCGACATCGTCGACGAGCTCGTCAAAGACGTGGGCAGTGCAGCCTCGGCCACGCGGCGCTTGAAGACCGTGCTCGACGATGCCCGCGGCTTCGGCGTCGAGCTCGACCTCGACCTGGTGGTGCGCGGCATTGAAGCCGGCATCGTCGACGACATGGCGCGGGCGATTGGCCACCACACCGACAGCGCCACGCGTGCCGTCGCTGTCGCAGACGCGGTACGCCTGCTCACGGTGCTGCCGGTGCTGTCGCTGCCGTCGTCGAAGCACGCGCCGCTGCCACCGCAGAACTCGTGGCGGTTGCTGCAATCGGGCTCGATGCTGCTCACGCTGGCCACGCGCGCGACCGCATCGGCGGCGGTGGTCGACGTCGCCCGCGCGGTCTTGCCCGCTCTCGACGCGGTGTGCCGAAGCTCATTTGCCAGCCAACTGTCGTCGACAGAGCGCACAGCGTGACGCTGCACACATTTTCGCCATCGGCGACGGATCTACGGTGAACGTTCTTGGCGCCCGTTGATCCCTCCCTTGCTCGACATGGCACCGCCGCCCACGCGGTGGCGCGTCATCGTCGTCTGGTGCGCTTGCAGCAGGCGGTGTCGAAGGCGGGCTATGGCCGCGTCGAACCTCGCCTCAACGAGTTGAACCCGTACTCGTTCGACGCCGACGGCTGGTGCATCCCCACCGAAACGCGCGTCAACGACTACGACCGTGCTGGCCCTCCCGTCGACGCCCGCGCCGCCACCGACGTCGTTGGTCGTCGATCCGTGCTCGCCCAACATCTGCGTGTGCTCGAGCAGCAGCCGCGCCGGGCGGTGGCGTTTGAAACGCTGTGGGACCGCTGGAAGAACCACCCACGGCAGCCGGTGGTGCAGGCGTTGTTCCCCACCCTCGTCGACGACGATCGCCGCGAGGCGCTCTACGCGGAAGTCGCTGGCTTTCGCGTGCGCACCGCGCGCAACGACCGCGCCGTGTCGTTGTCGGAGTGCTTGTTCTCGAGCGGGCTGTCGACGGGCAACGTCGACGTCATCCTCGCGCTGTTGGTGCAGCTCCGCCACGCATGGACCAGCCGCGCCCACGACGTGGTCGCTGCCGGCTATGACGACGTGAACTGGCGCCACGCCTGCGGAGAACTCGCGCAGGTGCTCGAGATCGCCGCCGACGCCGGCCTTGGCGACGACGTCACGTGCGATGCGGCGCTGTCGTCGCTGTTGTCGGATGCCGCCAAGCTGCGCGGCAATTTCCTCACCCACCACGTCGACGGTGCTGTCGCTGCGTTCTTGTTGCTGCCGCGCGTGATGCCCGTTGATTTGCCGCGCCATCGCCAACGCGTCGTCGGCATTTGCCAGGCGATCGTCGAGCATCAGGTGGGTCCGCCGCGGTTCATGGCCACGATGGTGCGCATGGGCATCACCAGCGTGTTGCGCAGCGTGGGGGCCGCCGACGACGACAGCACCGCGGTGCTCACCAGCCTGTACGCCAAGATCGCCGACCCGATGAACCCCGAGCACGTCGACCGCTCTGCCGACGGCGTGGGCTGCTTGCGCCTGAGTCGCGAAGAGCGCGCGCTGTTGAAGCTGATCGATCTGCCCGAGTGGTACGTGCCGCACCCGCAAACACCCTGGTTCGCGGCGAGCTCGGCAGTGATCGACGCCGACAGCCTCGTGAACTACGTGACCGCCGACGGCGTGGGCAAGATCGTCGCCATCTGCGGCCCGGGCACGCCGTTTCACGACGCCACCGTGTTTCACTCGATGTTTTCGTGTGGTGCGTCGTACGTCGATGCTGTCAGCGTGATGAGCGATGTGGCGATGGCCTCGGTGTCGTCGGGGTTGTCGACGACGAAGGCGTTGATCGAGCGCGTACGGCACGGCGTGGCGCGCGAGTTGGGGCGGGGGCTGTTGGCCTTCTCGCTCGACTCGTTCGACCGCATCGTTGCCGAGGAGAAGGTCGACCTGTCGGTGCTGCGCGTGCGGCGGATTCGTGGGCTCGCCGTCGTCGCGCTCGACGTCGCTGCTGAGGCGCTGCCGTACTGGAGCGTGCCCCTCGACTACACGTCGACGGGGGCATCGGTCGAGATGGCGAAGCTGTTGCGCCGCAAGGTGGCCGACCTGCTGCGCTCGATGTGACCCGCGTGAGCGTGCTGCTAGCTAGAGGCGCTCGAGGAACGCGACGAGGTCGTCGACGTCTGCAGCACTCAGGTGCGAGCCTTTGCCCATCTTGTTGGTGAGCACCGTTTGTTCGACGACAGCTCGCAGCGACGACGCTGAGCCATCGTGCAGGTACGGACCTGAGTGGGCCAGGCCCTTCAGCGGTGGAGTGGCGAAGACGCTGGCGGATTCGCGCTCAGCAAACCCAAACCCCGTTCCCACGTCGTGGGCGAGGTTGTCGGTCAGGTCTGCACCGCGGTGGCAGCGCACGCAGTCTGCCGAGCCAGCGAACAAGGCTGCACCTCGTTCTGGGTCGCCGTTGCCATCGGTGTCGTCGACAGAGCCGACCGAGCGCGGTGCGGGGGGTGGGATGGTCTCGAGCCATGCGCCGATCGCATTCATGTCGTCGGCGGGCAGCCCGGTGCCGCCCATGCGCGCGATGATCGTCGCCCGCGAGACATCAGCGAGGTCGCGTACGGACTGATCCCAGTGCAGCGGCTCAGTGCCGCCAATACCACCCCACAACGGCGGGGACTGGCGCGGCCCTTCGGCAAACGCCCAGGTGGTGCCGTCGTCGCCACCGCCCGGATGACACGACGCGCAGGCGATCGCTCCGTTGCGTGTCAGTCGAGCGTCGACGGTGTGAAAGAGTTCGCGCCCACGCACGACACGGTCGTCGAGGGCCTGCGGTGCGATCGTTGTCGTCGTGGCGTCGTAGACAACGAGCTCGAGGGCGCGCTGCCCGTCGACGGCGGTGCCTGGCTGCTGGTCGAGTTGCGGCACCGTGAAGCGGGTGAGGCTTTGGGCAAAGGGGTTGAAGACGAACGCCGTCGCCCCGTCTTCGCTCACCACGATCGAGTCAGCGCCGACGCCGACGTCGATCGTTCCCACCAGCGAGTCTTGTCCTTGTTCGAGCCAGGCGCGTCGCACGAGCACGTTTCCTGAGCCGGCAGCGACCACCAGCTCGACCTGCTGAGCACCTTCGCCGACGAGGGCGACCGCGACGGGCGCATTGACACGGGTGCCTGCCAGGCGGACCTGGTTGACGGGGTTGATCGATGTCGACGGACGGCCCGCCGGTTCAGCGGTTCGCACATCCGCTTCATCGCTCGACAGCGTGCGCCCAATCTGCACGCCGATCCGGCTGACCGCGGGCACCACCGCAGGAAATCCTGTGGGTCCCTCCGCGTAGTACGTCGGTGCAGGCAGAAACGTGCTCGCCGCGCCGGCGAACTGGCCAGGGTTGTTGTTGCATTCGATGTGGGGAACCACGACCTCGTCGTCGT
>JBIKRQ010000027.1:0-29877 GCA_044349155.1 Myxococcota bacterium
CTCCTCGACCACCGACAACACATGCACCGGACCGACCGGTGACAGCCCATCTGGGCTCTGGCTCGATGGCTCGGCCTCACTGCGGGCCACGACCTCGACGAGGGCGCGCTCGTGGGCCACGGGCAGCGACAAAAACTGCATGTCGCTGTCACGTCGACGGCTGTTCGGCGACAGCGTGGCGCGGCGTTCACCGTCGACGAACACGTCGGCACTGCCCATGTCGGGCGTGTACAGCCACGCCAGTTGCACCGTGCCCTGATCGTCGCCGGCGGTGGGGCCGCAGTTTTGACAAAAGCCCACGACCGCCTTCGCGCCGGGCATCAAGCGCGTCTTGGTGCCCGACATGCCGAGCGCACCGCCCGAGACGACCTCGCGTCCGTCGGCGAGTTCGAACCCACCCACGATGTCGCGCACCACGCCCGAGGGCTGCAGGCGCTTGCTGGGCTTGCCCACGGCGACGAAGCCACGACCCGCCAAACCAAAGCGCTGGCCCAGTCGATTGCGCATCCGATCGGTGAGCGACTGCCCCGCGGTGTGCGAGGCACCAAACTGTCCAATCGCCACGCGGCGGGTGCTGCCCTGCTCCAGCGAGGCAAGGCGCGCGAAGAAGCGCGACAGCGGTGGCGGTCGCGTGTTGTCGTCGTCGATCACGTCTTCGCCCAGCGTGACGGGCTTCGCCTGTTGCTCGGCGGGAAACGACAGACCCGCAAAGCGTGGGCGCCCTGCTTCTTGCTGCACACGCCGGTGCGCAAGCTGCGCGCTGGCGGCAGGGGTATCGCGCCACGACGACAACAGCCCATCGGCCAGCAGTTGCCCCAGCACGTCGCCACCTTTGGCGTTGGGGTGCACCAGGTCGTCAGAGATGAGCTTTGCGTCGCGCATCTTCTGCAGCGAACCCGCACCACCCATCGCGGCGAACAGGTCGAAGAAGCCGCAGCCCATGTCGACGGCGACCTGTTGTTGGATGGCGATGACCTTGTGGATTTCGGGCCGCGTCACCAACGTGTCGTCGCCGGTGGTGACCTTGCCGGCGTCGATGGGTGTCACGAGCAGGCACGCGCTGGTGGGTGCGGCCTGACGCACGCGTTCGATCAACGTCGTCAACCGTGCGGTGATCGTGGGCTCATCGATGGTGCCAAACGAAAGGCCACGCGTTTCGTTGCCGCCCAGCATGATCACCGTGAGTGCCGGATCGCGTGCGGTCAGTTGGTCGCGAAAGATCTGTTCGTCGACGAGATCGGTGAACAACCGCGACGACGCCGCAGGAACACCGATGGTGTCGAGGGAGACGCCGCGGCCTCCGGAGTCAAGCGCGATGCCAAAGATGCGAGCACCTTTGTCGGCGACGAGCCGCACCGATTGCGACAGCGGTGGCAGGCGGATCTCGGCCGATTTGCCAACGCCCGTGCCCGTGCCCGCAGGGATCTTGAGCCACGGCTTGCCGTCGACGTCGACGACGATGCCTGCGCCGGTGTCGAGCCAGAACAGCCGCGCGGTTTGCGCACCGTCGGCGCGCCAGCGGGTCCACTCGCCGTTGGTGCTCGCTTCGTGCAGCGCGCCCGAGAAGCCAAAGCGCACACCGGGCGCCCACGGCGGGTCCTGCGCGAAGCTGCGCGTGATCCAGCCATCGCTGCCCTGACCGGTGCGCACACGACGACCAACGCCTTTGGCGAGGCGCTCGGTGAGCAGAAAGCCGCGGCCCGCTGAACCAAAGCTGTCCACCAAACGGTCGCGCACGATGTCGGTGACGTGGTCGGAGGCGATCAGCGAATTGCCCAATACCACCACGCGCGCGAAGGCATCGTTGTCGCCGCGGGCAATGGCATCCAACGTCGAGAAGAACGGATCGAGGGCGGTGCGCACGCAAGCGCTGTCATCGCTGCCGGTGCGCTCCAGGCACGGATTACGCAACTCTGTCCCCGGCATGCCAAGGGTGCGTTGCTGCTCGCGCAATCTCGCGCTGTCGGCACTGACCATACGGCCGAGGACCGCCGCACGGTCCACACCGACGACGCCCACGTCGCCTTCGCCTTCGCTCTCGGCAGCGGGTTGCGCTGCGGGCAGGGCGGCAAGGTCGGCGGCGGCACGGCTCTCGTCGTGCAGCTCCTTGTCTTCGGTGCTGTCGTCTTCGGCGACGATCTTGTCTTCGCCCTCCATCGCGCGCTCGTGCTCAGCGAGGGTCATCTTTGGTTTGGCAAACACCTTCGTCAGCAGCGTCTGGCGCGCCTTGCTCGAGTCGAGCCGCAGCGGGCGCAGGTCGTCGGGGACGCGCGGGAAGGCTGACAACGCAACAACGACGGCGATGAACCCGGCGATGGTGGCGGCCGTGGCGCGCTGAGGCCTCGACGGCACATTGTCGTCTTGGGGCACAGGAGGAGGAGCGGTACCAGCCATCGCCCTGTATCGGAGCTGACTGGAGCCAATTTCTCCAGTTTTCCGCCACCTGCCTCCGCGCGCCGACATCGACCTACATGCACCAGCGCCACAAACGGCGTCCTGCGGTGCGTCGCGTCACCACGGGGCCTTGTCGCCGGCGCCGGCGCGCGTGTTGTGTAGGGATGAACACGAACGCCGGTTTGCTCGCAGCGTCGATGGCGCGTCGCCCGTTTCTCACGGGCCTTGCTGGGGCTGCGCTGTTGGCGGGCGCGTCGCGCGCGATGCCGGGGCCGAAGCAGGAGCGTGATCAGAAGCGGCTGGCGTTTGAGTTGTCGCGCCCCACGCTGCACCTCGACCTGCTCGAGGACCACGACGGGCTCGTGATTGCACACCTCACCGACATCCACATTGGGCCCCGCACGCCCGACGAGCGCGTGCTTGCGGCCGTCGACGCCATCAACGCCGCGCGCCCCGACCTCGTGTTTCTCACCGGCGACTACGTCACGCGCAAAGGCGATCCGCTGGAGCGCGTGCCCGAGTTGTTGTCGAAGCTGCAGATCCCCGCCGTCGCCGTGCTCGGCAACCACGACCACTGGACCGACGGCCCGCAGATCCAACGCGACCTCGAGCAGATCGGCATCCCCGTGTTGCGCAACCAACACACCGTGCTGCAGGTGCGCGGCCGACCGTTGGTGGTGGTCGGTGTCGACGACGCGGTCAGCCACCACGACGACGTCGTGGCCGCCTTCAAAGGCATCGCTCCTGGTGCACCGCGGTTGGTGCTCGCGCATTCGCCGCCCACGCTCGACACGTTGCCTGCAGGGGCTGGGCTCGCGTGCTTCTCGGGGCACACCCACGGCGGCCAGATCTTTCTGCCCGGCGTGACCGACGCGTTGTTCGCGCGTGCAGGCCAGCACTACCTGCGCGGTCATTTCAAAAACAACGGCAACCAGCTCTACGTGAGCCGTGGGCTCGGCTACGGCGCAGGCTCGGTGCTGCCACGCCACAACAGCGACCCCGAGGTCGCGCTGATCACGATTCAGCGAAACCTCGCGCAGCGCCACAGCTGACGGCGCGGCGCGTTGTCGCTGCACGGTTCGTGGCGATCGGCGAGGTTCGACGTCGACGCGCGAGCTGCTACGACGCCTCAGAACTCCTCTGAGGTGCCGTCATGCTCAAGCCGTTGCCTACCGATCGCGCGCTCACTGCCGACGAAATCGTCGACGCCAACAAGCAGTACACGATGTTCTCGTGGTCGGCGGGCGACAGCGTCGACCCCGTGCCCTTCGTGCGCGGCGAGGGCGTGTGGTTGTGGGACGCCAACGGCAAGCGCTACCTCGACTGGAACAGCCAATCGATGTGCGTGAACATCGGCCACGGCAACAAGAAGGTCATCAAGGCCATCGCCGACCAGGCCGCAAGCCTTGCCTACGTCGGCGCCAGCGGGGCCACGGAAATTCGTGCGCGCCTCGGCGAGAAACTCGCGCAGATGATGCCCGGGCACCTCAACAGCGTGTTCTTCACGCTCGGTGGCGGTGAGGCCAACGAGAACGCGGTGCGCGCCGCGCGGGGCGTCACGGGCCGGCAGAAGGTGCTCGTGCGCTACCGCAGCTACCACGGCGCCACGGCCCTCACGATCAACATGACCGGCGACCACCGCCGCTGGGCCAACGAGCCCGGCCCGCCCGGCATCGTGCGCGTGATGGACCCGCAGCCCTACAACTATTCCTTCGGAAACACGCCCGAAGAAATTACCAAGAACAACCTCGAGTATCTGGCCGAGACGATCATGTACGAGGGCGGCCACACCATCGCCTGCTTCGTGCTCGAAACGATGACCGGCACCAATGGCGCGCTGCCTCCGCCGCCGGGCTACCTCGAGGGCGTGCGCAAGCTGTGCAGCGAGCACGGGATCTTGATGGTGTGTGACGAGGTCATGACCGGCTTTGGCCGCACGGGCAAACTGTTCGGCTTCGAGCACGCCGGCCCCGACATGATCCCCGACATGATCACCATGGCCAAGGGCCTGACCTCGTCGTACCTGCCGCTGGGGGCGGTGGGCCTGTCAGACCAGGTGGCGGCCTACTACAAAAAGAACGTGTTTTACGGCGGCCATACGTACAACAGTCATCCAACGTGTTTGGCGGCAGCGCTCGCAAACCTCGAAGTGCTTGAGGAAGAGGGCATGATCGACAACGCCGCGCGCATGGAAGGCGTGATGCGCACCGAGATGGCGCGTCTGCAGGCGAAGCACCCGTGCATGAAGACCGGTCGCGCCACGGGCTTGTTCGGCATGATCGAGTTGCAGAAGACGACGACGGGGCAGCCGTTTTCGCCCTACGCCAAGGTCGGCCCTGAGATGTCGGCCCTTGGGCGGTTCTTTCGCGAGCGCGGGCTGCTCACGTTCATCAAGGCCACGAACTTCACGTGCATGCCGCCGTTGTGCATCACCGAGGCCGAGCTCCTCGAGGGCTTCGCGATCATCGACGACGCCTTGACGATGATGGACGACAAGATGAGCGCGTAGCTACGGCGTTGGCCGCCGTTCGGTGTTGAACGACAGCCGCACGAGCACACCGTCGTTGCCCACGTCGCCGTCGTCGGTCGCGTAGTCGCCGGCGAGGTACGTCGTTGTGGCCATCACGATGTCGTCGCCGTCGACGGCGCAGGCGGTGCCCTTGCCGCGAATCGCGGGCAGGGCCGTGTTCGGCTGCAGCACGCGCGGGTCGATGGTTCCGGCGGCGTCGAGGCGAATCGCCCACGAGGTGGCAGCGGGCGGGTCGCGGGTCTCGAGGTCGCCCTCTGCGTTTGATGGCCCATCGCCGCCAAACAGAAACAAGCCCGTTCCCAGTGCATCACTCCAGGCTGGCGGAAGGGAGAGCAGGCAGGCCCCGCGGCCCAGCGGCAGCACGTCGAGGTTGGTGACTCGCGGCACGAGGTTTTCGTCTTGCAGCTCGAACAACGGTTGGGTGTCGGTCATGCTCGAGTCCGAGTTCGCCCAGACGAAGATCGAGCCGTTGTGACTGGCAGCGCGCGCGACACGGCTGAGCCACGGGGTGCGTGCAGTGGTCAGTTCGGTCTGGCCGATGCGCACGGCGTCAGGCGACAGGTCGAACACGAGTTTGCGAAAGCTGCCCCCATGCTGAATGCCGTAGACGCTGTTGCCGGCTTGCACGATCGAATGCGACACGAACCCCTCGCCTGACGTCGTCGTGAAGGCACCGTTTCGAAAAAGGCGAACGGTGTCGCTGTTGTTCGCGCGCCAGCGGGGCACGACGAGCATGCTCTGGTTGTTGATGGTCACCACCGACAAGCCGCCCTCGTAGGTCTCGCCGATGCCCTCACCCGGCGATGCGAGCGTCGTCACGAACACAAAGCCGTCGCTGCCGGCGCGATACAGGTTGCCGCTGGCTCCTGCGAAGTAGTGCAAGGCGCCGTCGAACATGGCGATCCCGGCACCGCCGCGGTCCTTCGGACCACCCTGCACAAACGTTGGTGGCTCAGGCAGCAGCGAGGTGGTGATGCACGCCAGCGGCACGTCGTCGGCGCCGTCGCAGGCATCACCGACACCATTGCGGTTGCAGTCGAACTGCCGCGGGTTTGGCTGGTCGGGGCACGAGTCGCTGTCGTCGGGGACGCCGTCACCGTCTCCGTCCAGAGGTTCGCCCTCGCCCTCTCCTTCGCCCTCGCCCTCGCCCTCGCCCTCTCCCTCTCCCTCGCCCTCTTCACCCTCTCCTTCGCCTTCACCCTCTCCTTCGCCTTCGCCTTCGCCTTCGCCCTCGCCCTCGCCCTCGCCCTCACCCTCGCCCTCGCCCTCTTCACCCTCTCCTTCGCCTTCGCCTTCACCCTCGCCCTCGCCCTCGACGCGTGCTGGCGCAAACAGGCTGCAGGTGCAGACCAACGGCAGGAGGAGAAGGCTGGTGATGGTGCGCATAGACGCTGAGTCTCGCTCAGCCTGCCGACACCGACCAGTCCACAGCGGTTTCGCCACGCGCGACCAGCGCTTCGTTGATGGCCGAGAAGGGCTTGCTGCCAAAGAACTTCGCCGCCGACAGCGGTGACGGGTGCGCGCCCTCGACGACGGCGTGGACACTCTCGTTGACGAGCTTGCGCTTCTTCTTCGCGTGCGCGCCCCACAAACAAAACACCGCGGGGCGCGCGCGCGCGCTCACGGCGTTGATGGCAGCGTCGGTGAAGGCCTCCCAGCCGCGGTCTTTGTGGCTTGCTGGTTCGTGTGCGCGCACGGTGAGCACCGTGTTGAGCAGCAGCACGCCGCGGCTGGCCCACGTCGTCAAATCGCCGTGCGACGGGGCGACGACGCCGACGTCGGTGAGCAGCTCTTTGTAGATGTTCTTCAGGCTCGGTGGCGGCTTCGTCGGCGGCTTCACCGAGAAGCACAGGCCGTGGGCCTGGTTGGTGTCGTGGTACGGGTCCTGCCCCAACAGCACCACCTTCACCGACGACAACGGCGTGAGGCGGAAGGCGGCGAAGACGTCGTCTTCGGGCGGGTACACGGTGGCGCGGCGCCGTTCGTCGTCGACGAATTGCTCAAGGGCCTTGAAGGAGTCGGCGGCAAGGGCGGGGGCGAGGGCCTCGCGCCAGTCGTCGGGCAGGTCGATGCGCATCGCGCCTGATGTGTCGTTGCGCGTCGTCGGGCAAGGGTACTGCGTCACGTCTGTCGCACCTGATCCGGATGCGTTGCGCGCCCGCAGTGGCCAAAAACTGGAGGTGCTTGACAGCGGGTTGCATGGTGGCGCCAGCAGTCGCCAACCGGCTCCAGGCGTGCACCGCGGTGTACGTGTGGAGCGCGGTGGGCCCCGGAGGAGCCATGCACACCGCCCGTCTCAGCCCACGCACCCCGTTTCTTGGCCGCGTCGACATCGTGCCCCACACCGGCAGCGAGCGCCTCAGCGTCTGGGGCCAGGACGTGTCCGAGACCGGCATGTTCCTGCAGACCACACAGCCGTTCTCCGTCGGCGACAGCGTCTCCGTGCGCTTTGAGTGCGACGGTCTGTCGGTGCATGTGCGTGCAGCGACGGTGGTGTGGGTGCGCCGCTTCGAGCCCGTCAACGTCGACGGCCGCTCGCCGGGCATCGGCATCCGTTTCGTGTCGATCGATCCGCCAGCGCGCGCAGCGTTGCGTCGGCTCACGGCGAACACGATGCGCGCCGCGAACGACACGCCCGTCGCCGCCCATGTGACGTCGTCGCCACCGACCAGCGCGTTGCCGCCGCCGGCGCTCACGTTGCCGCCGTTGTCGCGCTCGATCATCGAAGCTGCAGGTGGTGTGAGGGCCCGCGACCTCGAGGACACCCAAGACCTGCTGCCGCCGTCGTCATTGCCGCGCCTGGGTTCAAGTGCTGCGCAGGAAGCGATCTCGTTGCCGCCGCTGCAGTTTACACAGGTGCCAACACCCGCCCGCGCGCCGATCGTCGACGACAACCTCACCTCCGAGTCGCGCGTGTTCGATGGTGTGCCTGCCGCCCCGCGCGCGGTGACGATGGCGCCGCGCGTGCGCAGCAAGCCGCCCACGATGGTGCCGGTGTTGTCGATGACGACGTCGATAGTGGCGCCCTCGGCGGTGCTGGGCAGCTTGCCGCCCGCCGATCGCAACATCACGCAGCCGATGCACAGCCTGCCGCCCGCCGACGCTGTCGACGTGTTTGCGGGGTGGACGTTCAAGAAGGCCGACGCCGTCGCTGCCGTTGAACCAGCCCACAGCACCATCGACACCGAGATTCCCCACCTCGCTGACGATGTCGAACTCCACGCGCCGTCGCTGGTGCCGATGTCGTCGAGCGACGTGCAAACGATGCCGCCGGTGGGTGCTTCGGTGTTGCAGGCGTTGCAGGCGCGCATGGCGAGCGAGCGCAGCGTGGTGCCGCAGCCGGCGAACCAGACGATCATCAACCCGTCGATCCTGACGGCGCACACGCTGCCGCCGTCGTCGTCCCTCGACGACAGCTTCAACAGCGACCTGCACGCCGATCACATCGATGCCGGCCTCGACACCAGCCTCTACGACGACGCGGAGCTTGCGGCGTTCTCGGCCGCCGAGCGCAGCGGTGCCTACACCCTGGGCGCGTTGCCCGCAGGCTCGGTGCCGCCGAAGCGCACGTCGTCGTTGCCGTCGCAGGTGCCAACCTCATCGGCGTTATCGTCGTCGTCGTCACGTCGCACGTTCCAGGTGGCCGCTGCGTTGCTGGTGGCGGGCTGTGCGGCCGGTGGTGCCGTGGGCGTGTTGCAGCATCTGGCGCGCGCGCCCGTGAAGTCCGCAGCGTCGACGACGGTGGCGGTTGCTGCGCCGGCACCGGCCGCAGTTGTTGCGCCAGCCGTGATGCCCGTCGCCGATGCCGAGGCCGAGCTGTTTGGTCGGCAGCCGAAGCAGCCGCCGGTGCCCGAGCATGTCGCGGTCCCCGAGCCTGTGGCTGCCGCCGTCGCTGCGGTCGAAGCGCCGAAGGTCGCCGAGAAGCTCGTCGAGCAACCAGCTGAGAAGGCCACCGAGAAGGCCGCCGAGAAGCCGGCGGAGAAGCCTGCTGAACCCGTGCACGTCGCGGCGGTGAAGCCGACGAAGAAGGCGCCGCTGCTCGCGCGACCCGGTCGTCTCGAGGTGGATCTGCCCGACGGTGGGCGCGTGAAGAAGGTGTTCGCGCTGGCGTCACCCGCCCGCGTGGTGATCGACCTCGAGCAGGCGCGGCTGCCGCAAAGCACCGTCAGCGTCGACGATGGCGGCACGCGCGAGTTGCGTTTCGGCAAGCGCGAAGACGGGACGCAGCGCGTGGTGATTATGCTGGGCACCGACGACAAGCCCGACACGGTCGATGCACGCCTTGAAGGCGACCGCCTGATCGCCAGCTGGAAGCGCTGAGCGGATCTGCCGAACTGCTCCGCAATGCATTGAAAGAACGCAGCTTTTTCATCCGCCGCTGTTGACGTTTCCTTCGTCGGCAGCGGCGGTGTCTGTGGTGGCAATGAGAGAGTCGACAGCCTCGGCCCGTGCCGAAGATGAGCAGCTGCTGACGGGGCTCTATCGCACCTACGGAGGCCGTGTGTTCGCGCGTTGTTTCGCCCTGCTGAAGAACAAAGAGGAAGCGCAAGACGCTGTCCACGAGGTCTTCATCAAGGTGCACAACAACCTCGACACCTTCCGCGGCGAGGCGAGCCCACTCACGTGGATGACGCGCATCGCCACCAACCACTGCCTCAACGTGTTGCGCGCAAAGAAGGCGCCGTGGCACGCGAAGTACCGGCAGGAGGTCGAAAACGCCGAGGTCGGCGACGACGCCGCCATCCGCTTCGGCGAAACGCGCGAGCTGTTGCGCTTGTGTCTGGCGCGCGTGGTCGAGGTCGATCCGCAGCTGGCCGAGATCGCGACGTACGCGTTTGTCGACGACATGCGCCAACAAGACATCTGCACCCTGGTGGGCCTGTCGGCTCCCACGCTGCGCAAACGTTTGCGCGAGTTCATCGCCCTGTGCCGCGACGAACTCACCACCCATGTTCCCGGCATCACCTTTGCCGAAGCCCCGATTCAAGTCCGTGGCGTCCCGCCACGGACTTGAATGTATTGATGAATTCGGGCGCGGAGCGCCCGAAATCTGATGGAGCGCGCCATGTCCTTGCCCCGCGTGATCCTGCCCGTCGTCGACGACACACCGTCAGACGCCGCCCGCGTGACCCGCTTCGATGTCGAGCGCTTCGTCTGCGGCGAACTCAGCGGTGCTGCTGCTGATGCCGTGAAAGCAGCACTCGCGAGTGATGCCGCACTCAAGGCCTTTCACGACGAGATCGTCGCTGCCGATGCCGCGTTTCAGATCGAGCTGCCCGCCCGCGCGGTGGTGCCACAGGTGTTGGCGCGAGCACCGGCTCCATCACTCTGGACGCGTGTGTCGTCGTCGATGCAGTCATTGCTGTCGGGCTGGCGCGTGCCTGCGTTGACGTCGGCGGCGGCCCTCGCGTTGGTGGTGTTTGTCGCGCGCCCCACGGGCACAGACGCGCCCGTCGACGATGGCTTGCGCAGCAAAGGCGGCACCGATCCCGTCGTGAGCTTCTTTGTCAAAAGCGGCGACGGTGCACGCGTCGGCACGCCGGGCGAGGCGCTGCACGCCGGCGACCTCATCCAGCTCGCGGTGCGCGACGCCAACGCGCGGGCCATGGTCGTCGTCGGTGTCGACGGTGCAGGTGCTGTGAGCGTGTACGCCGCCGAAGAACTCACCACGCAGACCAAGGGCCACGACGCCGCCCGCGTGCTGCCAGCATCGTTGGTGCTCGACGACACCGTGGGCCCCGAACGCTTCTTCGTCGTCTACGGCGACAACCTCGACGACCTCACCACCGACGCGAAGCAGGCAGCAACAGCCCTTGGCAAGCAGGTGGCGGCCCACGCCGTCGACCTCGCGCAGGTGGAGCGCTTGAACCTCGCACCGTCGGTGCCGCAGTCGTCGGTACACATCGTCAAGTTCTGACGCGCCGAAGTAACGTCGTCGTCGTTGTCGTCGTCTCGTTCATCGAAGGAAGCCGAAACCGATGTCGCGCCTGTTGCTGGTCCTGTGCGTCGCGTTGGGGGTGCTTGCCCCGACGACGGCGTGGGCTCAGCGCGACACGCAGAAGTTTGCGCTGCTGTTGGCGGCCCACAACGGTGGCGATGGGTTGCCGTTGTTGCGCTACGCGGGGCGCGACGCCGAGCGCCTGGCCGACGTGCTCGTCGACGTGGGCGGCTTCTACAAGAGCGACATCCTCACGCTCGTCGATGGCGACGTCGACACCGTGCGCGATCTGCTCGACGACCTCGAGTTTCGCATCAAGGCGAGCAAGGCCCGCGGCCACGACGTCGTCGTCGTCGTCTACTACTCCGGCCACGCCAGCAACGGTCGCCTGCACCTGGGCAAAGCACGCTTCGACATGGGCGAGCTGCGCGACCGCTTGAGCCGCAGTGCTGCTGATGTGCGCCTGGCCTTTCTCGACAGCTGTGGGGCAGGGGCCATCACCCGCGAGAAAGGCGCCACGTTGGCGGCACCGTTCGTTGTGAAGGTCGACCCGCAGTTGTCGTCGACGGGGCAGGTGATCATCGCCAGCTCGTCGGCCGACGAAGTCAGCCAGGAAAGCGACGACATCCAGGGCAGCTTCTTCACCCACTACCTCACCACCGGGCTGCGCGGTGATGCCGACCGCGACCGCGATGGCGTGGTCACCCTCGACGAGGCCTATGCCTACGCCTACGGCCGCACGGTGGCCGCCACGTCGGTCACGCGCGCGGGCGCGCAGCACCCCACGTACGCGTTCGACCTGCATGGTGCGGGCGATGTGGTGCTCACGCGCCCAGGTGGTGCCGACGTCGTCGTCGAATTCCCCGGCGACCTCGAAGGCCGCTACTTCGTCGTCGATCTCGATCGCCAGTTGTTCGTCGCCGAGGTCGACAAGCTCAAGGGTGGCTCGAGTCAGATTGCGTTGCCGCGCGGGCAGTATGCGATCAAGAAGCGGCTCGATTCGCACCTGCTGATGACGCGCGTGCAGGCCAGGCAAAAAGGCAAGATCGTCGTCGACGACAGCACCATGCAGACCGTCGCGTTTGCCGACGACTTCGCCAAGGGTTCGCCGCTGGGCATCAACCAGGTCGACGACACCATTCGCGTGTCGTTCGGCTTCGGCGGTGGTGCGTTTGGTGCGGTCGATCCCACCGGCTTCAACGACGGTGGTTTGTTCCCCACGATGGGCGGGCTGCAAGCACACACCCGCGTGCACAACCTGCTGCGCGCCCAGCTCAGCCTCGACCTCGACGTGGGCCTGGGCAGCGTGAACAGCAAGCGCGTCGTCGACGGTGGCTCGTTCAGCAGCACGTTCGACGTCGACGTCACGGCACTGCAGGCGGGTGCTGCGGTGTTGTGGGAGCAGTCGTTGGCCGACCAGCTCGGCGTCGATTTGCGCGTGGGCGTGGGGCCGCATCTCGCGGGGGTGCTGTATGTGCACCGCTTCGTTGGCGCGAACGCGCTGCCAGGGCTTCAGCAGCAGAGCTACCTGACGTTCAACCCCGGCGTCGTCGGCGTGGTGGGCTGGCAGTTTGCGCCGTGGGCCCACATCGAGCTGAGTACGAGAGCGCACTACATGCCCTACACCGTCGACGCGCTGCGCCACCTGATCACCCTTGAAGGCGGCGCGTCGTTGTGGGTGGATCTATGAGTCGCGATGCTTTCTCGATGTCGTCGTTGCGGGGTCCAACCGGTATGCGCGTCGCTTTTCTGCCCGTCGTTGTCGCTTTTTCGGCCGTTGTGGCCGGCTGCGGCGACTTGAGCCAGGAAGACCTGCTGTTTCGCGCCGGCGTGCCCACCAAGCAGGCCCTCGCCGTCACGCCGCCGGGCACTGAAGCCGAAGTCGAAGACGCCCTCGTCGGCAACAGCGCTTCCAGCACCGAGCAGGCCCTCGAAGAAGCCTGCGACGACGAGCTGCTGTGCAGGACCAGAAACATCGCCCGCGGCTTCAACAGCCTCACCTTCGGCCTGCTCGACATCGTCGACACCATCGCTCAGTTTCCCGCCACGCGCCGCGAGGTTGGGCGCCGCGTGTGGGGCCCCTACTTCGACGACGGCCAGGGCCTCAGCTTCCGCTTCGAGATGACCCGTGCTGACGACGGCTTCGACTTCTGCCTGCACGCGGTGCGCGGGCGGATGGAAGCGAGCGATGCCACAAACGTGCTGACGTGCGCCGATGGGCTCGACATCGACGACGTCGACAGCGGTGAACTGGCACAGGTGCTGTCGGGGTCGTTTGCGCCGTCGAGCATCGCTGGTGATGCTGCACGCCGCGGGCAGGGCACGATGCACCTCGAGGCAGGGCGCATGGCGCGCTTCAACCGCGAAGCACGCTTCGCCAACGTCGCCGACTTCGTCTTCGACAACACCGACGGCACGAACATCGCGATCGACCTGCTCGGCACCACGGTCAACGGCGAAGACCGCAACAGCGCCTACGCGTTTGTGCGCAGCGCCGAGGGCGATGGCCACCTCGTGTTCGACACGTTCGCTGAGCTGGTCGACCCGCAGCCGCCGTCGTTTGCCACGCAGACCGCCGAGCACGTGCGCATCGACGCGGTGTGGAACGCCGACCGCGCTGGGGCGATCACGGGCCTCGTCAACGAAGGCAACGCCACGCGCGACTACACCATCAACGAGTGCTGGAACGCCGACCTCGACATCGTCTACGACAAAGACATCTTCGACGTTGAGTCGGGCGTCGAGGCCCAGTGCGCTTTGCCGCCTCCGTAGGAATCGCGTTGCGCCATCTCCCGAGCACCTCCGTCGCGACCGCGCGCGTCTATGCGCGGTGTCGTCATCAAGCGTTCACGGCGGAGCGGCTCCACGCGATTGTCGAGGTGGTGTGTCGTCTCGCGCCGACCGACCAGCGCTTCGTCGTGCTTGGCGATGGTGAGTGGTCCGATGCGCTCACGCCGCTGGAGTTCATGCCGTTCGTCGACGATGTCGCGTCGTGGCCGGTCAACGGCACGTTCATCTTTGCGACCGGCTTCGGCGCCGACGACGTCAGCTGCCACTACGCGGCCTCTTCAACCTACCTTCCCGACGAAGCCGCAGCGATCGAGGTCACCTTCCCCGCAGCGCGCTTGTTCAACGATCTCGACGGCTGTGCTGGCTGGTTCGCCGCCCTCGCGCAGGCCGTGCCGCACGCCTCGTCGGGAACGCTGGCGCTCTCGATGCGCGTCACCGCCGAGACGTTGCCGGCCCTCTATGAAAACCCCGGCCTCGACGTGAGCGACACCTACAGCGTTCGCGAGAACCTCTGTGGCGAGGTCGAGCGCGCGGCGGGTGTGGCGTTCTGCACGTTTTTGTCGTCGTCGTTGACCGATCGTTGTCTGCACGGCTTTGCACACGCAGCGCTCACGCAAACGTCGCTCGGCAACGGCACCATGCTGCGCGCACCGGCAAGCGCGCTGCTTGCCCACGACGAGGCATCGGCGGCGCCGTTGCTTGCGCTCGGTGCTGCACTCTTCAGCAACGACGCGCTGCACGCGCACCACAGGAGCCGCTACGGCACCTGGGTCCTGCACGGCAGCAACGTGGTGGAGGCTGAGCACGCGGCCGTCCAGCGCTACCACCAGCGCTTCGCCTCTCGCGAACACCTGGAGCGCTTCACGGACGATGTCGCCGCGGCCCACGCGCGGCGGGAATCGTGGCTGCGGCAACGGTCCGCGCCGAAGCGCAGCGTCGACGAACCCGAGTTCTGACGACCGATCGACGCTTGCCGCTGGCACACGCCGATGTCACACCAGCGACGTGAACGACGTCGACATCCACGCCCAACGCGCCGCCCTCATCGCCGTTGCCAACGCTGGCACCACCGCACCCGTTCAGGCCGACGGCTTGTTGCGCGCAGCGCCCAACGACGTCGACGCGGTTGCCGTCGCTGTTGTCGCTGGTGCGTCGGCAGCGCGCGCGTGGCCAACGCTGAAAGCAGCACTTCAGACCGAAGCACTCACGCCGTGGTTGCACGTGGCCGCCGTGGACGCAGCGCTCGCCGCGGGTGCGTTCCTCGACGAGCAGTGGCTCGTGCGCGCGCAGGTGCGCTTCGTCCAACTCGAAGGCAACGCCGCATCGGCTCGTGAGCGCGCGATGCTCGGCAGTGCGATCGGGCAAACCCTTCGTCGTCGTCACTCGGCCGACGCGCCGACGTATCTGGCGGCGAGCGCGAAGGGCTGGCCGAAGTTGCAGGGCTCACTGCCCCACGCACCAGCGGTGCCCGACGACGGCCCCAGTGACAGCGAGATCTGGGGCAAGCGCCTGATCTACGTCGTGATCAGCGTGCTCGCCGGATTGCTCTGGAAGCTCGCCACGCTGGCACCGCACATGGCCCACGGTGGCGGTCCATAACGCGGAATGCCTGGTGCCCGCCGCTGTGTTCCACGCAGCCACCCTCGCAACAGGCGGAAACGCATCATGAATCTGCCTGCGCCTCCGACTGTTCCACGACGTCGTCGCCTCGAAGGGTGCTTGCTGGGCACCGCAGTTGGTGACGCGCTGGGGTTGCCGTACGAAGGCCTGTCGGCGCGTCGCGTGCGTCGTCGCTGGCGCGCGGCCCGCTACACGCTCGTTGGGCCATGGGGCTTCGTCTCCGACGACACCGAGCAATCAGCCCTCGTCGCGCAGGCCTTGTGCGGGACACAAACGGCAAGCGGTGTCGACGTCGAACGTGTCGTTCAGCGTTTCCGCTGGTCGCTGCTGGGCTGGTTTGCGCGCCTGCCGTTTGGCATCGGCCTCGCCACGGTGCGCGCGTGCTTGAAGATCCTCGTCGGCATCCAGCACAGCGGCGTGCGCTCAGCAGGCAACGGCGCGGCGATGCGCTCGATGATCGTGGGAGCCGCCTTCGCCGATCGCACCACCCGCGTTGCGGTCGCCACCGCCCTCGCGCGCGTCACCCACGTCGACGAGCGCGCCATTGCCGCGGCGGTTTTTGTTGCCGACGTGGCCGCTGGTGAACCCGATCCCGTGGGCTTCGTGCAGGAACCGGAGCTGCACGCGCGGTTGCTGCAGGCCTCGGCGTTGGCGCAGCAAGGCGGCGACGACGACGAAATCGTGCAGCAGGCAGCCCGTGCGCTGGGCACATCGGGCTTCGTCATCGAGAGCGTGCCGTTTGCGTGGTTCTGCTTCAAGCGTTTCGGGCCCACGTTCGCAGCGGTCACCGCGGCGATTTCGGGAGGCGGTGACGTCGACACCAACGCCGCGATCGTGGGCGGTTGGGTTGGTGCCCTGGCACCGCACGAGATCCCCGAGCCGCTCGTGAACGCGCTCGTTGGTGGGCCGTTTGGACCGCGCCACCTGCGCGCCCTCGCGCTCGCTGTCGACGACAACGCGCCCGCCCCGGGCTACGTCGCCACCGTCGCCTTGCTGCGCAACCTGCTGCTCTATCCGGTGATCCTCGCCCACGGGTTTCGGCGCTTGCTGCCACCGTGGTGACGTCGTCAGCGCACGCTATGGGGCGACGGCCAACACGCCCACATCGTTGCTGCCGCTCACCACATCAACGGCGACACAGCCGCGGCCCACGACGTCACCCGCCTCGTCGAGCGCATCAGCGGCCACCAACACAGCACCCACGGGGACCGCGCCAAAAGCGATGTCGGGGTGAAACGGACCGCCGCTCACGTCGACGCGCGAACCCGCCAACACGTTGCGGGCTTCGGTGAGCGTGCCCACGTCGTTGCAGCTGGTGCCGCGCGCATCGATCACCGCGATCGTCACGTCGACCACGCCGTCGAGGTTGCGGTCGATGCTGACGTCGGCGACCACCTCGGCCACATCGTCGGTGCGCACGACACAGGCGCCCTCGATGCAGAGCTCTTCAGCAATGGCGGGGCAGCCGTCGCACGCCGCTTCAACAACGGGGCAGTCACACCCGCCTCCATCAACAGCGCTGTCGTCGCAGGCAGCAAGACACACAACAGCAACGAGGGCAGAGGCGATGCGCATCCGTCGCTGCTAGCAGGAGAAATGAAGATTGGGCACACTCGCTCCATGCGTCTGCGTCTTCTGCCAATCCTCGTCGTCACCGTGCTGTGTGCTGTGGGCGCCAGCAGCGCTCCTGTGTCGAGTGCGGCCGTTGTGGCCATCGTCGATCAGGCCCGCGCTTCGATTGGCAAGCTCGAGTGGGCCAACGCGGTGTCGTCGTTGGCGCAGGCCCTCGCGTTGGCGCGTCAGCAGGCTCCGCTCACCATCACGGCGGCCGACGTGGTCACCGGCCCGCACATCGGTGTCGGCGTGTACGACAAGGCCGTCGACGGTGTGGTCAGCAACAAGCGCCTGCGCCTGTACGTCGAGGTGGAAAACCTCAGCAGCACGCCGCTGTCGCCGGGGCGCTTTCGCCACGAACTCGATGTGGTCGGCCGCTTCTTCGTCGTCGACGGCGCGACACTTGATCCACTGGGCGAAAAGAACCTCGGCCGCCAAACCGTCGATGCCTGGCGCGCGTTGCCGGTGCACGCCATCGGCCTCGATGTCACGCTGGGCGATGCGCCGCCGGGGCCGTACCTCGTCGAGGTGCTTGTCACCGATGTGGCGTCGGGCAAGGCGGCGACGCGCCGCGTGCCGTTCACGCTGCGGTGAAGACGCACAACTGCTAGACCTGCGCCGTGGCCACCAAAACGAAGTCGAAGCCTGCTGCCCCCATCGACGTCGACACCGACGTCGACACTGTCGATGACGCCGACGCGCCGCGCGCCATGACGTCCTCGCGCAAGAAGAAGGCCCCCGTCGTCGAAGTCGCCTCCACCGACCCCGTCGTGGTCGACAACGACGAAGAGGGTGAAGAAGGCGACGACCTCGACCCCGGCCTGATCGATGTCGAGCCCGACGAGGGTGATGTTGTCGAAGGCGACGTCGTCGACGTGGGTGGCACCGCCATGGTGCGCGCGCGGCGCGTGGCACTGCCCGGCGATCCTGGCGGCGATTGGGTCAAAGACGAAGACATCACCGAAGTCACCGACGACGAGCTGCAAAAGACCGTCAAAGACGTCGGCGGCGGCCGCGACGACATCTACAAGTCGTTTGTGCGCCAGGCCACGCGCGTGCAGCGCCTGTCGGAAGACGAAGAGCGCGCCTACGGCCGCAAGGTTCGCGACTTCGGCGACAAAGACGCCGCGAAAAAGCTGGTGGTCCACAACCTCCGCCTCGTCATCAAGATGGGGCACCAGTACCGGCGCAGCTGGACCAACATCATGGACCTCATTCAGGAGGCCTCGGCCGGCATGGCCATCGCCGCCCAGCGCTGGGATCCTGATCAAGGCACGCGCTTTGGTACCTATGCAGTGTATTGGATTCGCGCGCAGCTCACCAAGTTTCTGATGACCAATGGTCGTGCGATTCATACGGGCAATACCCGTGCAGGCCGCAAGCTGTACTTCCAGCTGCCGCGCGTGCGCCGCAAGCTGCTGGCCGAGGGCAAAGACGCCAGCATCGAAAACATCGCCAAAGAGGTGCAAGAGAGCCCCGAAGAGGTCGCCCGCATCGTCGCCCGCCTCGATGGCCGCGAGGCCTCGCTCGATGCGCAGGTCGGCTCCGACGACGACGGCAGCACCCTTGGCGAGCTGATCGCGGGCGACGATCGCGGCCCCGAGGCCAACGCCGCGCAAAACCAGGTGGGGGCGGTGATCGCCGACCTGATGCACCGTTTCGCCGACACCCTCGAAAACGATCGCGACCGCGCCATCTGGCGGGAGCACCTGATCGCGGCCGAACCCCGCTCGCTGGTAGAATTGGGCGAACGATATAATGTATCGAAGCAGCGCATGGGGCAGTTGGCGATTCGAATCAAGCGGGCCTTTCGCCGCTTCATTATCGACCAGCTCGGGCCCGATACGCAGCTGCACTGGCTGTTCGCGTCGGAGTAGCGCAGCCACGTCCGCCGCCTGACCGTTTGCGCGCGGCCCGACGCTCTGGCAGCCCGCAGCTGTGGACAACGTCACCGGTCTCGAACTCATCAAGCTGTTGCTGCAGGTCGCCTGGGCCGACGACGTCGTCACGTCCCTCGAGCGCGACGCCCTGTTCGCCGCCGCCGATCGCCTCGCGGGCGATGCTGGTCGCGCGTTGCTGACCGCCGTCCTCGACGAGCGCCAACCCCTGCCGCCGCCCAACATCGGGCTGCTGGTGCGCTACCGGGCCGAGGTGCTCAAAGAAGTGGCGCGCTTGAGTGCCGTCGACGGCGTGCACGCCGATGAACTCGACCTCGTTGCCACCATTGGCGGGATGCTGCGATGACCAGTGTTGCTTCAGCGGTGCCGTCGACGTCTGCACACACCACACTCGCGTCGATTCCGCGTCACAGCACCTGGACGGGCCCGAGTGCGCTTGAATGCGTGTACCCGGTCTTGTGCTTCTTCGACTGGCCCCGCACCGCCACCGTCGACGACGAAGACGAAAACGGCCACGTCTCGAACGTGGCCTGGGTTCGCTACATCCAGGACGCCACGCGTGCCCACAGCGACGCCATCGGCCTCGATCGTGCGGCCTACGAGCGCATCGGCGGCACGTTCATCGTCAAGCGCCACGAGGTCGACTACCGCCAGGGCAGCCGCGCTGGCGACGAACTCGTGGTCACCACGACGGTCGAAGAAATCCGCGTGGCGTCGGCTGTGCGCCGCACGCGCATCATCCGGCTCAGCGACGGTGCCGAGATCCTGCGCGCGCGCACCGAGTGGGTGTTCGTGAGCATCGCGGGGCATCGTCCGCTGCGCATCCCGCCCGAAGTGATGGTGGCCTTCGAACTCGTCGGCAAGTTGAACCGCGGCCGCCGCGAAAAAGAGACGGCCTGACGTCGACAGCGCCCACGGTCAGGCCAGGCGAAACAGTTCCAACGCCTGCTGCTTGCCCTTGAGCGCGTGGGCCCCCACGTTCACCCAGCGCCACGGCGTGCTCGACGACAACGCGTCTTTCACCTCGCTGCTCACCAGCAGTGGCGCCAGGTTTTTCGTCAGGCCTTCAATGCGTGCGGCGGCGTTCACCACGTCGCCAATGAACGTGAACTCAAGGCGATCAGGCGCGCCGATGGTGCCCGCCACGGCCTCGCCCGCGTGCAGGCCAATGCCGATCTCGATGGGCTCGCTGACGACGCTGTTGAGGGCCTGCAACCGCGCTTGCATTTCGCAGGCGGCAGCAACCGCAGCGTCGGCGGCGCCGTCAAAGGTCTCGAGGCCAAAGATGGCCATCAGGCCGTCGCCGATGAACTTGTCGACGATGCCGCCATGGCGGTGCACGCAGTCGACCATCTCGGTGAAGTAGTGGTTCAAATCGGCGACGAGCACCTCGGGGTTGGCGTTCTCGGTGCGCGTCGTGAAGTTGCGGATGTCGGAAAACAGCACCACCACGCGACGACGTGAGCCGCCCAACAACCCGTCGCTCGACGACAACAGCCGTGCGGCCACCGCCGGACTCACCAACTTGCCCACGAGCTCCTGCACGCGCTTGCGTTCGCGCAGGCCGGCGATCATCTCGTTGGTGCGTTGGGCAATCACGGCGAACTCGTCGGTGCTGGCGACGGGGACGCCAACGTCGAGGCGCCCCTCGGCCACGGCTTCGAGCACGCTTCTTTGGTTGTCGAGAAACAGCCGCAGGTTGCGCGCAAAGCCAAGGATGACGTTGCCCAGCAGCGGCAACAGCACCGCCAGCGCCACGGCACTCTCGAGCAGCAACTCCCGTTGCGACACGCGCAGCTCCAGGGGCCCGCGATCCACAAGGCTGCTGAGGTCCTGAATGCCCAACAAAAACAGATCGATGGTGGTCAGCGAAAACAGCGCAAACGCCACGATCGCAAACTTGCGCGACAGCGAGAAAAAGCGACCCACGACGGGAGCAGCGCTGTTGCTTTTGCGTCGCAGCAGCACCGCGCGCTCCCGCGCCAACGCGCTGTCGATCGCGGCAAACAGGCCCATGGTCACAGCACCCACGACGATCCGCGCCCCGCTTGCGATCGGAAAGTGCAGCACGATGGCGTCGAACACGAGCACCAGCAGGCCGGCGAGCACGAACAAGCCGAAGTCGAGTTGCAGCTGCCGTGCAGGCTGTTGCAGGTCGTCGTGTCCGTCGACGAAACGCTGCATCAGCAGTGGGCGCAGCACACACACGATCGCAAACGCCGCGAGCAACACACCGCCCACACCCAGCGCGCCCAGGCCGTGCAGGTACGGGCACACCTCGACGCCAAACGCGCTCAGAGCAACAGCAGACAGCAACGCGTGGGCAACAAAGCGCATGGCGCACCCTACCGTCCGCGTGCGCGCGACCTGCAAAGCGGCACAGGTGTTCAAAAAGGCGCGCGCGCCGCCGAGTCGCCGTAACCTTGGGGCATGAGCCAGATCCGCCTCGGTGATCTGTTGATACGCGCTGGCGTCGTCAACGAAGCACAGCTGAACACTGCCCTCGCTGAGCAGAAGCAGTGGGGCGGTCGTCTTGGCACGATCCTCGTGCGCATGGGCGCGCTCAGCGAAGACCTGCTCGTCAAAGCGCTCAGTCGTCAGCTGGGTTTGCCGCGCGCGGCTCTTGGGCCCACCGACCCGATCACGGTGCCCGACGCCGTGCTCGCGCGCATCGACCGCGCCACCTGTGAGCGCATGCTCGTCGTGCCCGTTGGCTACGTGCAGGAGCGGCGCACGGTGCAGATGGCGATCGCCGACCCGTTCAACGTCGTCGCCGTCGACGATCTCAGCCGTCGTTTGGCCGTGCGCGTGGAAACGCTGCTCGCGGGCGAAACGCAGATCATGCAGGCCATTGGCCGCGTGTACGCGGGCGCTCCCCAGGTCAGTCAGCAGCAGACGGAAAACATCGGCTTCATGGACAACTCGGGCCGCACGATTGGCCAAAGCCCCGTCGCCATCACCGCACCGCCGCAGCCGGCCCCCACGCAGCCGCAATGGGCGCCGCCCACGCAACCGCCGCAGTGGGCTCCAGCGGCCACGCAGCCGCCGCAATGGTCGCCTCCGCCACCCACTGGTGCCTGGACGTCGCCGCCCGCTCCTGCGCCGCCCTGGAGCCCCCCAGCGCCATCGCCGCCGCAGCCTCCGCCGCAAACCGGCACCTGGGCGCCGCCCACGTTTACGGCGTCGTTCGCGCCGCCGCCGAACACCGGTTCAGGGCCGACCCCCGCAGCACACGCCGCGGCCGACGACCTCCGCGTGCTCGCCGATCAACAGCTGCGCGCGGTGCGGGCGTTGGTCGAGTTGCTCATCGACAAGGGCGTGATGAGCCGCGCTGAGTTGTCGGCCTGGCTTGGCCGCTGAGCGCTGCTGGCACATGCCGGACGGGTGTGATGACGCGATCGCCGCACCATCTAACGTACTGAAAATACGACAGAAACGTGCGTGACACGGTGCGACACCTGATTGTCACGTTTCGCGCGGTGTCTTCGCTTCCACGCTCGCTACAGCGCTGGTAGCTGTTGCGCCCATGCCGTTCATCGATCGCCTCGTGAAGCAGCTTCTCCCTCGAGAAGACCGTTTTTTCGACCTCCTCGTGAAGGGTGCCGAGATCGCCGTCCGCTCCGCCGAAGTGATGGAGCGCCTGTGCCTCGCGGCCGACATGAGCGCGCGTGACGTGCTGCTGCGCGAGATGCGCGACGTCGAGCACGCCGCCGACGGTGTCATCCATGAGGTGTACGACGCGCTCAACCGCACCTTCGTCACGCCCATCGACCGCAGCGACATCTACGACCTCGCGACCCACCTCGAAGACATCGTCGACCTCAACCACGCGACGGCGATGCAGCTCGAGGTGCACGCGATCAACGAAGTGCCCAAGGGCGCTGCCGAGTTGGCCGCACTCACCATCAAGGCCTCGCGCATCGCGCTCACGGCGGTCACGAAGCTGCGTGGCCTGAAGCTGCTCGGCGAGATTCGCGGGCACTGCACCGAAATGTCGAAGCTCGAACACGAAGGCGACGACGTGTACCGCGGGCAGATGAAGCATCTGTTCGGCCACGAAAAAGACGCCGTGCGCCTCATTCAGCACAAGGAATTCCTCGAGGGCCTTGAGCGCACGCTCGACGCGGTCGACCACACCGGCAAGGTGCTGTCGGCCATCGTGATCAAGAACGGCTGACCGAAGCGCAAGGGACCACACCATGGACACCGTCTTCGTCAGCCTGGTCCTCGTCGTCATCGTCGCGTTGGTGTTCGACTACATCAACGGCTTTCACGACACCGCCAACGCCATCGCCACCGTCGTCAGCACCGGCGTGTTGCCGTTGCGCACTGCGATTTTGATGGCCGCCGTGATGAACTTCGCGGGCGCGTTCATGGGCCTCAAGGTCGCCGACACGGTCGCCAAGATGGTCGACCCCCACGTCGTCAGTCAGGTGATGGTGGCTGCGGGCATCACGGGTGCGATCGTTTGGAACTTGATCACGTGGTGGTTTTCGATTCCGTCGTCGTCGTCGCACGCGTTGCTGGGCGGCATCCTTGGTGCTGCGATCACCAAGGCAGGGACCGAGTCGGTGCGGCTGGAGAACCTCGAGCGCACGCTCATCGGTTTGTTCGCGTCGCCGTTGGCGGGCTTCATCATCGGCTTCATCGCGATGGTGGCGATCACGTGGATCGTGCGTCGTCAGCGCCCCGTCGTCGTCAACCGCATCTTTCGTTGGCTGCAGATGGTGTCGGCGGGCTTGATGGCCCTGTCGCACGGGCAGGCCGACGCGCAAAAAACCATGGGCATCATCACCATGGCGCTGATCGCCTACGGCACCGTCGACAAAGCCACCGGCGCGCCGCCGATGTGGGTGGTGGTCTCGTGCGCGATGGCGATGGCCGCAGGCACCGCTGCGGGCGGCGTGCGCATCATCAAAACCATGGGCAGCAAGATCATCGACCTCAAGCCCATCCACGGCTTCGCGGCCGAGACGGGGGCGGCCATCACGTTGCTCACCGCGGCCCACTTCGGTGCGCCGGTGTCGACGACGCACGTGATTTCCTCGGCGATCATGGGCGTTGGCGCGTCGCAGCGGGTGAGTGCCGTGCGCTGGGGCGTCACCACGCGCATTTTCTACGCCTGGGTGCTCACCATTCCGATCAGCGCCGTGGTTGGCAGCCTTTGCTACCTCGCGCTGAGCGCGGTGCTGGGCGCCTGACCACAGGGCTCCGCGTCGTCGACGACAGGGCAGCGGGACAACCACGCGCGCGCGCTTGCGTTTCAGGGCAGGCGCGAAGAACAATGCAGCCGACTTCGCCGCTGGCCCCCGAGAACGGAGATTCCCCACATGCCGCACGTCATCTCACACAAGTGCATTTCCGAGATCTACGCCGCGTGCCAGGCGGTCTGCCCCGCCGACGTGATGTACACAGTGGGCTCCGTGCCTGCTGGCTATCCCGGTGAAGGCAAGCCGATGATGGTCATCAACCAGGACGACTGCATCGACTGCGGCGCCTGCAAGCCCGAGTGCCCCGTCGACGCCATCCTGTCGCCCGACATGCAGGAAGACCCGGTCGGCCAGTACTGGCAAGCCATCAACCGCAACCTGGCGCCCGCGTTCATGGGCCAGAAGTCGGCACCGCGCGGCAAGAACGAGCCCCCGCGTCGCCCCGATAACCGCCTGCGCTGAGCACGTCCTGAAACGACGCTGCAGATACAAAAACGGCGGCCCGCAGGCCGCCGTTTTTCGTGGGTCACTGATGGGCGGGGAAGTCTCCCCGCCCTCGAGTCGCCTCGCGTTCAGGGCGCCGGCGGCGGCGGCGGGGTCGCGCAGGTGTTGGCCGTCTGGTCGCAGGCCTGGCCGTCGGTGCAGAGCTCAAACAAGCCCGTGGCGGCATCGGGACCGCAGGCGTCGCCCACAGCGCTCGTGGGGGCGCACAGGCCGTCGCCGCCCTGCACCTGGATGTCGGTCGAGCAGCCAAGGCCGCTGTCGGCGGCGCAACCACAGGCCTCTGCGGGCAGGTTCGCCTGGCCGCAGGTGGTCGGGGTCGCGGGGGTGCACAGGCGCGCGCACAGGCCGATCGAGGTGCCGCTGGCTTCGTCGGTGAGGGTCACGCACAGGGGGCTGGCGTCTTCAGCGCAGCTGGCGTTGGCGCCGTTGCCGCAGGGGCCGTTGAGGGGCGACGTGCTCAAGCACACGAGGCCGGCTTCGGCCTGGATGCAGGTGCCGTCGAGGCCGAGGATGGTCGTGCAGCTCTCGTTGGCGGTTGCGCAGGTCTTGAAGCACGACGGGGGAGCAAGGCCACCGCCCTGGGCCTGAAACACCGAGGCGCAGGTTTCGTCGGCTTCGCACGCTGCACCGGTGCCGCAGCCTTCTTCGCCTTCGCCTTCGCCCTCGCCTTCACCTTCACCTTCGCCTTCGCCTTCGCTGCCTTCGCCTTCACCTTCGCTGGTGTCGTCGCTCGCGGCGGCACAGGCGGTGAACACGGTGGGAATCAGAGCCATCATCGAAGCAAGCAAGAACTTCTGCATGGGGTCCTCCTGGAGGCAGTGGAGGTAGGAGCGTGCCCTACCTCGGTGTGATGTCAACCACGCCAGCGCCATGCTATGGGCCCGCCCATGACCGACGTCGCCGACACCCTCGAAGCCCGCCTCTTGTCCGACCGCGCCAAGCGCCCGCGCCTGCTCGATGACTGCACGCGCCTGATCGACGCCGAAGTCGACAGCAAAGGCGGCCTCGCGGGGCTGGCGATCAAGGGGGCCTATGCGTTGGTGAAGAAAGTGAAGCCGGGGTTTGTGCGCGAGGCGATGGACCACCTCCTCGACGATTTCGTGCGCCGCCTCGAGCCTTTCTACGCCGAGCACCGCGCCGCCGGCGGCGAGCCCAACCGCTTCGGCGATGCGTTGAGCAAGCGCGCTGGCGACGTGGCCGATGCACTGTTGGGCATCACCGACGACAAAGCCCGCCGCGCCAAGAACGCCAACGTGAAGGCCACGTACGAAAAGCTGCGCCCAGAGGCGAAGAAGCACGTCGTGGAAAGCATTCCGCGCGTGGGTCGCACCCTCTCGGGTCTTCTGTAGCGCTTGCATCGAACACGCCTTCGTTGACGAGGTTGGTCATGGCTGAGCACACGATCCTGCGTCCCACGCTGCTGAGCTGCCGCCAGATCGACGACGTCGACGCGGCCCTGGGGGCTGCCCTCGTCGGGCCCACGTTCAACGCCGAACGCCACCGTTCGCTGGGCCTGGTCACCGTCGACCAGGACGACAGCGCCTACATCGCGCTCGACGAAGCGACCAAGCACGCCGACGTCGAAGTGGTGTTTGGCCGCAGCTTCTACGCCGGGGCTGCGCACGCGTCGGGGCCGTTGTCGGGCGAGGTGCTGGGCATTGTCGCGGGCAAAGACCCCGACGAGGTCGCCGAAGCGCTGTGGGTCATCAAGGGCCACCTCGCCGAGCAGGTGTACTTCCAGAGCATCAAGGGGCCGCGGGCCTCGCCGTTTCTCGCCCACGTCGTCAGCAGCTGCGGTTCGTACCTGGCGGGGCTCGCGGGGGTGTCGGCGGGCGCGCCCGTGGCGTACTTGATCGCACCACCGATTGAGGCCGTGGTCGCCGTCGACGCCGCCGTGAAAGCCGCCCCGGTGACGTTGCTGAAGTTCCTGCCGCCGCCGTCAGAGACGAACTTTGCGGGCGCGTTTTTGGGTGGTGAGCTCGCCGACCTGCACAGCGCGCGCGACGCGTTCGTCGACGCCATTGCCCGTGTGGCCGCAGCACCGTTGGCCGCCGCGCGCCGCCCAGATCGCCTGCGACGTTGACGTCGGTGGCAGACCTCTGAAGGCCGGGTACGCTGCCGGTCACAGGGGAGTCGCCATGCTGTTGTCTGCTGCTGTTTTGCTTGTTGTTTCTGCGTCCGCCGCCGAGGTCGCTTCCGACGCCGCGGCACCGTCGCCGCCGCAGTTCGATGTGTTTCCAGCCGCAGGCACGACACTGCCCGAGAACGGCCGCCTGTTGCTCGCCGCCACTGAGCGCGTGCTCGTCACCCACGACGACGGTCGCGTTGAAGACCTCGTGCCCGGCGAGCCGTTTATCTATGCCCTCACCACCGACTACGGGACGGTGGTGCCGACGTTGACGGCGGGAGAAGTGGTCAGCCTCGAGGCCATCTGCCAGACGTGCGCCGGCTTGGAGCCGTTGAGTTGGCCCGTTGGCGCCGCCGACGTCGACGCACCGGTCTTTCAAGGCGAGCCCGCGTTTGTCGACGTGTACGCCGTGAGCGACACGCCCATCACCCCGCGAAGCGGCTTCGCCGTCTCGTTCTCGGTGCCACCTCGTCTGCAGGCCGATGAACCCGTGGTGCTGGAAGTCGCTGGCGAGGATGTCGGGTTTCGGCAGTTGTCGTCGTCGCCAGAAACCACGGTCGACTTCTTCGTGTCGGGCGGTGACGAGCGCCAGGCGTGCTTCACCGTGACGGCCACCGACCTCGCAGGCAACGTCTCCGAACCGCACGACGTCTGCATCGACCTCGTCGACGACAGCCCGGGACCGTTCGGGTGCTCGCAAGCCAGCGCATCGAGCACCGCGGTGTTCGCCGTGGCCGCACTGCTGCTGCGTCGTCGTCGTCGTCTCGTGCAGGGGGGCTGAGATGTTGCTCGCTGTTGCCTTTGCGGTGCTGCCGATCGTTGCTGCGGAACCGTACTTTGTCTCGCCGCCGGCGATGCCGCACGGCGTGTTTCCAGCACCCGGCACGGTCTTGCCTGCGAATGGGCACCTGCTGGTCGAGCAGGTCGAGCGGGTGCTGGTGACCCACGACGACGGCCGCGTCGAAGATCTCCCCGTCGGTGACCCGTTTGCTGTGATCGCGTCGCAGTCTTTCGGCACGGTCACGCCCGACCTGAGTGATGGCGAGACCATCACGCTCGAGCGCGTGTGCGATGGCTGCGCCACAAGCGAGCCGTTGAGCTGGGTGGTGGGCCCGAACGACGACACCGCCCCCGTCTTTGTCGACGTTGGTGCCCGTGCCGAGCGCATCGGCGAAGGGTGGGCCGTGTCGGTGACCGGGCGCGTTGCCCCTGCAGAAGAGGCGCTGCTCCACGTCGTTGGCGACGATGGCTTGGATGCCCACTACGCTTGGCAGGTGGAGTCTGGGCTGTGGTCGTTGTCGAGCGTGATCGGTACTGAACGCGAACTCTGCCTCAACGTCGTCGCCATCGACGCCGCGGGCAACGAGAGTGAAGCGCAGAGCACCTGTGTCGACCTCGTCGATCCAGCGAATCCGCTGCACCTCTTTGGCTGTGCATCAACCGGCACTGCCAACACTGCCCTGTTCGCGCTGACGGCACTGCTGCTGCGTCGTCGTCGTCGCTGACCTCAGCCTGTCGCTCAGACGTTGTGTTGTTCGCTGAGGGAAGTCGCCATGGTCATTCTTACCGTTGTCACACTGGTTGCTGCTCTCGCCGACGCGGCGCTGCCGTCAGAGCCACAGTTCGACGTGTTTCCAGCGGCAGGCACGACGCTGCCCGAGAACGGCCGCCTGTTGGTGGCCGCTGCCGAGCGTGTGCTCATCAGCCACGACGACGGTCGAGTTGAAGACCTCGTGCCCGGTGAGCCTGCGGTCTTCGTTGTCGACGGGGCCTATCAGAGCGTGACGCCGACGTTGACGGACGGCGAGGTCATCAGCCTCGAGGCGGTGTGCTCAACGTGCGGCGGCATGGAGCCCCTCACCTGGGCCGTGGGACCTGCCGACAATGATGCTCCTGCGTTTGAGGAGCCCTCATTTGTCGACGTGTCCGTTTCTCGCAACGCGCCCTTGAGCCCTCGCTATGGCTTCGCGGTTGCGCTCGGGGTGCCCCTCGACGGGCCGGCGGTCGTCGAACTCGCAGGCGAAGGTGTGCGCTTCAGCCAACTCGCCGACGGCGAAACAACGCTCAGCTTTTACGTGCAGGGTGGCGAGGAACGCGAAGCGTGCTTCACCGTGACGGCCACCGACATCGCCGGCAACGTTGGCGAGCCGCAGGATGTGTGCATCGACCTCGTCGACGACAGCCCGGGACCGTTCGGGTGCTCGCAAGCCAGCGCATCAAGCTCCGCGGTGTTCGCGGTCGCCGCACTGCTGCTGCGTCGTCGTCGTTTCATGAAGGGGGCCTGAGATGTTGCTCGCTGTTGCCTTTGCGGTGCTGCCGATCGTCGCTGCGGAACCGCTCATCACGCCGTTGCCGACGCCTTTGCCGTACGGCGTGTTCCCCGCGCCGGCGACCGTCTTGCCCGTCAACGCCGCGTTGCTCGTGGATGCCGATCGGGTCCTCATCACCCACGACGACGGGCGCGTGGAAGACCTCACCGTCGGCGAGCCGCGCATCACCGTTGGCTCCAGGGGTGTTGGCACCGTCACGCCAACGCTGACCGAGGGTGAAACCATCACCCTTGAGCCCGTGTGCACTCGCTGCGGCGCCAGCGACGCGCTGAGCTGGGTGGTGGGCCCCGTCGACGAGACCAGCCCTGCTTTCGTCCGCGACGTCACCATGACCGCCGAGCGCTACGACGGCGTTGTGCGTGTCTCGCTCACGCAGCAGCTCTCGGAGGAGGAAGAGGTATTGCTGCATGTCGTGGGTGCCGACGTCGACAGCGGTGTCGACCAATATCTGTGGCAGCTCGCACCCAGCGTGTGGTCGACCTTTGCGGTGTCTGGCGTTGAGCGCGAAGCCTGTTTCGATGTCACCGCCGTCGACGCTGCTGGCAACGAGAGCGAAACGCGGCGCGCCTGCGTCGACATCGTCGCTGCGCCAGGGCCACTGCAGTTGTTTGGGTGTGCATCGACCGGCACCGCCAACACTGCCCTGTTCGCATTGACGGCACTGCTGCTTCGTCGTCGTCGTCGCTGAGTCCTGTCGACCACCCGGGAGTCGCCATGTTCTTGTCTGTTGCTGTGTTGCTCACCTCTGCTGCCGTCGCCGACTTCGTTGCCCTCGCCCCCGACGAGCCGGAGTTCGCCGTCTGGCCGCCGGCGTCGACGACGCTGCCCGCAAACGGCCATCTGTTGATCAAGGCCGCCGATCGCGTGCTCATCACCCATGGCGACGGCAGCGTCGAAGACCTCGTGCCTGGTGACCCTGTC
>JBIKRQ010000288.1:0-8206 GCA_044349155.1 Myxococcota bacterium
TTGGTGAGCATCTTCACGAACACGGGAACACTGGCGGCGTACATCGAGATCGTCATGGTTCTTCCTTGTGAAGCGTTGGCCGACGACGTCGGCGGCATTGAGCCAAAAAGAGGTTTTTCGCCGAGGGCGAACCTCTTGAGGGGCGCCACTTGGTAACGTCAACGACGACGACACGCCAGCGCTGACCACTTCTGCTTGGAGGATCCCATGGCCCACATTGAAACCCACAACGAACAACCCGGCATTCGCGAGCTGTTCGCCTTCCGCCCCGAGACCGCACAGCCGTTGCAGCTGTTGGCGCAGACGCTGTTGCGCGGGGCGTCGACGCTGGAGCCCCACGAGCGCGAGCTGATCGCCGCGGCCGTCTCGCGCGAAAACGACTGCACCTTTTGTCACGCGTCGCATGCCGCGGCCGCCAACGCCCTCGTCGACGACGCGAGCTACACGCGCAACGCACTCGCCGGTGAACGCGACGTGGGCAAGAAGCTCGAAGCGCTGTTGCCCATCGCGCGGGCCGTTGCACGCGGCGGCAAAGCCGTGACCACCGCGATGATCGACGCAGCGCGCACCGCAGGGGCCACCGACGTCGAGGTGCACGACACCGTGCTCATCGCCGCCGCCTTTTGCATGTTCAACCGCTACGTCGACGGCCTGGGCGCGCGCACGCCCCACGACGACGACGCCTACGCCCAGATGGGTGCGGTGATGGCGAAGCAGGGCTACGTGCGCTGACCGCCAAAAGAAGCGGGGCCGTGTTGGCCCCGCTGCATGCTGCGATGACGTCGTCGATCCGCTCAGCCGGCGAACGGCATGCAGGCGCGCGAGGCGTTGGACGAATCGGCCGGCACGCACTCCTTGTCGGTGTCGCAGTCGAAGTCGGACACGCAGGCCTCGCCCACGTCGTCGATGTCGCCGCCAAGGGTGCACGCGACGGTGCCCACCAGCTGCGCCACCAGGGCCGCCGCGACGACAGCGCGCGAAACAAAAGTACCGTTGAATGTGGTCTGCATGTCAGCGCTCCTCGTCGTCGGATGGGATGGGGCTTGCGGTGGTATCGGCTTCGGTGGGCTCGGCACCGTTGCTGCTGACGAGGATGACGCCACCCACGATCAAGCCGATGCCGGCGGCGACAGCACCACCACCGCCCGCCGTGAACCAGCGGCCATAGCTGTTCCACGCCGTGGAATCGCGCACGAGGGCGGCGCGGGCGTCGGCCGCTGCACCGGCCGCGGCGCGCTGCTCGCTGGCCGTTTCAGCCTTGTTGTACTTGGCGACCGCTGCCGCCTGGCCGCCGGTGCCCGAGAAATACGAGACCACCGGTGCGAGACCGACGACGAGGGCGCCGATGCCACCGACGGCGGCGATGCCACCAACGCCCGACAAGACGAAGCCTGCGATCGGTGGACCTGGGCCGGCCGGTGGCTCGACCACGTCGCCGTCGACGGGTGCGGTGTCGTCGGTGGGCTGCGCGTCGGCGGTGGGCTCAGGCGACGGCTCGGGCGTTGGCTCGGGCGGCGGCGGCGGCGGCGGCGGCGGCGGCGGCGGCGGATCGTCGGCCGGGGCGGCATAGGTCGAGCTCGACGACGACGACGACGACGTCGACGACGACGACGACGTTGACGACGAACCTGCCGACTTCGAGGCCGACGGCGGCGTGGCCCATGCGGGCGTGGCCGATGAGCTTGCGGCGGGCGGCGGAGGTGGGGGCGGAGGGGGCGGAGGAGCGACCACCACAGCCGCTGGCGGCGGAGGAGGTGGGGCCGCAGGCGGCTCGGAGCACGTGGCGGGGCAGCTGTCGAAGTCGACGCGGTTGCCGTCGTCGCAGAACTCGCCGCTCTCGACGAGGCCGTTGCCGCACTCGGGGCGGGGTGCTGCACACGACGAGCCCGGGCCGGCCTTGCCGATCGCAGCGCGAATCGCCTCGAGACGCTTTTGCACCTCGCCGGTTTGGGGCGCGCCGGGGAAGCGGGTGAGGAAGGACTCGAGCATGGCCACGGCACCGGCACGGTCGCCGCCCTGGGCTGCCGAGGTGGCCGCCAGCAAGGCGACGTCGGGCTTGGGCGCCTGCTCGTCGAGGCGGGTGTAGAGGTAGGCGGCGTCGCAGAACTGCTCGCGCAGCTGGGCGCGGTCGGCGCTGGCGCGCACGGCGGCAGGGTTGCCACCAGCGGCCAACGTCGACGACGACGCGAGCAGCGCCACAACGGCGGGGAGAAAACGTTGGACCATCACGACAAGCGCTCCGGGCTCGAACATGCGCAGGGAAACTCTGGCCCTCGATAGAAGCCCCATCGCTCGACGACAAGTGTGTGAGACGGCTGCGTGACGACACGGATCACGCTCGCGACGGAGCGAGGGCGACATGTGTCGTTGCTCGCCGTGGTGCCGGGAAGTTTTCCCGCTCGCCCTGCACGAGCATCGCCCGGCGACACACCGCAAGGCCCAGTGACAGCGAGTCGGGGTAGAGTCCGCCGCATGAAGCGCGACGAGCTGCTTGGACACCTCCGCCGCAACGGGATCTTCGCCGACGTCGACGAGGGCAGGCTTACGCAGCTGGCACAGGTCGCCGAGGTGCTCACGTTCGAGAAGGAAGGCCGCATCCTCGAGGAGGGCGACTCGAGCGAGCACTTGTTTGTGCTGATCAGCGGCGTGGTGGGCGTGTTCTACTCGTCGGCCGATGGCGTCGACGTGCTCGTGAAGATCTTCGGCGCCCCCGCCGTGTTTGGCGAGATGGAGCTGATCTTCGGCCAGCCGCGCCAGGAGTACGTGGAGTGCTTCGAGCCCTGCGTCGTCGCGCGCTTGCCCGCGAAGGTGTTCATGGACTTCATGCGCGCTGATTCGCAGGCCTGCTTCATCATGTTGAAAGACGTGGCGTCGAGGTTGGCGATTGCCGCCTACAACGAACGCGCACTCGCGTTTCTCGACGCCAACACGCGCCTGGCCGGGCTGTTTTTGAGTTTCCTCGAGGCCTACGGCGAACGCACCGACGACGGTGTGCGCCTGCGGATCAAGCTCACGTACGAGATGCTCGCGCGCTGCCTTGGCGTGACCGTGCGCTCGATCGATCGCGCGATGACCGAGTGGGCCAAGGAGGGGTGGCTGACGAAGAACCGCGGCACCTACACCTTCCACGACCTCGAGAAGCTCGAGGACAAAGCCGACCCCGAACGCATCGCCCTGTTTTCCAAGCTCGGGCTGTTGCCGCACACCGCGGGCGAGCTCGTCGACACCTGAGGAGTCTGCATGTTGTTGCCTGCGTTGATGGCTGCGGCTCTGTTGCTCCCAGCAGCACCAGCGAAAGCGAAGGGTCCGGTGCCGCCTGCCCTCGTATGGCCCGAGCTCACGACGACGCCGGGTGGTGTTGGGCCGGGCAAACACGACCGTGTCCTGATTGTGGCCATTGGCGCGTACCAGCACCTGCCGGCCATCCCCGGCGTTGCACGCGTGGCCGCGCAGTACGCCGACTGGTTGCGTGAAGCGCGCGGTGTGCCGGCGGAACGGGTGAAGGTGCTCGTCGACAAAGACGCCACCGAAGGCGCCATTCGCAGCGCGCTCTCGCAGCTGTACGCCGGTGAACGGGGCACGGCGTGGTTTGTGTTCATCGGCCACGGCATGCCCAACAACAACGGCGACGATGGCCTGCTGCTGCCCGTCGACGTCGCCGCCAACCGCAGTGCCATCGAGCGCTTCGGCATCGCGCAGCAAGACGTCTACAAAGTCGTCAACAGCGACCGCCACCTCGCCGGCGTCGCGATTTTTGATGCGACGTTCTCGCGGATGCAGGGCGATGGCACAGCTCCCCTCGTCGACGGCTGGGACGAGCGCTTGCCCAACCGCCACACGCGATCGCCGCCGCGACGGACAGCAGTGCTCGCGGCCCACGACGGCTGTGCGTCGATGTTGCCCGACGGCGAGCGCCGCGCGTTTTCGTATCTGCTCCTCGGCGCGCTGCAGGGGTGGGGCGACGCCAACGGCGATGGCGCGGTCGACTCGGGCGAAGCGATGCGGTTCATGCAGGAGGCGATGCCGCGCTGTGCGTCGACGGAGGAACGCACGCCACGCTGGCTGCCCGGCACCGTCGAGCTGTCGTTGGGCAAGACATCGCGGCACCGGCAGGACATCGAGCCGACGTTGCAGATGATGCACACGCGAGTACCGAAGCCGAAGCCGTAGCTCACATCCCGCGAACCGTGACGAGCTGGCCGTCGACGATGCTGACCACCGCTGCCATCTCACCCTCGCAGCACGCCAGCACCTCGAACGCGTTTGGCAACGACGTGGCGGGTCGCAGGCCGTGCTTGAGCGCTGTGGCCTGTGCGCGGTCGATGTCGATCTGCACCATGCCCTTGATGGCCGCTGGCCCCGTGCGCAGCAGGCCTGGCGCTGTGGCTTGATCGCGCGCGTCGTCGAGGGGTACCGCGTCGTCGAGGGAGTACAGGCCGCTGCTCGTGCGCCGCAGCGACGACAAATGCGCAGGACAGCCAACGGCTTCGCCGAGATCGCGCGCCAGCGAACGCACGAAGAAGCCCTTGCCGACATCGAGCTCGACGATGGCGTGTGGTGCTTGCCACGACACGAGCTTCAAGCCGTGCACGACGACGTCACGGGGGGCGACCTCGACGTGCTCGCCGCGGCGGGCCTTGTCGTACAGGCGCTCGCCGCCCTGCTGAATGGCGGAGTGGATCGGCGGCCGCTGCTGAATCACGCCACGCCACGACGACAACGCGGCGGTGAGTTTGTCTTCGGTGACGACGGCGACATCGCCGAACTCGTCGGCTTCGGTTTCGAGATCGAGGCTTGGGGTGGAGAAGCCGAACGTGATCTGCGCGAGGTAGCGCTTGTCGTCGGCGGTGAGGAAGCGCACGAGTTTGCAGTAGCGGCCAACGCACACCACGACGACGCCAGAGGCCAACGGATCGAGCGTGCCGCAGTGGCCGATTTCGCGCGTCTGCAGGCTTTTGCGCAGCTTCGCCACGATGTCGAACGACGTGGGACCGACGGGCTTGTCGATGACGAGGATGCCTTCGGGTGCGCTCATGGGGCACACGTGGCCGCTGACATCGACGTCGTCAACGAGCGTCGCTGCTACTCGGCGTTGCCGCCGGCCATCGTGGCGAGTTCGCGCAGGTGACCGAGCGAGGCGGTCATGACGACAGCACTGACCTCGTCGATGTCGCCGCCGATCACCGCACTGCCCGCATTCTTTGAACCCTTGCCGCCGAGCGCTGCCGCAATGGGCGTGACAGCGATGTTGCCGCGCGAGCGAAAGATGACCCGCGACTGCTCGGGCGACTGCTCACGCACAAGCACCGCAATCTCGACGCCCTTGATGGCGCGCACGCTGTTCACCAGGCCCTGCACGTGCTCTTCGGCGGCCCCGAGCTCGGCCAGGTCGCTCATGCGCACCTGCACGAGCCCCAGGCGGCCACAGGGGGAACGCACGAGGCCGTCGAGGGCGCGGCCCAGCAGACGCACGCGGGCTTCGTCCTGGCTTTCGTAGATGCGCTCGGTCATCTCCCACGGATCGACGCCCAGCTCGACGAGGCGGGCCGCCAACCGCAACGCGCGCGCCGAGGTGTTGCCGTAGCGAAAGCCGCCGGTGTCGGTGAGCACCGAGGCGTACAAACAACGGGCGACGTCGACGTCGATGAGGTCGGCGTGGCCCACGCGCACAGCCAGGGCATCGAGCACCAGCGCCATCTGCTCGCCGACCGCAGCAGCAGTGAGGTCGATGAAGTTCACGTCGCCGGGGGGCACGTCGATCTTGTGGTGGTCGACCCAGCAGTACACGCCGCGGCGCGCTTCGTCGGGGAAGTCGTTGCCGAGGCGCTCGACCTTGGCCGCGTCGACGACGACGGTGGCATCGAAGCGCTCGCTCGCGGACAGCGACGTGACCACCGTGCTGCCGCCGGGGAGCCAGGCGAAGGCGTCGGGATAGGCCTCGTCGTTGTAGACGACGACATCCTTGCCCAGCCGCAGCAGCGCCAGCCGCAACGCCAACGTGGTGCCTGCGACGTCGCCATCGGCACCGGTGTTGCCGCACACGAGCAAGCGCTGGGCGGTGACGAGCACGGCGGCGACCGCGTCGGCCTGATCGCGCGCGGTGTCGGGGAGCTCGCTGGTGAAGCGGCCGAGAGGTTCGCCAGTGCCGTGCATCACGACACGCTAGCCGCTTGGGGCGGTTTCAGCACGTTGCAGCGCCACCGTTGGGACAGTCGCGCGCAATGTAGTCAAGAGGCCTACGCCTTGACGTAGCCGCTGTCGCGACGGAGCAGCAGCGTGACCTCGAGCTTGTTGGCCATGAGGTGCTTGATGCGGCCGTTCCAACCGCCTGGGCGGTGCAGCATCGACGTGGCGGCCTTGATGCTCACCCAATCGATGGGCTCTTTGAGCTTCAGCGTGATGACCGCGGCGCGGGCCGTGGGCGTGCGCGTGACGCGATCGGCGATGGTGACGGCGTTGTCGGGGGTCCAGATGACGTCGCACAACACGATCGAGGCCTTGAGGCCGGCGAGGTCGATGCCCAGCGCGTCCTGCTTGAGGTGCGTGACCTTCGGGTCCTTCGTGAGCGACACGTCGAGGGCCGCGCGATCGACGGCGATGACCGAGGCACCCTTGTCGCGCATCACGCGGGTCCAGCCGCCGGGGGCAGCGCCGAGGTCGACGACGATGTCGCTCGCGTCGATGTCGACTGCCAACCAGGCGAGCGCTTCGTCGAGCTTGCGGTGGGCCGACGACGGCGCATCCTTCGCCTGCTTCTCGTTGAGCGCGCGGCCCGCGGAGAACGGACTCGGCCACGCCATCAACGGGTCGACGTGTTGGGGCACGACGACGACGCTGGCCAGACACATCACCGGCCCCAGCAGCAGCACCTGCAGGCGGTGACGCGTGGCGGGCCCAAGCTTGCCCTTGGCGCGACGGCCTTCGACCTTGCTGACGAGGGTTTCCTTGAGGCGCACGGCGTCGGGCGTGAGCGGGTGGTCGGCTTTGCGCGCGCTGCCGAGGCGTTCCATCTCGGGGACGTCGACGTGGATGTCCATCGGCGAGGCTTCGGCCGCGTCGCACAACGCGAGCAACGCTGTGGCGAGTTCATCGCGCGTCGTCGTCGTCACGCGTTGCGCGTGCGGCAGCAGCTGTGTGGCGAAGACGGGATCGAGCTCGATGTCAGCACCCACCACGCCGGGGGCCAGCGGCTTGGCCGAGGGCCCGAGCTCTTCGATCAGCAGGTGCTCGACGTCGGGGCTGCCGACGTAGACGAACGGCGGCACGCGGTTGGAGGGCCGCGGCGGCGTTTTGGGCATTGGCTTGGCCCACGACGGAGGCGTGCGCAGGGATTTCGGAGGCGGGGGCGGACGACGACGAGCCATGGGCGCGCCATCACACCAGAAACGCAATCAAGCAACGACGTCGACACAGCACTTCGATGTGATTGGCGGGGAGGTTTCCCCGCCCGCCCCTCAAGAGACTCGCCTCGGCGACAAACCCCAAAGCGGGTTTCTCTTCGAGGTTCGTCAGGCGACGACGCGGTTTCGCCCGCCCTGCTTGCCCTCGTACAGCTTGCCGTCGGCGCGGTGGATGAAGGCGTCGACGGTGTCGTTCTTTTGCAGGTCGGTGACGCCCATCGAGATCGTGACGGGGATGACGTTGCCTTCGAACTCGAAGCGCGTGTCTTGCACCATCTCGCGGATTTTCTCGGCGAGGATCGCGCCATTGGCCTTTGGCGTATCGGGCAGCACGATCGCGAACTCTTCGCCGCCGTAGCGCGCGAAGCACTCTTCCTTGCGGATGTTCTTGGCGTTGATGGCCCCAGCCATGCGTTTCAAGACATAGTCGCCAGCCAGGTGACCGTGCTCGTCGTTGATACGCTTGAAGTGATCGATGTCGAACATGATCAGCGTGAGCGGGCGGCTGTAGCGGGCGCAGCGGGCCAGCTCGCGGTCGATAAACTCGAGGAAATACCGCTTGTTGTAGATCTGGGTGAGACCATCAATGATGGCCATGCGGTAGATCTCTTCGTAATACAATTGCTCAATGTTGTCGCCATCGATATACTTGAAGATAACTCCGCCCACCTTGATGAAATCACCATTCTTGAGGCGACGGCGGCTGGCCAGCTCTTCGTCGTTGCAGAAGGTGCCGTTGGTGCTGCCCATGTCTTCGATCCACGAGCCGCCAGCACCCGCGAAAATCTTGCAGTGGGTGCGCGACA
>JBIKRQ010000289.1:0-8203 GCA_044349155.1 Myxococcota bacterium
AAGCACCGGCCATACGCTAAGCAAGGCGTGTGGCAGCCAGCACCTACGACGTCCTTGAAGAACACCTGCAGGCCGGTCGGCTCGACCCCGCCGAGGCCATGGCCCGACACCTGCTCGACGCCGACGCTGGCGACGCGGCGGCCCACGTGGCCTATGCGCGCATCAGCAGTGCCCGCGGCAACGTCGACGACGGCGTGTTGCGCCTCGAGCGTTTGTTGGCGGGCAACCCGCGCCAGCCCGATGCGTTGGCGTGGCTTGCGGTGTTCTGGCTGAAAAAGGGCGACAAGGAGCGCGCGTTGTTGCTGGCCCGCCGAGCGGCGTCGTTGGGCAGCCGCGTGGGCGAGGCCGATACCATGCTCGGCGACGACGCCTGGGGCCGCGGCGATCTCGACGAGGCCATGACCTACTTCGACCGCGCCATCACGAACCTGCCGCGGGGGGCGCGCGGGTGGTTTGGTCGAGGTCGCGTGTTCTGGAAGCGCGACGAACTCGCCGACGCCGAAGAAGCGTTCGCCAAAGCGGTCGAGCTTGCCCCGCGCGACCTTGAAGCGTGGTTGCACCTCATCGACGTGGAAATCGAAGGTGGTGCCGACGACGCGGCCGACGACAACATCGCCCTGGCGCTCAAGCAGCACCCCGGTCACGCGACGCTCCTTGAACGCAAAAACGCGCAGGCCGCCAAGAAGATCAACAACGACCCCCTCGAGCAGGGGCTCGTGCACGTGCGCTCAGCGCTCTACGAGGGCGACGGTGTCACGGCCGTGAACCGCCTCGACGAACTGGCCTCGCAGTATCCCGACGACGTGCGCTACCTGATTCTCGAGGGCGAGATCGCCGCGGTGACCGGGCAGGGCGACATTGCCTTCCTCGTCAACGAGCTGACCCGCGTCATCCGCGAGCGCAACTCGTGGTGGGAGCCGCGGGCAGCCCTTGGTCGTCTGCTCTTGCGCAACGGGCCGCTGCAAAACGTGCGCACCGGTCTGGCCCACTGCGAAGAGGCGTGGCGCACGTCGGGCGAGCATCCGCGCGCGGGACTGTTCTTGTTCGAGGCCTACTCGATCGTGGGCAAGCGCCCGTTCGCCATTGCGTTGGGCAAGCGCATCGCGGGTGGCGACAGCATCGAGGCGGGCCTGGTGCGCCAGCTGCTGCGCGAATTCGGTGTCGACGTGCCGGCACCCGCCGCACCACCGTTGCCGCGCTCGTAGGGGCCTTTCAGAGCCTTCAGAAGCGCCTGGACCTGCCGATGACGCCCGGTTCCCCGCGGAGCCGGGCGTTGCTGTTTCTGGAGATCCAGGCGGCGCTTGCCATAGATGCTTGATGCATCTATGCTTGGATGCACGGCGCATCGAACAAGGTGCGTCGCAGGAGGCAGCATGAGCGAGCACAACAGCAGCAGATCGCCCGGTCGCACGTGGCGCGCACCCGATGCCGCCGATGCCTGTGTGCACGACCCTGCCGACGTGTTTGTCGCCGGGGAGCGCAACCACCACATCAGCAACACCGCCTACCCCATCACCCACGAGCGCACGTGGGCGCCGTACCGCGTGGCCCGCGCCGACCACAACGCGGTGGTGAAGAACGCCTTCGCCGACGTCGACGACCTGAGCCTCTACGTGCACATCCCGTTTTGCGAACGCCGCTGCGCGTTTTGCGAATACACCGTGGTCTCGGGCGACGACCTGCTCGACACCGACGCCTACCGCGACGCGCTGCTCACCGAGATCGAGCGCACGGCCACGCACATCGACGGCAAGCGCAAACGCATCCGCGGCATCGACATCGGTGGGGGCACGCCGGCGTTCCTGCCCGCTGCAGATATTTCCGCCATCATGCGAGCGTTGCGCACGCATTTCGACCTTGGTGCAGACGGCACCGGTGGCGGCATCTCGATTGAAACCACGCCGAAGATTGCCGCTGCTGACGCCGACAAGCTCCGCGCCTACGTCGACCTTGGCATCTCGCGCATTTCGATGGGCCTGCAGGTGATTCAGCCCGACCTGCTCAAGGTGCTGGCGCGCGACGAGAACGGGATCGAGCACCACAAGGTCGCCGTCGACAACATGCGCCGTGCTGGCTTCACCCGCATCAACCTCGACGTGATGTACGGCTTCGCCGACCAAACCGACGACAGCCTGCGCGCCACGCTGCTGCACACCATTGGCCTCGGCCCCGAGTTCATCACGCTGTACCGCATGCGCTACAAGCTCACGCGCATCTCGCATCAGGCTTCACGCGCCACCCTCGCGCACGTGAAGGCGCATGCCGCACTCGCGCGCCGTGTCCTCGAGGAAGCGGGCTACGTGGCCTCGCCGGGCAAGAACACCTACGTGCGTGGCGACCTGCGTGACGCCGCTGGATCGCTGCAGCCCGATCGCACGGGCACGAGCACGTACCTCACCCACCGCGTCATCGAGGGCACGCCGTACCTCGGGCTCGGCCTTGGCGCGCAAACGTTCACGCACACCACCATCGCCTACAACGAAGGCAGCGTGGGCAAGAACCTGCTGCCACACAAAAAGGCAATCCTCGACGGGCGCATGCCCATTCAAGACCTGTACGAGCTGCCCCAGGCCCACATGATGGCCAAGTTTGTCGCCGTCGCGTTCTACTTCGGCGAGATCGACCGCACCGCGTTTGCGCAGAAGTTTGGTCGCACTGTCGACGACGCCTACGGGCCGCAGCTCGCGTACGCCAAGGCAGAAGGGCTCATGCACGAAACGATGGGTCAGTGCGGCACGCGACCAGCGGTGTCGTTGACGTCGAAGGGGGCAGCACACTTCGCGGGCACGATCGCGTTGTTCTTCGCACCGTCGGTGCAGCAGTACCTGATTGAACGCGACCCCGAGACCGCGACGGACTTCGACATCAACGCGCGCAAGGCCTTGAAGGTGTTGCGCGCGAGCTGACGACGACGAGACGCGGCTATTTCAAGCCGCGGGCAGCATCGGCATCCATGAGCCAACGCACCGTGGCCCCTCGACGGCTCGCGAGGGCTGCGGGCAACACCGACTGCGCGTTGAGCACCACATCGGTGACGGCGTCAGCCTTGTTGGCACCCGTGACGAGAAAGAACAGCTGGCGCGCACGCGACAACGCCTGCAGCGTGAGCGTGATGCGCGACGGCGGTGGCTTGGGTGAGTCGAAGATCGGCATCACCAACCGACGTTCTTCGCGCAGCAACTCGTGGCCGGGAAACAGCGAGCAGATGTGGCCGTCGGGGCCCATGCCGACGTGCACGATGTCGAGGCTGCCCGTGCCCTGGGTGACCTCGAGCACCGTGCGCTCGTAGGCGAAGGCGGCTTGCGTGGGGTCGTCTTCGCCGCGCATGCGGTGCACCGTGGCTTGCGACGGGCCTGGCTTGCTCAGCAGTGTGTCGACGGCGAGCTTGTGGTTGCTGTCGACGTGGTCGCCCGGCACACAGCGCTCGTCGCCAAAGAAGATGTGCACCTTGCTCCATGGCAGCGGTGCCTGGGCGAGCACGGGGTACGTGGCGCTCACGACCGAGCCACCCGTGAGCGCCATCGTGAACACGCCGCGTGCGGCGATGGCGGCCTCTGCGGCGATGATCGTTTGGTGCACGAGTTCTGCGGCGAGGGCGTCGGTGGAGGCGAAGACGGTGCGGGTGGTGCTCATGCAGCGAGTGCTACCGCGAGCGCCGATCGGCGGGGAAGCTCCTGCTTCTCTGCTCTTTGCTTTGTCTGCTCTTGCTCTCCTTGCTTCACACGATCGTCGAAACTGCGTTGTCGGCGATCAGTGCGTCCTCGCTTTGGACTACGCCTTCGGCGCGACCTGGGGGCCGCATTGCGCGGCGGCCCCCAGGACCCCCTCGCGCTTTTGCTTGAGATCTCGGGTGGTTGCGCCGCGTTCTACGGAGCGACGCCCGCCCTTTTCTGCTCGGTGGTGTTGGCGTTGCCCCTGCGGTCGCGCTCCTGCGAGGCGTCGGACCCGGCGCCCGCTGACTTCAGCTAGCTCGTTGTCGCGCGGAGCGTCCTCGCCTGTGCGCTTGCTGCTTGCTGCTTGCTGCTTGCTGCTTGCTGCTTGCTGCTTGCTGCTTGCTGCTTGCTGCTTGCTGCTGCTTGCTTGCTCTTGTTCTTGCTGCTTGTGCTCAGTCGCAGCCGTCGATGCCGCGGTAGTCGCCTCGGTACTCGGTGGTGCCGTCGTCGGCTTTCACCGATGTTTTGAAGCCCGGCACGATGGCGACGAACGTGTGGGTTTGTGTGGCGAGGACGGTGCCGTCGGCGTCGCCGGCGACGATGGTGATGGTGAGGTCGTCGGCGGTGGTGGTGATGATCTCGGTCATCACATCGCCGATCGCCGTGCGCTGCTCGTCGCTCACCGGCGAAACCGGGCTGCACACCGTCGACAGCGCGGTCTCGACGTTGTCGGCGTTGGTGAGTGTGCGCACCACAATCAACGACGTGTCGTAGCAGCCCACACACGGGGCCAGCAGCGCGAGCAGGAGCCACAGGGGACGATGCATGCCGATCGTGCTCATTCGCAGGCCTCTACGGCGGTGAACGTGGCCACGAGCGACGTGGCGTCGACCTCGGCCGTGACTGATTCGTCGAAGCCGTCGACGATGGCACTGGTGTCGTAGCTGACCTGCACGATCACAGCGTCGTCGCTGTCGCGGTGGATCGTGACGTCGAAGGTGTCGGCAGTGTAGGGCGCCTCGACCACCATGGGGCCAAATGTGCCGCCCACATCGCCGCCGCTGTTGCTGCCCACGCCGCTGTGCAGCTCGCACACCGTGGCCGGCTCGCCGTCGGCAACACCGTCGACGGTGAGGGCGTAGCTGGCTTGTAGACCAAACGAATACGAGCACGCCGTGGCGACGGGGAGCAGCAGAAGCAGACACAACGCACGCATGCCCCCAGCGGTAGCACACCGCAGCAGATCGGCCAGCGGCTGGGGCAGCTGTCGTCGAGGCGACAACAGCTGTCGGCGCCGGTGCCGTCTGTTGCTACACAGCCGCATGTCGTTGCCCTCGCTGCGGTTTCACAACTCGTTCGTTCATGGCTTGCCCGCCGACCCACGCACCGATCTCGTCACGCGACAGGTGCCCGGCGCGCTGTACTCGCACGTGCGGCCCACCGCCGTGTCTCAGCCGACGGTGCTGGCGTGGTCGAAGGATGTGGCGGCGATGCTGGGCCTGCCTGCCAATGCCAACGACGTCGCTGCCGCCGCCGCCGAACTCGCCGCGGTGTTCTCGGGCAACCGCGTGCTCGAGGGCATGCAGCCGATCGCCACGCGCTACGGCGGTCATCAGTTCGGCAACTGGGCCGGGCAACTGGGCGATGGGCGCGCGATGTCGCTGGGCGAGGTGCTCACGTCGACCGGCGAGCGGCTCGAGCTGCAGCTCAAGGGGGCTGGACCAACGCCGTACTCGCGGCGTGCTGATGGTCGAGCGGTGCTGCGTTCGTCGTTGCGCGAGTTCGTGTGCAGTGAAGCCATGCACCACCTCGGCATCGCCACCACGCGCGCGCTGAGCCTCGTGGGTACCGGTGACGACGTCGTGCGCGACATGCTCTACGACGGCCGCCCAGCCGCTGAACCCGGGGCGATCGTGTGCCGCGTGGCGCCGAGCTTTGTGCGCTTTGGCCACTTCGAGCTGCTCGCCAACGACGGCGACATCGAGCTGTTGAAGCGCTTGTTCACGTGGACCGTGAGCACGCACTTTCCGTCGCTGTCGGCCGACGCGAACGATCCTGTGGCCGTCGTCGCCTTCTTCGACGAGGTCGCCCGCCGTACCGCTGACATCGTGGTGGGCTGGCAGCGCGTGGGCTTCGTGCACGGCGTGATGAACACCGACAACATGTCGATCCTGGGGCTCACCATCGACTACGGCCCCTACGGCTTTCTCGAGGGCTACGACCCGGGCTGGACCCCCAACACCACCGACGCTGGTCGACGTCGCTACCGCTACGGCAACCAACCCGCCGTGGCCCACTGGAACCTTGCGTGTTTGGCCGAAGCGTTGCTGCCGCTGGTGCGCGAGCCGTCGCTGCTCGGCGCAGCACTCGACCGTTTCGCCGACGACATCACCACGCGCCACCGCGACATGCAGCTGCAGAAGCTCGGGCTGGTGTGGCGCAGTGACGACGACGATGTGCTGCTGAAAGAAGCGCTCGAGCTGCTGGCCAGTGCCGAGACCGACATGACGTTGTGGTACCGCGGGCTCGCCGATGTGCTCGCTGACGACGACAACACGCTCATCGTACAGTCATACTACGACATGGAGAAGCGGCCTGCAGCAGCGGCGCAGGCGTGGCTGGCGAAGTATCGAGCGCGCTGTGCTCTCGACGGTGTGAGCCCCCAGGCGCGCCGCGAGCAGATGAACGCGACGAACCCGCTGTACGTGCCGCGCAACTGGCTCGCGCAGGAAGCCATCGACGCCGCGGCCGCCGGCGACCTCGAGGTGCTCCGCACGTGGCTGCAGGTGCTGCGCGCGCCCTACACGCAGCAGCCAGGGGCCGAGCACTTCGCACAGCGACGGCCCGAGTGGGCGCGCAACAAGGTGGGCTGCTCGCAGTTGAGCTGCAGCTCGTAGTCGGGGTCGTGGTGAGGTTGCGCTGAGATGTGCGCCCTGCGCATGCGGTGCACCGTCGTTCTCCACCGCCGGACATGGCTGGTGGGGGAGGCGTGTGATGAGAGCAAGTGTTCTGTTGGCTGCGTTGTTGTGGCTGCTGGCGACGCCGACGGCGGCGCAGGTGTCGTCGTCGTGGTTGAACGTGTCGTGCGTGTGGGATCCGTCGACGTCGTCGTATGAGGTCACCGTGCACCGCGCGCCTGGGTTGGTTCTGGTGCACACCATCACCGATCCGGCCATCGTTTCTGCAGTGTGCACCGCCGACGCCAACGACATGATGGGGTGGATTCAGCAGGACCTGCAGAACAACGGCACGTGGCAGCCGACGTTGCTGCCCAGCGGTCTGTGGGGGCTGGGCAACGATCAACTCGAGCAACAGACCGATGTGTTTTGCCCAGACACCACCGCTGTTGTGTGGCCCTCGAGCATCCAGAGCATCGCCGGTGTCGTGATGGTCTCCGCCGACGGTCAGCCCCAGGCGGGCGCGGTCGTCAACTACACCTGCCCAGGGACTGCTGGTGGTGGCGTTCTTGGTCCGCCACCAACGCAAGCGACGTGGCCCGTGACGCCGTGCGCCGATGGCTGGCTGCTCGGCTCGTTCGACGTCACCGACCCGCAGGCAGCCCAACTCATCAACCTCGGTGACCCCCAGGGGCAGGGGCAAACGGGCGTGAATCAGTGGATGGTGGGCACGTTCGATCAGGCCGCACCGGCGGTGTTCGTGCAGCAGCCCGTCGTCGTCGACCATTGCGACATCGATGCCGCGAGCCTCGCGCAGACCTACCTGCAGCAGAACAGCGCGAGCATCGCCCCGGCGCCAAACGCGGCACGCTGCGCACCAGCCGATCGTCGCGTCTACGTCGACACCTGCGAGGAGCTGGGCGACGACTCCGCCTATGGCTTCGACCTCTACTGCTGCCCCGCGCCTGCGCCGCCGCCACCGCCGCCCGCCGGGACCGTCTTCGGCACCAACTGCTACGGGCTGTGTATGAACGCAGCGCCGCTCCCCGGCGTGACCGTGCAGCAGGTGACGCAGATGCTCGGGCCAGCAGCGCCGCGCTTTTCCGATCCCGCCACCGTGTGTGCCGACTTGTTCGCCGCAACGCGGACGTGGATGGATGCGAACCTGCCGGGGCAGCCGATGTGCGGCCCGAACTGGGGCGGCGGCAACTACGTGGCGGGGACGCTGACGATGACGAACTGCGGCGTGCTGTTGAACTCGCCGCAGTGTCAGGGAGTACCGGAGGTCGGCCTCTGCCTGACGTATGGGTGCTTGCGCCAGGGGCCGTTGCGTCCATTCACCCAGGGCCTTCTCGAGGTCGTGTCACGCGGCTGAGCAACAGCCGCAGCCTGCGAGCGCACGTTCGATCGCTCGAGCGCTCGTGTTCAGGCCACGACGATGACGATCTCGCGAAGCGTGCTCATCGTACGCTCATACTTCCACCGGAAGCAGCGACGCAGACGCGCAGAATTCATGGAGTTGGCGTTCCGCCAACCCCATGAATATCAATATGAATTCGACCGCAAGCGGTCGAAATCATGGTGCGCCCGGCATGGGCGCGGAGAGGGAGGTGAAAGTCCACCGGGGGCCCTGACGACGGGAACCCCACACCT
>JBIKRQ010000290.1:0-8170 GCA_044349155.1 Myxococcota bacterium
TCCCCCTCCGCCGCCAGAACCGCCCCGGCCGAAGAAAGCTGAGCCAATTCCGGATGTTGCGCCTCCACCAGCGCCTCCGGCTCCGCCTTCTGCCACCCCGCCGCCCCCCGACGCGCCCCCGCCAAAAGCCAGCGACCAGGTCGTGGCCCTTGGCCCAAGCACCGGGCAGGGCGTCGCTGTTGCGGTCGGCACGCCTGATGGCGTCGAAGGCGCGCCTCCGCCGGCGTCGTCGGGGCCACAGCGCACCGATGTGCCCGCCACGAACCGCGGCCAGTCGGGGCCGCCCGCCGAGAACTGGAGCGAGAGCGGCTACAAGTCCGGGGCCTTCGATCGCATGAACAAGAACAAGCGCTACCCGCGGCAGGCCGAAGTGCTGGGCCTCGAGGGGCGCTGCATGGTCGTGATCAAGCTCAACCACGACGGCACACTGGCTGAAAAGCCAAAGGTCTTCGGCAAGGGCACCGGCCACGCGTTGCTCGACGAGGAATGCGTTGCGATGGCGGAGCGCACCACGTTTCCGCCCATCCCGGCGAGCGTTGAAGCGCCGGTCACGTTTCGCATCCCGATTGAGTTTCACCTGGTGAACCGATGAAGCCCTCGACGAGAAAACCGGCTTTGCGGTTTTGTCGCCGAGGCTCAATTGAACCCGCGGGCGTGCTGCTCGCCGTCGCGATGCTGGCTGGCGCGTGCTCGACCACCACCTCGTTTGTCGTCGAGAACGCCCCCGCTGGCACCGTGCTCGACGTGGGCAACGCCCCAGCTGTTGCGGTCACCTCGCCCAGCGCCATTCCGATCGAGGTCTCCACCGGGGCCGAGCCCGTTCAGTGGAAGCTGCGCAACACACACGGCGTCGTCGTCGACGAGGGCACCATCGAGCGCACCGAAGTGCAGTGGCCCATCGTGGCCACGGGTCTTGGTCTTGCGGCGTGCTGCATGCCAGGCGGCGCGGCTGTTGGCTTCTGCCTCGCGAACCCCGCCTTGCTCGCCGCTCCGATCTCGTGCCTGGCCGCCGGCAACGCGGGCGTCGTCATCACCACCCTGGCATCGCCGTCGTGGGCGACCGGTCCACTCACCGCGGCAGGCTTCGCGGTCGGGGCAACGCCGGTGCTGCTGGGGCTCGCCGCGCAAGCGCCACCAGCGCAGGTCACGATCACCTTGCCTGCGTCCGTCGTCGTGCCGGTGCCCATGCCTACAGCGCCGCCGAGCACGCCGCCTGCGGTAGCGGCCCCCACCAGCCCCGAGGTCGAACGGCCCATCGGCGAACCGAACAGGATGCCGTTTTGAAGCGTGCAACGATCGCCCTGGCGTTGTGCGCCGCCTGCGCACCGATCGGCGGCCCCGTCGTTGTCGAGGCCGTCGTTCCCGATCGCGACGTCGACGGCTTTGCGTCGCTTGGCGATGTGCGACTCGACACCGTCGTTGACCTGAACACCGGGCGTGCAGAGCGCTTCGACATTCGCAGCGGCCTCGACGTCAACCTTGCCGACTTCGCCGACCTCGCCACCACGCGCGCCAGCATGGTGGAGCAAACGCGCGGCGATGGTGGCGACAACGTTGCGCCGCAGATGCACTTCGACGGCGAGCGCTACGTCGCCGACACCTACGAAACGCTCTTCTACTTCACGATGCTCGCGAACTTCGAAAGCGCCTTCGCCTTCGCCGACGACGTCGGTGTGGCGAACCGCGCGACGTCGAGTGCTGACGAAAACCACGCGATCGTCGGCATGTTCTCGTCGGTGGTGGTGTCGCCGCTGCTGCCCATTCCGTTGCTGTCGTCAGACAACGCCGCCTACGCACCGCCGCTGGATGGTTGGTTGGCGCTGCGTTCGGCGTTTCAGGCGGGAGTCCCGTTTGCGATGCACCGCGGTGTGATCGCTCACGAATTCGCCCACCGTGTCTTCTTTCACACCACCGTGTCCGACATCGACGGCGGCTTCGACCTCTGGCGCACCGCCATCACCGACGCCTCGCCGACGCGCGACGAGCTGCGCGCGCAGATGCTGCTCAAGGGCCTCGACGAGGGCCTCGCCGACGTTTTTGCGATCACGGCGTTGCAGAACAAAGACGCCGTCATCGAAGCGTTCTCGGCCGCCGACGGCGGCTTCGTTGCCGAGGCCGCGCGCCGCGACGTTGAGGGCGACTTCGCAGCCGTGGCCACCTACGACAACCTGCGCGACCGCAGCCTCGAGCCGAAGCTGTTGTCGGGCTGCAACCTCGACGTCGACGACTTCCGCGGCAGCTTCAACTTCTACTGCGTCGGCACCGTGGTTGCCGCGACGTTGTGGGAGGCGGCCGAGGCTGACCCGGCGATCATGCGCAGCGCGATCGAGCCCGCTGTCCTCGTGGCGTTGCCGCAGGTGGGTGCAGCACTGGCCAACGGCGTCGCCTTCGACATCGACCAGTTCCTCGAGCCGTTCGTGCAGGCGCTGCCCGCCGGTCGTCGACGAGAGTTGGCCTGCGAAACGATCGCCGTGCGCTTCGCATCGCTGGTGCGTTCGGGGCGGGTGCCGTCATGCTCGTAGTGCTGCTGGCGCTCGCGATGGGGGCGCCGACAGAGACGGCAACGGTGTCGTCGTCGTCGTCGCCGCACGCTGTCGTCACGGCTGTGCCTGCACCGGTGCCCCACACCTGGGATGGTCCGCGACTGTCGCTCGAACTCGTCGTCGACGGCGCAGCCCAGGCGGTCACTGCGTCCACGGCCCCCACATCGGCACTCGCGCTGCGCTTCGGCGGCGTGAACAGCATCGCGGCAGGGCCGTTTTGGGGCCTCGACGGCACAGTGCTCGTCAGCAACCAAACCGCCGGCACCGTCGACGTCGGCGTCGCGCAGATTGCGGGCCTCGTCGAGGCGCGCGGGCTCGGCGGTGCGCGTTTTCGTCGCGGGTTTGTTGGCGTGGGTGCTTTCGGCTTTGGCGGGCTCGCGGGCGGGATCGGCGCCACCGCCACGCACGTCTTCGACCACGTCGTCACGCGCGTTGGGCCAGCGTGGCGCGCGCGCGGCGGTGCTGGTGTCGAGGTCGACGTGGGGCCGCTGTTGCTCCGCGTCGAAACCGGTGCCGGCGTGCGCGACTTGAACCTCGAAATCTTCGGTACCGCCGGCCTCGGATTTCGCTGGTAGAACAGGCGGTTACGCCTCCAGTTCAGCTCCCGTGCAACACCGGCGCGAGTTCGGGTGCGACTTCGACGGCGATGTCAGTGGTGTCCTCACCTCGCTGGGCGCGGGCCCACAGCGCTTGTGGGTCGACGCTGAGCCCGAGACTGGCGCTGCCCACCACCCCGTCGCCAACGACGACGATGCCCCCCACGGCGGCCACCACGGCCACACCATCAACGATCGCAAACCGCGTCTGCAGTGCGGCCTTCGCGCCGAACGCGACGTCGACGGTGCCGTGAATGCCCACGCCAACGACCGGACCGAAGGCCACCGTCACCAGCTGCGGCCCCTCGACGAGGCGCCACGTCAGCGCGGGCGACACGAGCGGCAACAGGCGGGGGGCCGTCGCTTGCGTCGTTGGCGCAAACGCGAGCAGGTCGAGCCCCAAACGCCCCGACCAGCCGGCGACCGCGGGCGGCGCATCCACCGTGACGGCGACGGCCGCGCCGTGGCGTTGGTCGTCGTTTGCCAGGCCCCGCAGCGCGTAGCCGACGTGGGCGGCCACCTCGACGCCAGCCGTTTCAGGGGCTTGTGCTGCGGCGGGGGCAGTCCAGCAGACCCCAGATGCACAGACCAGCTGCAGCGCACGTTGACGCCACGTCGGCGACGACCTATGCGCCAGCCGCGACCGTCGAGGCGTCCCCGTCGGGACAGGCCCGACCACCGTCGGGGTGCACTCGGGTCGCAGCAGTCGTTGAAAAGCGCGCGGAGCGTCGGCCATGCCTCAGCAGATCAAGCCCAAGCGAGACAAGAAAGAAGAAAAAGCAGCCGAAGAGGCCAAGAAAGCCGAGGCCGCCAAAGCGGTTGAAGCCGACGAGGCCACTAAAGCTGCTGAAGAAGCCGCCGCCGCCGAAGCCGTCCAGGACGAGTTTCAGGCCAAGGGCTTCGAGCTCGTCGAGTGGGTGCAGGAAAACCGCAGCATCGTGCTCGGTGCGTTGGGCGCGGTTGTCGTGGCCGGCCTCGGCTTTGGCATCTACAGCGTCGCCACCCGTGGCAACGACGCCGAGGCCAGCGCCCAGTGGACCAAGGCGGTCGAGATCTACGACGCCCCCGTTGGCCCCGACCCCGATCCCGCCGACAGCAAGCCCGCCTACGCCACCGACGACGAGAAGGCCAAAGCGGCCCGCACGGCGTTTGAGGGTGTGGTCAGCCAGCACAAGGGCACGGGCGCTGCGGCACTCGCGAACCTGTACGTCGGCCACAGCGCGCTGAAGCTCAAAGACTTCGACGGCGCCATCGCTGCCTACGAGGCCTACCTCACTGGTGCGAAGCCCGGCGACGACCTCCGCTTCGCCGCCTTCGACGGCATTGCCGCCGCGAAGGAAGAGAAGGGCGACGTCAAGGGCGCCATCGAGGCCCTCGAGCGGCTCGTCGAGCTCGGCAGCACCAGCGACGAAGACGGCGCGCTGTTGAACCTCGGCCGCCTCTACAAGAAGGACGGCGACGACGCCAAGGCGCGCGAGCGTCTCGACAAGCTGCTCAAGGACTACCCCGACACCGCCCTCAAGGCGCGTGCCGACGAAATCCTCGCCACGCTGAGCGCTGCGCCCGTCAAGGCCGCTGAAGGCAAGCCCGCCGAGGCCACGGAAAAGAAAACCCCGTGATCACTGCTGCCGTCGCCGTCGTCGTCGCTGCCAGCACCCTTGGGGCCACCCCCGAGGCGCGGCAGGTGTTTGGCATGGCGTGGACGGCGCAGTCGATCGACGCGCGCCCCTGCGCGATGTCGATCGTGATGCCGGCAGCCGAGGCCGACCACTGCGCCTCGTGGAACCAGCGTGAGACGAGCGGGCCGGCCTTCCACGAGGGCCTTGGTCTGCTCGTCGTCGGCGGCAGCGACAACCAGCTGCGCGCCCTCGACGCCAAAACCGGCAAAGCCGTGTGGACAAAAAAGGTCCCCGGCTCGGTCGTGTCTCAGCCCGTCATCTTCGGCGACATCGCCTACGTCGGCACCGACGACGCCCGCGTGCTCGGTGTCGACGTCAAAACCGGCGAACAGGTGTGGGTCACCCCCGTCGATGCCGAAGTCACCGAACCGGTGGCCGTGCACGAAGACGCCGTCTACGTCGTCACCGGCAACGACTCCACCTACGCCTTGTCGCGCACCACCGGCGAGCCGCTGTGGGTGAACAAGGCTGCACTGCCGCGTGGCATCACGCTGCGCGGGCAGGGCCGCCCCCTCGTGCTCGACGTCGTCGGCGCCGACGGTGGCAAGCGCGTCTTCGTTGGCCACGCCAATGGGCGCCTCGTGGGTCTCGATCGCGACAGCGGTGCGGTGATCGTCGAGGTCGACCTCTCGCACGACGACGCCTTCGGCGACATCGACGCCGACCCGGTCTTTCACGCCTCCAACAACGTCGTCGTCGCTGCCTCGCAAACGCGCGGTGTTTCGGCGTTGCATCCGGCCACGGGCCTTGAGGTCTGGAAGAACGCCGAGGCTGGCATCACCCGCCTCGCCAACGGTGGTGCGCCGTTCATCATCGCGGCGGGTGCCGGCAAAGTGCTCGCCCTCGACGCTGCCAGCGGCAAAACCGTGTGGCGCTTCACGTTTGCGCAGGGCGCGCCCACGCGCATCGCGGTTCAGGGCGGGCGTGTCCACGTCGGCAGCGACCGCGGCGCCCTCTACGTGCTCGACCTCAGCTCGGGCCGTCCGTTGCAGTACGCGGGCAGTGGCACCGGCGTCGCCGCCGACCTCGCCGTGTGGCAAGACATGGTGTTTTTCACGGCCACCTCGGGCCGCGTGATGGCGATGAGCAGCGCGTGGCACGGCCTCGTGTTTTCAACGCCACCGTCGTCGCCGTTGTTGTCGGGCACCCCGGAGCGATCACCCCTGCCATGACGCTGCAGAAGCCCCGCAACCTGCGCGTCGTCGCTGCCCTGATACGCCATGGCGGTCAGGTGCTGCTCACCCAGCGCAAGCCAGGTCGACACCTCGGCCTCAGCTGGGAATTTCCGGGCGGCAAGGTCGAAGCGGGCGAAACCGACGAAGAAGCGCTGCGCCGCGAGCTGCAAGAAGAGCTCGGCGTCGTCGTCGCGGTGGGCACCCGCTGCTTCGAAACGCGTCACACCTACGGTGCTCGCGAGATGCACCTGCTCGTGTACCGCTGCCGCATCGTGAGTGGCGAACCGCGGGCCATCGACGTCAACGCGTTTGAGTGGGTCGCCGAAGCCCGCGTGGGCGAACGCGAATTCCTGCCCGCCGACCTCCCCCTCGTGCACGGCATCGCCAACGGCCTCGTCGCCGACGATTGAGCCGAACCTCAGCGCTGCGGTCGCCGCTTTCGTCGACAACTGCTAGCGTTGGCGCGTGCGAACTTTCTGGTTGCTCGTCGCGTTGTGTGCTGCCTGGTCGACGCCAGCAGCGGCTGAACCGTTGCATCTCGACGTGAATGTCGTCGCTGAAGCGGCTGCCCTCGTGCAGCGCCTGCGTCCGACGCTGCCTTCGCTGCCGGCGCTCGACAGCGTTGCGACCACGACGTTGGCGCTTCCCGTCGCCGAGCACCTCGCCAGTTACGAGGCGCCGCAGCTGCCCTCGCGCTACGCGTGGGTCGAGCGCGACTCGCGAGCGTTTTGGTACTCGGCGGGTGCAGGTGCGGTTACCACCCTCGGCGCGCACCTGTTGGTGGGCACGCCCACGTTGGCGGTGAGCGTCGGCTTGCTGAGCGGTCTCAGTGGCGCGCCGTTGCTGGTGGCCTGGTTGGGCATCTACGTCGGCTACACGGCGGCGGAGTCGATGCTGTCGGGCCTCGTGGCGGGCCTTGTCTTCGACAGCATGGCGCAGACGTACCGCAGCAACTTCATCACGGGGGCCATGGCGCACATGGCGGGCTCGATGTTGTCGACGACGGTGGTGTCGTTGATTGGCGGCTTCGGCTACCTCGTGTTTCACGGCTCGGGGCTGCTCGCACCGTTCACGGGGACGGCGGGCATCAGTGGCCTGGGGGTGCTCACACTGCTGGGGGCACTGCCGGCCGTCGTCGTCGCGGGCACCGCGGTGATCGCCATTCCGGCGTTGGTCACCGCGTGGGCGTTGTCGGCGTCGGCCCAGCCCCGCGACGGCTACACCATCGACCAGAACTGGCAGGCCCTCGACCAGCGCACCGACGACCCGACCCGCCGCCCCACCGAGCGTGTCGCGACCATCTCGGTGCCGATCAGCATCCCGTGACGTCGTGGCTGCGCCTGCTGGTGGCTGCCTGCGTGGCCGTGTGCGCCAGCGGGTGCGGCACCTTCGACGTCGACGCCGGCTGGTTGTTTCGCCAGGGCGTGGGGCAGCTCGAAGTGTTGTCGGCGGCGCGCCCCGTCGACCCGATCATCGATGACCCCACGGTCTCGCGCGATGTTCGACGTCGTCTGGCGATTGCTGTGGCCGCCCGCAATTTTGCCCGCGACCGGTTGGGCCTCGCCGTCGACGACCAGTACCGCACCGCGGTGTTCCTCGACGCACCAGCCATCGTCTACGTCGTGTCGGCCGCAGCGCCCGACAGCCTGACGCCGCGCACCTGGCGCTACCCCGTCGTCGGCGGGCTGCCCTACCGCGGCCACTTCTCCCTCGAAGACGCCGAAGCCGAGGCCGACGCGCTCGAAGCCACCGGTCTCGACGTGAGCGTTCGGCCGGTGTCGACGTATTCGCTGTTGGGCATCGCCCCCGACCCGATTTTGTCGTCGATGCTGTTTCGTCGCGAAGAACTCGACCTCGTCGAAACCGTCATCCACGAACTCGCCCACGCCACCGTGTTCGCGCCGGGGCAGGGGGCCTTCAACGAGGGGCTGGCGACGTTCATCGGGCGCGAAGGGCGCAAGCAGTTCGTGCGCGAGCGCTTTGGCCCAAACTCCGCGGTGGCGGCGCGGGCAAACGCGGTCGACGACGACGACGACGCCTGGTCGCGCGCAGTGGGGGCCCTCGCCTTCGATCTGCGCATCTTGTTTGCGCAGGCGAACAGCCGCACGCGCAGCCAGGTGCTCGACGAGAAGCAGCGCATCTTCGCGCGCCACCAGCGGAACTGGCAGCAGGAGGTG
>JBIKRQ010000028.1:0-29471 GCA_044349155.1 Myxococcota bacterium
CGTTGGGGCCAGCACCTTGAAGTCGTTCACGCGGCTCATGGTGCATGAGACGACGCCGTGATTCACTTGATTCTATATCGACGGCGGTGCACTAGCGAAGGTGGTTGCGCAAGTCGTTGAAATCGCGATCGTCGACGACGATTCGTTGACAGCGGTGCCCCACTCGCTATCACGGCCGGCGTGTCGGTGATCGGCTACGGCCGATCTGAAAAGGGAACCCGGTGCAAATCCGGGACTGGCCCGCAGCGGTGAACGAGAACGACCGTCGTCAACAGCACTGGAGCCCTGCTCTGGGAAGCGACGACCAGTAGGCCCCGGCTCTGCCGGTATTGCTCGTGAGTCCGAAGACCTGCCGACGCCCGTCGCCTGCAATTCCGCGGTGACGGTGTGCTGGAGCCCCGAGGACGGGCGGCCGGCTGCGCGTGCAGGTCGTCGTCGACGATCTGCCGTGCCGTCGTGTTCGCTCGCTTCGTCGGCATCATCAGAGCTGCTGCGAGGAACACCATGCACCCCGACACATTACCGTCACCATCACCCACGCCGTCGTTGTCGACGCTGCCCACCACCATGCGCGTGACCAAGCGCAACGGCAGCACCGAGCCAGTCGACCTCAACAAGATCGTGCGGGCCATTGGCCGGTGCTGCGTTGGTCTGACCGATGTCGATGCCATGCGGGTGGCGACGCGCACGATCAGCGGCCTGTACGACGGCGCATCCACCCGCGAGCTCGACACGCTGTCGATCCACACGGCGGCGTCGTTTGTCGCCGAGGAACCGCAGTACGCACGGCTTGCTGCGCGCCTGCTGGCGACGACCATCGACAAAGAAGTGCGCAACCAGGAGATCCAGTCGTTCTCGCAGTCGGTGCTGATGGGCTTTGGTCTGCAGCTCATCAACGAGCGCCTGCGCGACTTCGTGGTGGTGCACGCCCGCAAGCTCAACGACGCCATCGACGTGCAGCGCGACCACCTCTTTGAGTACTTCGGCCTGCGCACGCTGTACGACCGCTACCTCTTGCGGCATCCGCGCACACGGCAGGTGATTGAAACACCGCAGCAGTTCTTCATGCGCATCGCGTGTGCGTTGTCAACGACGGTGCACGAGGCCGTCGAGCTGTACACGCTGTTGTCGCAGCTGCACTACCTGCCAAGTTCGCCCACCCTGTTCAATGCGGGCACGCGCCACGAGCAGCTCAGCAGCTGCTTTCTGCTCGACTCACCACAAGACGATCTCGCCGACATCTACGCGCGCTACGCGCAGATCGCCCAGCTGTCGAAGTTCTCTGGTGGCATTGGCGTTGCCTGGCATCGCGTGCGTGCGCGTGGTTCGTTGATCACGAGCACCAACGGCCACAGCAATGGCATCGTCCCCTGGCTCAAAACCCTTGATGCCTCGGTCGCAGCGGTGAACCAGGGCGGCAAACGCAAAGGCGCCTGTTGTGTGTATCTCGAACCGTGGCACGCCGACGTCGAGAGTTTTCTCGAACTCCGCGACAACACCGGCGACGACGCCAGCCGCACCCACAACCTCAACATCGCCAACTGGATCCCTGATCTGTTCATGCGCCGTGTCGAACGCGATGAAGCGTGGAGCCTGTTTGATCCTAAGGTGACCCCCGAGTTGCCCGACCTGTACGGAGCTGCGTTTGATGCCGCGTACGAAGCGGCGGAGCGCGCGGGCCACGCTGCAAAAGCAGTGAAGGCACGCGACCTCTACGCGCGGATGATGCGCACCCTTGCCCAGACGGGCAACGGTTGGATGACCTTCAAGGACAAGTCGAACGCGGCCTGCAACCAGACCGCTCGCCCCGGCGCGACGGTGCATCTGTCGAACCTGTGCACCGAGATCCTCGAGGTCACGAGTGCTGACGAAACCGCGGTGTGCAACCTCGGCTCGATCAACCTGTCGCGACATGTGGTGCACGACCACAGCGGTCCGCGCTTTGACTTCGAGATGCTGCGCAGCACCGTGCGTGTGGCGGTACGCCAGCTCGATCGCGTGATCGATCTGAACCTGTATCCGGTGCCGTCGACGAAGGCTTCGAATAGCCGCTGGCGCCCGGTGGGCCTTGGCATGATGGGCCTGCAGGATGTGTTCTTCGCGCTGTCGTTGCCGTTTGATGCGCCGGCGGCGCGCGCGCTGTCGGCGTCGATCGCGGAACACATCTACTTCGAAGCACTGTCGATGTCGGTTGAACTCGCGCGCGTGGCGGGGCCGCACACCGCCTTCGCCGAGACGCGTGCCGCCCAGGGCGCGCTGCAATTCGAGGCGTGGGGCCTGACCGCGGCGCAGACCGTTCTGGGCGCTGACGCCTGGGAGCAGCTGCGTCGCGAGATGATGACGGTCGGCCTGCGCAACTCACTGCTGTGTGCGGTGGCACCGACGGCGACGATCGCCTCGATCGCTGGGTGTGGCGAGTGCATTGAGCCGCAGGTCTCAAACCTCTTCAAGCGCGAGACCCTCTCGGGCGACTTCCTGCAGATCAACAAGTGCCTCGTTGAAGCGTTGAAGCAGCGGGGCCTGTGGACCGAGCGGGTGCGCACGCAGTTGAAGCTCGCCGAGGGCAGCATCGCCCACATCGACACCATCCCCGACGACCTCAAGGCGATTTACCGCACCGCGTGGGAGCTGCCGATGCGCTCGCTCATCGACATGGCCGCCGATCGCGGCGCCTTCATCGATCAGAGCCAATCGCTCAATTTGTTCCTCGAAAGCCCGACGATTGGCCAAGTCTCGTCGATGTACCTGCACGCGTGGAAGCGCGGCTTGAAGACGACGTACTACCTGCGCTCGCGGCCGGCGACGAAGATCGCCAAGACCACCGTCGATGAATCGCCCACCACGGGGCTCAACACCAACACGTTCAACACCACGTCGACGCGCGACGCGGCCGCGGTGGCCTGCTCGCTCGAGAACCCCGAATCCTGCGAGGCCTGCCAATGAGTGCTGTGACCCGACCTGCGCGTCTGCTCGATCCCGGTCTGTGCTTGACGTTGCGCCCGATGAGCTACCCGCGCTTCTACGAGCAATACCGTTCAGCGATCAAGAACACCTGGACCGTCGACGAGGTCGACTTCGGCACCGATGTCGCCGACCTAACGACGCGGATGGACGATGCGGAACGCCACCTCGTTCAGCGCCTCGTGGCGTTCTTTGCGACGGGCGATTCGATCGTGTCGAACAACCTGGTGCTCGTGTTGTACCGGCACCTCAACGCGCCCGAGGCGCGTATGTACCTGTCGCGGCAGCTCTATGAAGAGGCGCTGCATGTGCAGTTCTATCTGACGCTGCTCGACACCTACGTGCCCGATCCCCGCGAACGACACGCGGCCTTTGCGGCAATTGAGAACATCCCGTCGATCGCGCGCAAGGCAGCGTTCTGCTTGCGCTGGCTCGACGACGTACAGCACGTGCAGCAGCTGGACAGTGCGGCCCGACGTCGACGCTTCGTGCTCAACCTGGTGTGCTTCGCGGCGTGCATCGAAGGGCTCTTCTTCTTCGGCGCGTTCGCCTACGTCTACTTCTTGCGCTCACGCGGACTGCTGCATGGTCTTGCCGCCGGCACCAACTGGGTCTTTCGCGACGAGAGCCAGCACATGGCCTTCGCCTTCGACGTGATCGACACCATCAAGGCCGAAGAGCCCGAGCTGTTTGACGATGCGCTCAACGCCGAGATCATCGAGATGATCGACGAGGCCATCGCCTGCGAGACCGCCTTCGCACAAGACCTGCTCGTCGGCGGCATTGCCGGGCTGTCGGTCGCTGATGTGCGTCAGTACCTCGAGTACTGCGGCGACCAGCGTCTGGTGCGGCTGGGGTTGCCAAAGCGCTACGGCGCACAGAACCCGTTCGCCTTCATGGCGCTGCAGGACGTGCAGGAAGTGACGAACTTCTTTGAACGTCGCGTGTCGGCCTATCAGGTCGGCGTTTCGGGGGAGGTGGAGTTCGATGTCGCATTCTGAACACCAAGCGGTCTCGAGGGACCCGCGCGTCGTCGACGACATCAAGACGATTGCCGCCGGTGTGCTCACAGAAGTGCGCATCATCGAGATGGTCTTTCCCGAACAGACGAACCACTACGGCACACTCTTTGGCGGGCAGGCCCTGGCCCTGATGGACAAGGCGGCCTTCATCGTCGCCTCGCGCTATGCGCGTCGCACCGTCGTCACGGCGAGCAGCGAGAAGTGCAACTTCCACGTTCCTGTTCGTCAGGGACAACTGGTTGAGCTGGTAGCGCGCGTGGTCGCGACAGGCCGAACATCGATGACCGTCGACGTCGACTTGTGGTCAGAGGACCTGCTCACCGGCGACCGACGCATCGGTACCAGGGGGCGGTTTGTGATGGTCGCGCTTGATGCGCACGGATCGCCGACGCGGATTCCTTCGTTGCCGGTGTGAGAACGGGAAGGCGGGCGTAAGGTGCGCCCGCTACTCGTCGTCTTCAGCTGCGCGTGTGACCTGTGGCTTGGGCGCAAACGGGCGGTGCGTGCTGGTCGCGGTGAGGTTGCCCGTCACGCCCACAAGGCCCTTGCTCTCAATCGTGCGCAGGCTGGTGAGCACGGCGTCGAGGCGCGCGGCGTTGTTGTGTTCGTGCTGCAGGCTCGACGACAACCCCTGCGCCAACGGCACGAGACTTTGTTCAATCAACATCGTCTGCAGACGCACCAGCTCCGAGATGCCGGGGTTCGCTGGGTTGTGCACGGTGACGGCGAGCTGTGCCTGCTGCAGGGCGATGCTCACGCGTTCCAGGGCCGTGAGCACAGCAGGGTCGACGGCGGCGGCCATGCGGGCGCGTTCGTCGGCGCGTTTCTCGTCGAGGGTGCGCTGCTGCACGCGGGCCTGCGCTTGCGCCTGCGAAAACGCGATCGTGTCGGCGCGCCATTGCTCGAGCGCTTTGGTCACCGGCACCAGCGTCGTCGTCAGCGCCTGCTGCACCTGCAACGCGGCGATCTGCATGGCTTCGGTGCTGTGTGCGGCGAGCTGTGCGGCCTGTGCCGAGTTCTCTGCCCGTTCAGACACCGCGACGTCGATGGTGGCCTTGCTGGCGGCGTTGATCACCTCACCAATGCTCTCGATGCGCTGCGTGAGAGCGGCCAGCGTGGCGGCCACGCGTGAGGCGGGGTCGGTGCTGTCGCCCTGCAACTGCAGGCGCTCGAAGTTCTTTCTGATGTCGGCCCAGCGTGCCTGTTGCGTCTCGCTCATGCGTCCGCGCAGCTCGGCGAGTTTGAGCAGGTTGGCCTCGGCCCCCGTCGTCAACGTCTGGCTTTCGGCCTGGTAGTGGTCGTCGATCAACCGCTCGAGCTCGTTGGGGTTCATCACTGGCACGATGCCCTGCGCGAGCTTGGCCATGTTGCGGTAGCTGCCCTGCAGTTTGAACGGCGGCTCGGTGCGGAAGCGATCGTCGGTGGCGGCCGACGACACGTACGTCGCGTTCACCTTGACCAGCGCCGATTGCGCCACCCGCAGCATCTTCAACACGCGCACGATCTCGTCGAGCTCGGCACTCGAGTACGCGTGCTTCAGGTCGGTGGTCGGTACCGATTCGCCGTCGGCGATGCGCAGCAGCAAATGCACGTCGGCAGGATCGCGCCCGGCCAGCGGCTGCGTGACCACGTTGGCCGTGAGTGCGTTTTCGATGAACGACATCGCAAACAGGTCGGCCTTGCTGCCGCTGACGTCGCCGAGGTTCCACGTATCGGCACGGTTGGCGAGCATGTCGGGGATGCGGAATTTCTCGCCCGTCTCGGTGTAGGGGTTGCCCGCCATGCACACGACAAAGCGCTTGCCGCGCAGATCGTAGGTGCGCGTACGACCTCGCCACACACCTTCCACGCGGCGGGTGCCGTCGCACAACGAGATGAATTTCTGCAGCAATTCCGGCGAGGTGTGCTGAATGTCGTCGATCAACAACAGCACGTTGTTGCCGAGCTCGAACGCGAAGTTGAGCTTTTCGACTTCTTGCCGGGCGGTGGCATCGGGGGCTTCGTTGGGGTCGAGCGACGTGACGCTGTGGCCGAGCGAGGGCCCGTTCACCTTCACGTAGAACAGGCCGAGGCGCGAGGCGACGTACTCCATCAACGTCGTCTTGCCGTAGCCCGGCGGCGAGATGAGCAGCAGCATGCCCATCAAGTCTGCGCGCTTCTTGTCGCCCGCAGCACCCATCTGCTTCGCGAGGTTGTTGCCCACGAGGTGCAGGTACACGTCGTTGATCAGCTTGTTGCGCACAAAGCTCGACAACACGCGCGGCTGAAATTCGTTCAAGCGCAACGCGACCCGACGCTCGTCGATCACGGCCTGTCGTCGCGCCTTCAGCTGCACAAAGCGCGGCACCCGCACCGAACAGAAGCGGCGCAGACGCGGCAGCACTTCATCGAGCCGCACCTCGAGGCTGCGGTCCACCACGCGCGCGTGAGACGAGAACAACCCCGTCACCACCGTCGACGACATCGCTGCCGACGTCGTGCGCTCGATCTTGCCGCGCGTCACCAACACCACGGCGGCTTCAAACACCGCGGGCAACAGGCGCGACAGCGGTGAGCCTGCCGGCGCTGCTTCGATCAAGCTGCGCAACCAGCCGAGCGTGGTGGCCAACTGCTCCGCTGGCGACGACGACAAGCCCTGCAGGTCGCGCTCAAACGCGTCGCGTTCGCCAGCCTTGTCGAGGATCGAAAACAGCTCCTCGGTCAACTGCTTCGCATCACCCGACACCACGAACGTGGGGGCCCCTTCGCTGATGCCGAGTTCGGCAATCGCGGCATCAGCCGCCGCGCGCGCGTCGTCGTCACTCACCTCGACAACGCCATCGACCGCTGAGGCCAACACGCGCTTGATCTCGGCGGCCAGCTGCAACACCCGCTCACGCGCGGCACTGCTGTCGGCAAACCGCAGCGACAACCGCGCAATGCTGCGCAGGCGGGCGGTCACGTGCGTGCGCTGTGCTTCGTCGACGGAGACGGTGGCCACGTACAACGCCGCCAACGCGCGGGCCTTCGGGCTGTGCGACAACACCCCGGCCTGACGACGCAGCGTCAGCATTGCATCGAGGAGGGCGGTGGCATCGGCATCGTGCACGCCGCGCTCGTAGCCTTCGTCGTAGCGGGCCCGCGCCGTCGTCGACACGATCCCCAACAGCTCGCCCTCTTTCAGCTGGGCCTCGGCCAACTGCGACAGCGTTGCTGCACCTTCAACACCATCAAGTGCTGCGAACAACACCGACGCCGCCAGGTACTCCGCCCGCGCCACCGTCGCATCTTCCGACACCAGGGTTTCGTCCCACAGGTCACGCAGCTCGTTGAGGGCCGTGTCGTCGACGGACTCGAAGTACTCGGTCCCCGTGATGTGCAGGAACAACTGCGGTCGGCCATCGTTGCCTGTGCGCGGCAGCATGGTGAGGTCGAAGGGCTGCTTGTTCACCGCAAAGCGGTGCTGCCCGAGTTGGATGAGGTCGCCGCCGTCGACGAAGATGTCGAGCTTGTCGCGCAGCGTGCGTGTGGCGTCTTCGCGCGTGGCCTTCAAGCGGCCGCGCACTTCTTCGGCCTTCATCGCGTCGCCGAGGGTGAACAGCTCGTCGGCGAGCGAGCGCACCTTGGCGATCATGGGATCGCCGGCAAAGGCCGCGTTCAACTCGTCGATGCTCTTCATCGACGCCGCACGCCGCTTCACACCATCGAGGATGCGCTCGGCCGAGGCCTGCAGGTTCTGCGCGCGGCGGTTGCGCTCGTCGAGCAGCTGCTGTTTGCGCGCGCTGAGGGCCTCGAACACTTCGTCGCGCTTCTTCGTGAGCTCGACGAGGAAGTCGCTGAACTCGGCAAAGCGGCCTTCGAGTTCTTCGATGGCCACGAGCAACCGCGCGAGCTCGGCATCGGTGCGCTCAGGCGTGTCGCACATCGACAACGCGCTCTCGACGGCACTGCCGAACAAGCGCATCTGGGCAGCAAACTCAGCACTGCCTTCGGTGGTGAGCAGCTTCTTCTTTTGCGCTTCGAGAATCGCGCGGCCGCGGTTCAGCTTCGACAGCATCGCCGCGATGCCTTCGAGGATCGCCGTGCGCGCGTTGGCGTCGTCGATCTTGAGCTGCCCGGTGATTTCGGTCAGCAGCTGCAGGCCCTGGGTGCTGGCCACGAGCTCGTCGATCAACGCGCTCACGTCGGCAGCACGCTTCGCTTCGGCCGCCTTCGCCATCGCGGCGTCGTGTTGTTGCTCGTAGGGCAACAGCGCCGCATCGCCCATCAAGAAGCGGCCGGCGCGTTCGGTGACCTCGTCGAACTTCGCGGCCACTTCGTTTTCGAGCACCGTCAAACGCGCGAGGTCGATCGAGCGTTCTTCGCGCAGCGTGATCAAGCGACCGCGGTGGGTGCGCAGGCGACCCATCAGCTGCACAAACGGATCGATCGACGAGAAGGCATCGAGGCGGATGTCGAGAAAGATGGCCTTCTGCGCTTCTTCAACGAGGCGGAGGTTTTCCGCCGCCGCTTTTTCGATCGCGATGACTTTTTGAAACTCGTCGATCACGAGTTCGCTGGTGGCCTTCACCTCGACCAGGGTGCTGCGCAGGTCTTGCGCTTCGTCGACGTTGCCAAGCCACGGATACGCGTCGAGCAGGCGCGTGGTCTGCGTGATCAGGTCTTCGTAGTTGCGCAGCGTGGGGCGGCTGCTGCCGATCATGCGGCGAATGGTGAGCACGTCAGACACCGCACGCACGGCTTCGGCGTTGCCGGTCTTGTGCAGCAGCGAGCCCTGGTGCTTCGACGTCGACCGCTTCGCCTGCGCGACCTCCGCTGCGAGGTACGGCGTTTGCCACACGCGCATCGGGTGCAGGCGCGTGGGTTCTTCGCTCTCGGCACGAAACGCGATCAACGTGCCGTCGTCGAACAGCGACCAACCGTGGGCCACGATCGGCGTACGCACTTCTTTGTCGATGAGGTTGTAGGGCAACAGCAAACGGCGCCCGGTTTTGGCCTCGTAAAACACGTACAGCACATCTTCGCCGTTGTCGGACTTGATGGCCTTGTAGAACGTGGAATTCGCCGCCCCCTCGACGTCAAACGTCTTCACCTCGCCGGTGGTCAACGCATAACCACCTGGAAATATGATGCCGTGGTCTTCGGGCAGCTCAACACAGCTGGCGGCAATCGCGTCGATGCGCACCACTTCTTTGGTGCGCGTGTTGAACACCAGGTGGCGCCACGTGCTCTCTCTAAACGGCAGCACCTTCAGCAAAATCAGCGAGCCGACTTTGGCGTAGAAGACCTGCGCGTCGTCGAGGCTTTGGTTCTTGTCGTCGACCAGTTCGGAGTAAATACCCTTGCCGGTGGCGGTGTTGTTCTCGACCTTCACGGTCAAGTCACCGCCGATGGTTTCGACAAACACCTCGTCGAGGATGTTCACGTGCGGGTGGCGGCCGGTGACGTGTTGCTCGCGGCCCGCCTTCGTCCACTCAAACGAGTGCGTCGGCGGAAACACGTGGTCGTCGACACCACGCGCATCGAGGTACTTGAGCGTGCCGTCGTTGCCGATGGCCCAGCGCAGCACCTTCACATCGCGTTCGCCCGCACCCACCTGAAACACGGCGAGCACGCGACCGCTGTCGGTCCGGCGCAGCTGCACCAGGCGCGCGTCTTTGTAGTAGCGGTAGATCTCGTCGAAGTCCTTTTTGAACTGGGCGTCGCGCAGAAACGACGTCGCCACCGTGTCTTCGCTCATCGACACGGGCTCGATGCTCAGCGTGCCGTCGTCGTTCTTCGCGAAGGTGTGCAGCGCAAACACGTCTTCGACGCGCGTGGTGGTGCGCAAGCCGATGAAGACGTTGTAGGCGAAGAACAAGCGCCCACCGACGTTGGTGATGTCGCGCGGCACGCAGTTGTTCTCGGTGCGCACGCGCTCGTTGCCGAGGACGGCGAGCTCACTCTTGCCAAACACCTCGAGGCGGCGCGCGTTGAGTGCTTCGACCTTCGTCGTCAGCGTCTTCGCTTGCGCATCAAGCCGGGCCTTGATGACGTCGTAGGCACCGCCGTCGACGCGGGCAGTGGGAGCAGCAGGCGCAGCAGAGGCAGTCGTCGACGTCATGGCGGGAACCTGCCTCGGTTCAACCCCATGCCTCAAGTCGCCGTCGTCGAGCGGCCGCCGTGGCGCCGCCAGGGATTTGAATGTGTTGATGAATCGGACGCGGAGCGTCTGAATCGAGTGGTTAGTCGTTGAAGTCTGTGACCAAAAAGTATCGAACGTCTTCCCGTCGTTGTTCGCGGATGACGAGATGGTAGTACGGGTCATGATGGCCCGCAGAGCAGCTGGTCACAGTACTTGTGCCCCAGGCAGGCGGATTCCACTCGGGCGGGTCGGTTCCGCGCGTGTCGGGCCAGTGTTTGCGGTCCACCTCGCTGCTCTCGCCGGGCGCGCAGGGCAGCTTCAGTCGATGCTCGTCCGCGGCCGCCAGCGCGAAGGTCCGAAGCGTGTGGCTGCCGCCAAGGAACGTGTGCGGGCCGCGGTCAATCATGATCGTGTCGTGCACCGGCGGTGCTGGTGCGCCGTCGACGGTGCGCACCGCGTCGAGGGGCAACACGCGATCGCCGGAGCGGTTTTCGTCGTGCCCCTGGCTCTCTGGGCGGTAAAAAGGGCACAGCGCCGACATCGCCAGGCTTGCGCCTGCGCACGGCAGCACGCAGACCTCCGCGCAACCACCAAGGGTGGTCGCCAGGGCAAGAACAAGCAGCCGGACACCCATGTCGCTGGTTGACCACGCCGCTGCTGTTCACACAAGCGGTTGGACATCGGTCAAGCATCGTAAGTTGTATGGCTTTCGTGCTGCCAGACCGTTGAAACACCGGTCTGTTTCGACGCCGGGCGAACCGGCCGGCCTCGCCGACGGCCATCGCCAACGCTAGCCTTGCCAGATGGTTGCGACCGCCACTGCCCCGCTCACGCCGGTCGCCGACGGACCGCGCTCGGTCGCCGACATCGCCGAGCGCCTGGGTCGCCTGCCTCTCGAGGTGCGCGACGACCTCGCCACCGTCGCCGACGCCATCGCTTTCTTGATGCGTTTGGGCGTGAAGGTGCGCGTGGTGCCGATCGTGTTCGTGTTGGCGTGGCCGGTGTTGTTCTTCTGGCTCGTGCGCCGTGCGGTGCTCGCCGTGCGGTTGCTCGCGCGCGACGACGTCACCGAGGCCGTTGCCCTCGCCGCGCACCACGCCTTCAACGACGCCTGGAACGCCGACGCCGACGCGCCGATCGCCGACGAGCAGACCCGCCAGCTCGTGTTGCTGCGCCACGCCCACGCGGTGCTGGGCACAGCCCTCATCGGCCCCGCCGTGATCCTCGCCGGCTTCGTGCTCGCGCTGGTGTTGTAGGGCCGGGTCCACCCGTTGACCGACACGGGTGCACGCTGGTCGAAGCGTCGCCGACAACCTCGGCATGCGTGTTGTTGTCTGCCTGCTGCTTGCGGTGTTGTCTGGTTGCGTCGTCGATCTCGCCCCGGGCGCGCCCGATGAGAGCGAAGGAGAAGGCGAAGGCGAAGCAGGCGAAGGCGAAGCAGGCGAAGGCGAGGGCGAAGAAGGCGAGGGCGAAGCAGGCGAAGGCGAGGGAGAAGCAGGCGAAGGCGAGGGGGAAGCAGGCGAGGGCGAAGCAGGCGAAGGCGAGGGCGAAGGCGAGGCAGGGGCGCTGGTGCCCGGGACGTCGCGTTTCGACATCGCCGCGCTTGGCCTGAACTACAGCGGTGTGCTCGTCGTGCCCGAAGCAGCGTCGCGCGGGCCGGTGCCGCTCGTCGTCGCGTTTCATGGCAATGGCGACACCGCCGAGAACTTCATCGCCTCCAAGGGCCTGGCACAAATCGCCGAATCGCAGGGCTTTGTCCTCGCCGTGCCCCAGGGGATCGCGCGTCCCATCACGGCCTTTGGCCAAAACCTCGGCACGCTGAGTTGGGATGCCTACAACACCCCCAACGAGAATCCCGACATCGTGCTGTTCGACGAACTCGTGCAGCAGCTGATGGCGAGCAACTCGATCGATCCCCGCCGCTGCCACGTGCTGGGCTACTCGCAGGGTGGCTACCTCGCGTTTCACATCGCGATGGCGCGCTCCGAGACGGTGGCGTCTGGCGTCGTCATTGCTGCTTCCGATCCACTCGGCGGGCAACTCGCACAGTCGGCGGTGCGCGCGATTCCCATGGGCCTGCGCGTGGGCAGCAACGACTTCGCCGCCACAGCACTGCGAGCCGACCGCGATCGGCTCGCGGCCCGCGGTCACGAGGTCGTCTACGAAGAAATCTCCGGCGCGGGGCACGTGCCGTTGCCGGGCGACGTCGCCACGTTGTTCGCCTTCCTCGTGCAACGCCAGCTGCCCTGACGCGCCGGCCACACCGTGGCTCGGCGTGTTCGTCAGACCCGCTCAGAAACGACGGCGACGACGAAGCAACACCAGCAGCAACGCGAACATCGCCACTGGCGGTGCCTGCGTGCTGCTGCAGCCCTCGGGCTCCTGCACGCCGCTGCCGCGTCCGCACTCGCTGTCGGCGGTGAGGTCGTCGACGGCGGGGCAGCGGTCGCAGCTGTTGCCCACGCCATCGCCATCGCCGTCTTCCTGTGCCGGGTTCTCGTCGGTGGGGCAGTTGTCGCGCACAAAGACCACGCCATCGCCGTCGGCGTCGACGTCGCAGGCATCGCCGAGTTCGTCGCCGTCGCTGTCTTCTTGCCCCGCGTTGCCAAGGGTTGGGCAGTTGTCGGTGGTGTCGGCAACGCCGTCGCCGTCGTGGTCACCAAGGCAAGCATCGCCGGCCACGAGCGGGCAGGGGTCGCTGGCCAGACCATCAGCATCGGCGTCGTCGTCACAGGCATCACCCGCAGCGTCGCCATCCACGTCGCCCTGGGCGGCGTTTACGACATCGACGCAGTTGTCGTCGCTGTCGATCACGCCGTCGTTGTCGGTGTCGTCGGCGAACACCGCGATGGCCGAGCAGTCGCCACCAGGCGCGTTGGCGTCAGAAGCGGTGCGGCAGCGGTCGTTGGCGTCGGGGATGCCGTCGTCGTCGTCGTCGTTGTCGCACACGTCGCCAAGGCCATCGCCATCGCTGTCGGTCTGCGCTGCGTTTGGTGCTGCGGGGCAGTTGTCGCTGAGGTCGACGATCGAGTCGTTGTCGTTGTCGACCTCGCAGGTGCTTGGCTCGCCGGGGCGGCACACAAAGCCGATGTCGATGAGCCCGACACTGCAGCCGTCGGCGGTGGTCACGTCTTCGTCGTCGCAGCGCTCCGACAACACGATCAGGCCGTCGCCGATGATGGGTCCGCAGCGACCAACGTTGTCGCAGACGATGCCGCGCGGCACCTCGGGCAAGCCTTCACACACGAGGTCGCCGCCGACGGACGCGATCGACGACAGGTCGGCAGCGGGTTCGTCGTTGTCGGTGATGGTGAGGTCGCCGCCGCACGAGGTGAGGCTGCTGAGGTTGATGGTGGAGAGCTGTGCGTTTTCGGTGATGACCAGGTCGCCGCCCACACTGGTCAGGTTCGGCACCGAGAACGTCGTCAGGGTGTCGTTGTCGATGATGACGAGGTCGCCGCCCACGGTGGCGAGCGACGCGATGGCCAGGGTCACCAGCTCCGGATTGAGGCCGATCACGAGGTCAGCGCCCACGGTCGCGAGTTGGGCTGCGGCCCAGTTCTCGAGCACCAGGTTGTCAAAGATGAACAGGTTGTCGCCAATGCTGACCAGCACCTGGAAGTTCACGCTGGTGAGCGATTCGTTTTGCACCATGACGACGCTGCCGCCGACCGACGCCAACACCTGAAACACCACCTGCGACAACACGGCGTTGTTTGAACACTCCAGCGTGCCGCCAACGGCCTCGAGCTCGCCGAGGTCGAAGGTGACGAGGTTGTCGTTGTCGACGAGCACAAGGTCGCCGCCCACGCTGGTCAACGACGAGAGGCTCAGGGTTTGCAGTTGGTCGTTGCTGGTGATGACCAGGTCGCCGCCGACGGTGGTCACGTCGCTCGAAAACGCCGTCAGCGTGTCGTTGTCATCGATGACCAGGTCGCCGCCCACGCCGTCTTCCAGGGGCAGCTGCAGGTCAACCAGCGCGTCGTCGTTGCCAACGATCAGGTCGCCGCCCACGGCGGTCAGCGCCGGCAGGTCCACAACGTTCAACACCAGGTCGTCTTGCAGCACGAGGTCGCCACCCACGTTGGTGAGCACCGGGGCCGAGACGTTGTCGACGAGCAAATCGCGCTCGATGATCAAGCCACCCAGCTCAATCAACGCCGACAACAACACCGCGTCGACGGCGGTGTCGCGCATGATGAGGCGACCAACGATGGCCTCGATGGTTGGCAGGTCGAGCGTGGTCACGCCGCCGCCCACAATCACGTCGCCAACGATGCACTCGACGCCGAGGGTCGACAGCTCGGTGACGTCGTCGTCGTTGAGCAGGATCACGGTACCGCCGAGGGTCGCGCGATCGGCACACAGCAACGGCGGCACGCCCCAGCCGGTGTTGTTGCCGAGGTCTTCGTAGTTCGCCGGCGACAAGAAGAAGCCGCGGTTGTCGCTGTCGCGCACGGCGATGTCGCGCACATCGGTGGTGCCGCGGGCATCAAACACCCAGCGGCCGTTGTCCTCGCCAACGACGGTGGCGCGGTCGGCGGCGGTGCCCGCCAGGGTGACGTTGCATTCGGTGATCACGCGCGAGCCCTGGGCCACGACGACGTCACGGGCCGGTGAGCCCGCGTCTTGTGCGGTCACCTCGAGCGCACACAACACCACGTTGTTCAACTCGAGGCGCAGCGATGGGCCCGAGGCCACCACAGCACCACCATTGTTGATGAACCCTGCACGCATCGTGAGGGCTTCGGCGACCTGCAGGCTGTTGGGGGCTGACAGCACACCACCGTCGAGCGTGAGGCGGTCGACGTCGACGAGCGCGCCGTCGGCGAGCAGCACGCCACCGCTGATGTCGATGGTGCCGGCACGCAGCAGGAAGGTCTCTTGCAGCAGCGAGCCCGCGCTGATGGTCACGCTGGCCACGTTCACGTTGCGATCGAGGCGCACCACCAGGTCGGTGTCGAGCACCACGTCGTCGGCCACCTGCGGCACCCCCACCGGCGACCAGTTGCCCGCGTCCGACCAGTTGCTGTCGACAGCACCCGTGAAGGTCCGCTCGACGGCCGCGGCCGGTCCGGCGATCGCCAGTACCAACGCAAACGGCGCGAGCGCAAAAGCCCCACCCGTACGACGACGACGACGACGACCCGCGCCCGCGCCAAACGCCAGCCACGCCAACGCGCCAGCCACCAGCGATACGTCGCCGCCACTGGCCGTCGAGCAGCCACAGCCCGCCGGGGTGACGGGATCGACGGGCAACGGTGGCTCGCCGGGGACGACGGCGATGTCGCTCAACGACGGGCAGCCAAACACCGGGCCCGCCAGCGCGACGCAGCGGTCGCAGGCATCGCCAACGCCGTCGGTGTCGCCGTCTTCTTGCGCTGGATCAACGACGCCGGGGCAGACATCGACGAGGTCCAAAATGCCGTCGCCTTCCACGTCGGCATCGCAGCCATCGCCCAGGCCATCGCCGTCGGTGTCTTCGTCTGCACTCGGCTCGCCAAGGGTCGGGCACGGATCGTCGACGTTGATGGTGCCATCGCCATCGGCGTCGTCGAAGCAGCTTCCAGCACCTGCGATCAGCGGACACGCATCGTCGTCGTTGACGGTGCCATCGCCGTCGGCGTCGTCGTCGCAGGGCAGGCTTGCTCCGTCGAGGTCGGCATCGACGTTGGCGATGTCGGCGACCGCCGCACAGCCATCGATGTCGTCGGCCACGCCGTCGCCGTCGGTGTCGCCCTCGCTGGCAGCAGCGAGCAGCGGTTCTTCGTCTTCGTCGTCGGCAATGCCGTCGTCGTCGTCATCGCGGTCGCAGGCGTCGCCGACGGTGTCGGTGTCGGTGTCTTGCTGATCGGCGTTGGCGATGCTGCCGCAGTTGTCGACGTTGTCGGCGATTCCGTCGCCGTCGACGTCGTCGATGACCGGAGTACACGTCCCGTCGGTCTCGCAGGCGAGGTCGGGTGGCAACACGAGGTCGGCCCCCGTCAACGTGGTGGAGCCGCCGACGGTCTCGAGGTTGCCCACGTCGATGCTGTCACTCGCGTCGATCACGAGGTCGTCGCCCACCGACTCCAACTGCGAGAGATCGACGACGACGAGCGCGTCGTTTTCCTGGATGTCGACGTCGCCACCGGCACTCTGCAACGCGTTGAGCAGCAGGGCCTGCAGGGCATCGTTGTTTTGGATCACGACGCTGCCGCCCACCGTGCTGAGCAACAACAGCAGCTCGGTCAGGTCGACGTTGCCGACGATCACCAGGCTGCCACCGACGGTGCGCGCACCCAGGTCGATCGTGGCCGCGCTGCTGTCTTCGACGCGCAGGTCGCCGCCGACCTGATCAAGCTCCGACAGGTCCAACACGCTGGCGTCGAGGTCGGCGATGCTGAGGTCGCCGCCCACGCGCGACAGGCGCGACAGGTCGAGGTCGGCCAGCGCACCGTTGCCGCGCAGCACGAGGTCGCCATCGACGCGATCGAGGGCCGCCAACAGCACCGCCACCAGGTTCAAGTTGTCGACGAGGGTCAAGCCACCCAGCTGCGCCAACAGCGGGGCTTCCACGCGCGAAACAGCCGAGCCGTCGGCGATCAAGGTGCCGCGCACCAGGCGCAAGTGATCGAACCGCAACGACGTCACGCCCGGGCCCACCACGATGTTGCCACCGACACAGGCAATGGTGCTGTCGTTGAACGCGCTGACGTCGGCGTCGCTGAGCAGCACCACGTCGCCGTCGCGACCCGAGAGTCCGTTACAGCCCGTCACACCGCTGCCGACCCAGCCGACGTTGTTGCCGAGGTCCTCAAAGTTGGCCGGGCCCAACAAGAACGCACCGATGTGGTGGGCGTTTTGGGCCGACACAAAGTTGACCTGTACCTGCGCCTGGTCGAGCACGCGGAAGCGGAACGGCTCGCTGGTTTCACCCGTGCTGATGCGCACCGGCGACTCGGCGTCGCCCACAGCGACAAACGCACCGTCGACGCTGAAGCTGCTGCCGCTTTGCACCACGATCCGGCCTTCCAACGTGAGGTTGTTGAAGGTTGCGTTGCTCGCCTCGAGCACGAAGTCACCGTCGGACGACGACAAGCGCACCGACCCGCCATTGGCGACGAAGGTGTCCTGGCTGACCACGGCGCGCTCCTTGATGTCCAGCGACCCGGGAGCCACCAACGTGCCGTTAAACAGGTTGAGAACGCCGACGTCGATCTCGTCGTCGCCGATCACAAGGCCACCCCGGTTGGTGATCGCACCCGTGGTACCGGCAAGAAGGCCACGCCGTCTTGCACGTCGAGGGCGCCGATGCCGTCGCCAGCACCACCAATGCGCACGACCGTGGTCGGTTGGCCGCCACCACCGAGCACTACGGCGTGACCGGCGCGGAAGGCCAGCGACTGGCCAATCTGCAGTCGGTCGACCCGGCCGTCGGCGAGGGTGAGCGTGTGCTCGCGAGACTCGAGGCGAAGGTCCGCCAGCTGCACCTCGGGGCCAACCGTCGCGTCGCCTTCGACGATCAACGCCAGCTCGGCGAACTGGGGTGTGAAGTTGCCCGACGGGATGACCTCGTCTTGCAGCAGGTCGCCGCGCACCACGAGGGCGGGGCCAAAGATGGCGGGTGAGGTTTCGGCGGCATCGGTGCCACGGAAGCTCACGTCGCCAGCGACGACGTGGCTGTCGGCGATTTCCAGGTCTTGTTCGCCGCCGAGGATCAGATCCGGCAGCGGCCCGACACGTGGGGCGGTGAACACGGCATCGATCACCGGCGTGAGCGCCAGCCGCGCGACCGACAACGCGCCCAGGATGGTGGCGTTGCCGAGCAGCGTGACGGTGCCAGTACCCGACAGACTCGTGTCGAGGCTGGTGAGCACATCGCCCGCGATGGTGACGTCGTCGGTGAAGATCAAGGTGCCGTCGGTGATCTCGACGCTCAACAGGCCAGCCGCCGTACCACCGAGGGTGGCTTCCCCCGCTTCGACGCGCACGTTGACCGGCGGAACGAACGACGCCGAGAAGTCCGACCCCAACACGATGCTGTCACCTGCCCGCGGCACGCCAGGTTCGCTCTCCCACTGGCCGCAGCCATCAGCACCGAAGGGGTCAGGGTTGCCTGCACCTGCCTTCCACACAAACGGCACCGGTTCTTCGCGCACACAGCTCGCGCTGCAGCCGTCGCCGTTGGTGGTGTTGCCGTCGTCGCACTGTTCGCTGGGGCACGAGACTTCGCCGTCACCGCAGCCGACGGCGACCGGCCCGGCGCTGCAGTCGAGCTCGCAGCCGTCGGCGATGCCGATGTTGCCGTCGTCGCATTCTTCACCCGGATCGACGACGCCGTTGCCGCAGGCGTCTGCCGGACCCGCAAGACAGTTGGCGTTACAGCGGGTGGTGAAGGTCAAGCGACCGTCGCCGTCGTCGCACACTTCGCCGGGGTCGACCTGACCGTTGCCGCAGCGGGGCTCGAAGGTGATGCCGCTGTTGTTGCCGAGGTTGATGCAGGGGACCGTGAGGGGCTCACCGAGCCAGCCCACATCGCGGATGGCGCAGCCCTGGACGGACGAGAACGTGTTGGCGTCCATCGGGAAGCGGCCCTCAGAGCCCGAAAGCTGCCCGTTGTTCAGCTCAAAGCTGTTGAGCGCGATGTCGAAGGGGCCGCCAAAGCCAGCCGCGGTGACCTCGAGCTTGTTGCCAAACTCGACGCGCACGTCGCGCAGGGCATCGCCGCCGACGTGGTCAAAGGTGACGGGATTGCCGAAGGCCGACCTGATGATCGTCTCCTGGGGAACAGTCGCAAAGGGCACCCCGCGGTCTGAGCGGTACGACTGACCAATGACCAACGGGCCCTCCACCGACCAGAACTGGCCGACGTCAAACTCGAGCACGTCGAGCACACCGTCGAAGGAGATCGAGCCGTTGGATTCCGGGTCGGTAAACACGCGGCGCGCGTTGATGTGCGTGCCCACAAAGCTGGCCCCGCCCGAGCTCGCAGGCACTTCGATGTTGGCGTTCTCCAACGGCAAGCCAAGCACCCCGCCATCTTCGGCGCGTTCGACCTTGTGGAATTCCAGGTCGGTGACGTCGTGGGTCACCGTGGTGCCACCTTCGCCGTTGATGAGCAGCGTGCCGTCGAGGCCGACGTAGTTGCCCACGTTCACCGTGCCACCGAAGACTTCGAGGGTGGTCTGGTTGCTGATGCGCGTGAAGCCGTTCTTGCGGGCGATGATGTCGGCGGAGCCCAGGTTGATCTCGCTGGCGCGAAATCCCGAGTTCCCGCATTCGCCGATGACGTCGATGCCGCACTGGTTGGAGGGGGCCTCGTTGATAATCGTCAGCGCGCCGTTGATCACGAACTCGCCGCACAGGGTGACCGTCGTGTTCGTGTTGCAGTCGGGTTCTTCTGCCGGGCAGTCGCAGCGGATGGTCAGCGGCGCCATCGAGGCCCCCAGGCTGTTCCAGAAGGTGTTTTGCAAGCCGGTCGCCGTCACCTGATCGACCTCGAGCCCGTCGCTGCGCAGACTGAGATCGCCGTCGAGAATCAGCTCGGGACCGGTGATGGTGCCGCCCTCGATCGACACGTTGTCGGCCCTGATCACGACGTTGCTGCCCAGGGATGAAAAGAGGACGTTGATCGAGCCGACGTGCAGGGGGTCTTCGCCGCTCACGTCGAGACCGGTGTTTTCGACGAAGAATGACGAGGCGTGAAACCTCGTGGCGGGCACACCGACCGTCACAAAGATGGGCGCGCCGACAAACGCAACAGTGGGCAGCTGCACCTCGCGGCTACCGAACGCGATGCTGCCGCGGCTGGTGACCCGGCCCTCCAGCGTCATCTCGACGTCGCCTTCCGTGACGATGTCGTTGGCGGTCAGAAACGTCGAAAACGTGGTGGGTGCTGGGATGAAGTCCGCCGTGTTCGCGACGCCGACCTGCAGGGTCTGCATGCCCAGCTCACCTCCCGACACGTTGACGGTCCCGCCTGCGGGCTCCAGCACCACCCGACTGACAGCGCCGCTCACGTCCACAAGACCGCCAGCGATGGGCCGCACGCGAACCGTCAGGTCGCCGGCGTTGGCTGTCGTCAGGGTCGCGTTTCCTTCGAGCACGACATCGCCAGCACCCTCGCACGTGCCCGTGATGCTCTGGCGCACCACCAGCTGTGCGTCAGCGTCGACGACGACGCTCGAGCCCGCCGTGGTCGCGACGGTGACCGTGAGCGCGCCTTCGGTGCCCGAGACGGTGACGTTGGCGCTGCTGGTCAGGCGGTTGATCCGCTGCGGCGTGCTCACGCGCACTGCTGCCGTCGCCACGATCGCTTCGTCAGCCGCGCCTGGCAGCGCCTCAACATCCCAGTTGGCGACGTTTTCCCAGGTGTTGTCCTGGGTGCCGAGGAACCGGAACGTCGCCGCCTGCGCAGGCAGCGCGACGAGAAGTGCGACGACGGAAACGAACGTGAGGCGAGAAAGACGCATCGCCCCCGTTACTGCATCAGCACGCGTGGCGCACGTCACGGGTCATGTACGACAGAGTGCGACCTCGTCGGCACAACCGTGCACCCGTGCTGAACCTACTGGCCGAGGGTGGCGCCGAAACGTTCGCCCGGTTCACCACGCAACGTTGCACCAACCGTGACGCCACACGCCGCATCGACGTCGACAACGAACGCGCCACCGGCATTTGCCGGCACGTCTGGTGCGCCGATGGCCACGCGGGCCAGGGCTGCATTGGCGGGGCTTGCGCCCAGGCCGCGCACCGCAGCACCAAAGCGCGCGCCCACGGCCGCGCCGCGTGTCAGGCAGTCGGGCAGCAGGTCGCCGTCGGCGGTGATGTCGGTGGAAAACAACCAGGCCACCGAGCCGGTGCAGTCGGTGTCGTGATTGGCCGGGGTGTCGTCGACGCCCTCGCACACCGACGACCCAGCCGCCACGGTGGCACCGTCGAGGGGGGCGCCAATGGCCAGACCGCGCACGCCGTTGGCTTCGAAGCGCCCAAGGGCCGCACCAAAGCGCCCAGACACGCTCACGTCGCCCACTGGACGCTGCACGCGCCGCAGGTTGGCAAAGCCGCTGCCGCTCAGGGCCAGATAGACTTGGTTGTCGGCACCGATGGCGACGTCGCGAATGCCGTCTTCGTCGAGGTCACCCGCGTCGATCACGCTGCGGCCAAAGCCGGTGCTGCCTGCTGGCGGTGGCCAGTGAAAGATCGGCGCTGGCGTGCTGTCGAGCAGCATGGTCGCGCCCGAGAACACGAACACGCCGAGGTTGCTGCCGCCGCCGATGATGCCGAGGGCCGAGATCGCCACGTCGTCAAGCGCATCGGTGTCCATGCTGCCCACCCGCGCAGACGGCTGCGTGCCAAACGGCGTGCCGCTGGCAGCGCCCACGTCGACGGGTTCGATCTGCGCGAGGGTGCGCAAGAACGTGCCCGAGCAGCCGCCACCCGCCATCAAACACGAGCGATCGCCCACGAGGCCAAACTGCACGCCGTTGATCGCGTTGGCACCCGCCGCCACCTTGCCGGGCATGCCCGCCACGACGAGGGTGCGCTCGGTGTCGCCCACACGCACCCGCGTGGCGGTGAGCGAGGCGCCGGTCTCGCCCTGGCCGGAAAACGACGTCACGCAAAAGCCGTCGGCCGCCACACAGTCGGCGGTGCGCTCGGGCGTAAACCACCACAACAAGCCGCCCAGGGCATCGACCGCGTTGCCGATCGCATCTCGACGACGCGTGGCCTTGGGCTCGCCGATCCACACGGCGCGGCCGGGCTCGTCTTCGTAGCGCGCGGGATCGATCACGATCGAGCTGGCAAAACCCGAGCGCACATCAAATCCGCCGCCATTGCCCACGACGGTAAACGAAGGCTCAAACGTCCCCGTGGCCGACTGGCCAAAAAACACCGCGCGCGGTGATGGCGCGACGTGCGGCACCTGCGCGACGGGCTCGATGGTGGAAGGAGCGCCCACGACGAGGTCGGGGATGCAGTCGCCGTCGATGTCGGCCCGCAGCGGATCGGTGCCGTTGCACGGGTCTGCTTCGCCTTCGCCTTCGCCCTCACCTTCGCCTTCACCTTCGCCTTCGCCTTCACCTTCGCCCTCTCCTTCGCCTTCGCCTTCGCCCTCTCCTTCACCCTCTCCTTCTCCTTCGCCCTCGCCCTCGCCCTCTCCTTCACCTTCGCCCTCGCCGACCACGTCAGCGAGCACACAACCGCGCACGTCGCCGTCTTCGACGCAGACGCGGCCCTCGTCGCACGCATCGCGCGCTGGATCGCAGGCAGGGACGCACAGGCCAACCACGCAGACCTGCCCGTCGACGACGCAGGCGTGGTCGGCATCGCACGCGGCGTCGGTGAGCTCGACCTCGGCGAAGACACAGGCGTTCACACCACCAACGACCACCGCGAGTGCGGCGAGCGCGAACGTGCCAACAGCAGGGAACACACGAGAGGTCATGGCTCACCTGCAAACAAGGCTGCGGCGCCAAGCACGGCGCCAGTCAGAACGAGGACACCGCCACCGACAAAGGCGACGTTGGCGATCAACGCCTGGCTTTGGGATTCGGTCGCCAGCGCGGCGCGGTCGCTCTGGAAGCGGGCGGCCAGTGCTTCTTCTTTCGTCGACGTGGCGAGCACGCCGAACACGCCCCCCGCCGCCAACCCAACGGCCCCCACACCCGCTGCGACCACGCTGCCCACGAACAGGCCCGATGGTCCGCGCGCTGCCTCTGGGGCTGCAGTCGCCTGGTCTGGGCAGCCGTCGGCGTCGTCGATGCCGTTTTTCGTTTCGGCCACCGTGGGGCACAGGTCGGCGGCGCCCACGACGCCATCGGCATCGCCGTCGACGGGAGCAACGGGCACCTCGTCAGGACAGCCATCGGTGTCGTTGAAGCCGTTTGTCGTCTCGAGTGCGGTCAAGCACTGGTCTTGAGCATCGAGGATGCCGTCGCCGTCGCCGTCGCTTTTGAGTTCTTCACGCGCGACTTTGCGGGCCCGGTCAAACGTTTGCGCCACCTTGGGTGACGACGGCGGCAGCACCACCAGCGGGTCGAGCTTGATGGCGGCCACGAACGCCTTGATGGCCTCGCCTTCGTCGCCGAGGTTGGCGTAGGTCAAGCCAAGCCAGGCCCAGGCCGCTGCTCGTTGCTCGACGGGGCGCTCGGACTTGACGAGCTTTTGAAAGCGAAACACCGCGCGCTCGTAGTCGAGCTCGTCGACGAGGCGCCGGCCCTCCTGAAAGTCGATGTCCTCTTCCAGAGGCGTTGCCGTCGCCGTCGCGACCAGGGCAATGAGCACGAGTCCAAGATGCATGGGAGCGTGATAGCCGACGACGCTGTCGTCGTGAACCCCGAGACGGCGCGGGCTCAAACACGAACGTTCTTCGACGCCGCCGTCGAACTACTTCAGCATGTTGACCGCGACGATGGCCTCGCGCCCGGCGACGATGGTCACCTCGCGTTCGACGGTTTTTCCCTCGTGCACCAGCTGCAGCCGGTAGGTGCCTTCGACGAGCATCAGCGGATCGAACGGGGTTGTGCCCAAGTCTTTGGCGCCGACTTTCACCTCGGCCCACGGCTGGGCGCGCACAACAAGCCGCCCACGACCAACCACACTGTAGTCAAGGCGCCCACCCTCGACGGGCACCACCGTTCGGCCACCGGTCCCCGGGTCGACCGCCACAGCACTTTTGGCCCCTTCGGGCAGCACCACACCTGCCGCACCACGCCCCAACACCTTGCCGGCGGTGGTCTCCCAGCGCAGGTCAGCGGGGCCAACGGTGGGTGTTTTGGGGCGGGCCGCGACGACGGGCGTCGCCGGCGTTGTTGCCACCGGTGCGGTCACCGGCGCCGTCACGACGGGGGCCACGACGGGGGCTGTCACGACGGGGGCTGTCACGACGGGGGCCGTCACGGGGGCCACTGGCACGACGGGGGCCACTGGCACGACGGGGGCGACTGGTGCTGTCACGGGCACAACGGGGGCGACCGGTACCGCAACAGCCACGACCGGCACGCCTGGAGGCGTCGACGCTGCGCGTCCCACGACGATCAGACCGACGACGACGACAGCAGCCAGGCCCGCGCCCGCCGCCCACAGGTACTTCGCCGAGCTGGTCGCGGCCGCCGGCCGTGGTGGCCGTTGGATGTCTTGCGTGGCGAAGGCGACCGTCGACGGCGCAACGGCTTCAGGGGCGACGGCCTCGGGGGTGGCCAACACCTCGGGCGCTGGCCGGGGCGTGGGGCCCGTGATCGAGGCCTGCCATTGGTCCCCCGCGGCGGGATCGACGGTGGCTTGTCGCAACAGCCACTCGGTCTGCGGCTTGGCAGCGACAACGGTTTGCACCGACTGGGAACGGCCCGTTTGCGCTCCACCAGGGCGCTGCTCGTCGTCGAGCTGCAGCATGCGCAAGGCGAAGTCGGCGGCGGCGTTGTTGGACGCACCAGGCCCCAGCATCGCGAGCAGCGCGTCGGCGACGTCTTGCCCGGTGGCGAAGCGCTCGTCGCGGTTCTTACGCAGCAGGCGCAGCGTGAGGCGGTCGAGGGGGATGGGCACGAGCGGGTTCACCGCCCGCGGCGACAACGGTTCGTTGTGCAAAATCGCCTGCAGCGTGGCGATCTCGTTGCCACCAGCGAACGGGCGCGCGCCGGTGAGCAGCCAGTACAGCGTGACGCCGAGGGACCACAAATCGGCGCGGCCATCGAGCACTTCGCCTTTGAGCTGCTCGGGCGACATGTACGGGATCTTGCCCTTGATCTCGCCGGTGGTGGTGATGGGCTCACCGTCGTCGATGCCCATCTTGGCGATGCCGAAGTCGAGCACCTTGGTGACGCCGTCGCGCGTGAGCATGAGGTTGTCGGGCGAGATGTCTCGGTGCACGAGGCCGCCGGGACGTCCCTCGACCTTCCACGTGTGCGCGTAGTGCAAGCCGCGGGCAGCGTCGGCGATGGCCTTGACGATGACCTCCATCGGGATCGACTCGCCCAGAGCCCACGCCCGGCGCGCCGCGCGGTGCAGCGAGATGCCGTCGATGTACTCCATGGCGATGTAGTAGTTGTCACCCTCCTGGCCGAGCTCGAAGACCTGCACGATGTTGCTGTGGTTGAGCAACGCCGCGATCCGCGCCTCGCGCAGGAACATCTCGACGAACTTGGGATTCTTCGCCAGCTCGCGGTCGCTGCGCTTGACCACCACCTGCTTTTGAAATCCCGCCAGACCGTCCTGGCGCGCGAGAAACACCTCGGCCATGCCGCCTTTGCCGATGCGCGACAGCAGCGTGTAGCGCCCCAGGCGCTCGCCGGTCGGCGATGGAGGCACGGGGGCAGGCGCAGGCGCCATCGAGGCAGGTGCAGGTGCTGCAGGCAGCGTGACGGGGGCCGGGGGTTTCCCCGGACGCGCATGGGGCCCGCTGCCGGTCTCGCCCTTGGTCGGCAGCTCGTCGAGCTCGATGCTGAAACTCTCGCTGTCGTTGTCCTCGGTCGTCACATTCTGCCTCGAAGTTCCCAGCGCGGTTAGCACGTTGTGTCAGCACACGCTCGCGCCGGGCCGGCAGCGTTACCGCCGAGATCTTCGGGGCGGTCGTGACCGTGTTCGTTGGCGCTGTCGATGCGCCTGACGTCGTCGCTGCTCATTCTGCTTGAAAGTGGCTGTCGTCACCTCGCGACCAGCTGCGGGTGCCTCACCGTCTTTTATCGGCGCCGCCCCCTCGGTACAGACGGTCATGACCGCACATCCGCTCGCGCGCCTGTTGTTTGCCTGCTGCTGGTTGGTCGTCATGGCTGGCTGTTTTGCGCTCGACCGAGCCGAGGCGCTCGAGCCCGGGTCGGTCCGTGGCCGCGCCACCGTCGCTGGTGCCCCCGTCGCCGCTGCTGTCAGCGTGCGCGGACTCGCCGCCGTGGTCACCAGCGACGATGACGGCCGCTTCGTCGTCGGGGGCCTGCCGGTCGGTGCCCACGCCATCCGGGTGAGCGAAGACACCAACAACGACGGTGTCGTCGATCGCGGCTTCGCCAGCAGCTTCGCCATCGACGCTGGTGCTGACGGTGCTCTCACAGGCGTCGACCTCGGCGACGTCGCGCTGCGCGGTGTTGTGCGCATCAGCGGTACGGTCAGCGACGCCGACGGACTCGGCACGGTGGGTGCTGTCGTCGTCGTTGGTCGCAGCAGCATCGACAGCACCGCCGAGGCGCAGGCACAGGTCGGCGACAGCGGCGACTTCGAAGTCTTCACCATCCCCGGCGACGTCGAGGTCACCGCCTTCGCCCCCGGCGGCCGGCAAAGCCAGGTGGTGCGCCTCAGCGTGCCCGACGCCGAAAGCGCGCTGGAGCTGGTGCTCGACACCGCACCTGTCGCCCAGGTGAGCAGCGCGTTGTTGCCCGCGTCAGCGTCGGCCCGTGTCGTCGCCTCACCGGTCGGCAGCGGCCCCCAAAACGCCGTCGGCGGGGCCAACGCCAACGTGATCTTCGAGGTTCCGCCCGGCCTCTACGACGCGTGGATCCTCGAGGGTGACGTCGTCGTCGGCCTGGTTGCGAACCAGATTGCCTTGGCAGGCGACAACCCGCTGTGGGGACCCGCACTCAGAGACGGTGCCGGGTGCAGCGACGACTGCGGCGGCGAGGGTGAAGGCGAAGGTGAAGGCGAGGGCGAAGGTGAAGGTGAAGGTGAAGGTGAAGGTGAAGGTGAAGGTGAAGGTGAAGGTGAAGGTGAAGGCGAAGGCGAGGGTGAAGGCGTCGACGTGCCGATCACGTTTGTGCAGGCGTCGTCGTTCGACACGGTCGTTGCGGGCGCGAACCAGGTGTTGTCCATGCAGCTCGCGATCACCGCCGACCCCTTCGATCAAAACCGCAGGGTCCAGGTCGCCAGTCCCGCCGGCCACGGCACCATCCAGAACCTCAACGTCGTCGGTGACACCGTGACGTTCGAGTACGCCGCTGCCGACTTCTTTGGTCTCGACGAATTCGTGGTCCGCGTCCGAGACGACGCCACCTCTGCTGACATCACGGTGGTGGTCGCCCACGGCGACGTCTTCTTCGTCGGTACCGGCGACCCAACGATCGCATCAAACTGGGAGGGCAACGTCGTTCCGCCGGACAGTGCTCGCGTCATCGTTGTGCCAGGTGCTGCGATCCAGGCGAGCGCTCCGCTGGTCGTGGGCGGCCTCGTCGTCGCCAACGGGGGCGCTGTCACCGCCGATGCGGTCACCGTGTCGGGGGCGCTGGCGTGCGCAGAATCAATCACGGCCTCGAGCATCACGATGACGGGCGGCAGCCTCGTTGGGCCTGGCACGCTTGCGGCGAACGTGGTCATCGGCACTGGCGCCACCGTCTCGGTCGGCCCGGGAGTGACGCTCACGTCGCCGCTCGTCGTCGACGGCGCGCTCACCTTCGCTCCTCAGGGCACGCTTTTCGTTGAGAACAGCTTGACCATCAACAACGGTGGCGTGGTGTCGGCCGTGCCCCAGAGTGGTGCGACCTTGACCCTGTTTGGCAACCTCGTCGTCAACGGTGACCTGACCCTCGACGACCAGGTGAACGTGGTCTTCGGCATCGCCGGCACCATCGACAACACCGGGCCATTGGCCATCTCGGGCACGAACGTCGGCGACAGCTCCTTTGGCAACCTGGTGATCGCCAACAACAACGTCGTCACGGTGCCGAACGGCGGCCTCAACGCCACCAGCATTGCCATCCTCGATGGCAGCACCTTCGACGGCAACGACGCGTTCTTCAACGTCGCCACCTTCGAGATGTTCGACGGCACGCTGCTCGCGCAACTGCTGACCGTCAGTTCGCGCCTGACCCTGGCGGGTGACCTCAACGTGCCGGTGCGCTTGTCCAATGCAACCCTGGCAGGCACGGGCACGCTGATCTCTTTCGCCGACCTCGCGGGCACCGTCAGCATCGCCGCCGACAGTGACGTCGTTGCCACCTCGGTGCTGGCCGGCAGCCTCACGCGACTGTCGCTCGGGGCGCGCGCATCGTTGCGCGCCCTGAGCCTGCAGCAGACCGGCGAGTCCGAACTGAGCCTCGACAACGACACGGCCCTGACCATCGAGTCGGCGTCCGCGGGCATCGCCTTCGACCTCATCGCGTCATCCACCAACAGCGTCGTCGAACTCGGCCTGCCGGGCACACCCACCAGCATCACGATCCGCGGGCCGGCGGCGGCGCAATTCCCGACGTTGCGCGCGCGCGCCGACGCGACCGTGCAGGTCGACACGGCCACCACCGTGCAGGACCTCGTCGTCGACGCGAACGCCACGGTGCTCGTCAACGCCGGCTCGATGACGGCCGCTCAGTGCACGATCGACGCTGCTGGCGCCGTCAGCTTCGGCGTGTGTCCGTAGTTCCGCGAGCGACGAGACGCACCAAAAGCAACGCTCCACGAGGTGGAGCGTGCTGGAGCATCGGTTGTCGTCGGCGCGGGTTCAGCTGCGAACGAGGGCCGGGAATTCGCGACGGCCGACGTAGTCGACACCCATCGCGCCCGAAATCACCGCGTAGATGTCGCCTTCGCGCATCAGCGTGTCGCGCGCCGGCTCGCCCGTGACGGGGTCGAAGCCGTAGGTGAGCAACGTGGTTGGGTCGACGCCGCCGTAGACGCGACCGCCCTTGAGCAGCGGCGACACCAGCACCACGCCGTTGTTGAGGTGGTGGCCCGTGCCGAACTCGTCGGAGTTCGCGGGGCGCACCTTCTCACGACCGAAGTCGGTGGCGACGTAGACGAGGCTGCGGTCCCACAACGTGCCGCCTTCGCCGTCGGGCTCGCCCTTGAGCAGGTCGATGAGCCCGTCGACGGTGGCCAGCATGCGGCTCCACATGAGGTTCTGCGTCGAGGGATGATCGTTGTGCGAGAAGTCGAATGCGAGGGGCGTGTTGTCGACGTTGAGGTTGTTGAACACCGGCTGAAACGATGGCGCCAACGTCATCGCCGCCGACACGCCATTCTTCGCGAGCAAGAACGCGAGTGCTGCTTGTGCTGCAAACGGGTCGCTTTGCAGCAGCGGGAACTTCTCGCGTACGCGCACGCCGTCGGGGCTCTCGTCGAGGCCAGCCGCGGTGAGCGGGAACTCAACGGAGTCGGGCACCAACATGAGCTGCTTGATCAATTCGCGCTGCTCGACGTCGGGCACGAAATTCTTGCGCGCGTCGATGATGGTTTGGCGCAGCGGCGCATTCGCAAACGTGTGGCCGAAGGGGCTGCTGTCGTCGAGGGTGTCGCGCACGCGGCGCGCGCGGGCGAACAGGTCGCTCGACGGCGCACCCTTCACGCCGCGAAGACCGTGCATGGCCAGCGGGAACGTGCGCGCGTCGGCCACGGCTTCGGGGAGCACGCGGTTGGCGGTGGTGGGATCGTCGCCACGCTCGAGGTAGCCGCCCGCCGACATGTTCACGTTGGGCAGCGGCAGGGTCCCA
>JBIKRQ010000029.1:0-29465 GCA_044349155.1 Myxococcota bacterium
GCGGTGCACTAGACGGTGCCAACGTTGGCGGTGGTGGCGGGGGGGCGGCAGCGGCAACCACCTTCGGTGCAGGTGCGGGTGCGGGTGCGGGTGCGGGTGCGGGTGCGGCAGGTGCCGCCTTCGGCAACGGCGACGACGGTGCAGGTGTGGGCTTGCTCTTGTCGACGGCGCGACCGACGTAGGTGGGAAAGCGCGGCACGCCGTCTTTGGTGAGTTCCTGGTAGCGGTAGGTGACGATGTCGCCGATCTGCGGTGGGTCTTCGCGCTCGGCGTCGGTGAAGCCCGTGCCGACGTTGAAACGCACGCCGCTGTCCATCATGCACACCAGCGCCCCCAGACGACCCTTGTGCTTGCCCTTGCCCGGCTCGTGGTCGATGACCTTCGCCTCGGCGTCGTGGAAGGTCTTGACCTTCAGCAACGTCGAGCTGCGGCCTGACTCGTACTTGCTGCCAGGCTGACGCAGCATGAGCCCTTCACCGCCGAGGGCTTCAACGCGCGCAAGCTCGGCACGCAGGTGGTCAGTACCGTTGCACACGATCTGCTCCAACGCGCGCGCGTACGGGTGTCGACCTTCGCCGAAGTGCTCCATCATGAAGGCGATGCGATCTTCGAATGGTGATTCGAGGTGGGGCGCGTCGAAGATGATGTAGCGCAGCTGCTTCCACTGCTCGCCCGCATCTTGTCGACGGACAATCGACACGCACTTTTGGAATTCCTGGCGCGCCAACCACAGCTCACCATCGAGCGGGTGCTTCGGCAGCGTCGAGGTAAACCACTCGGGCGCGTAAAACGCGTTGCCCAACCGCGACATGAACCGCACGCCATCCCAATACGCGCGCACACCATCGAGCTTCTCGCTGAGCCACCAGCCGGTGAGGTCGACATCGCCTTCCCACTTGTGGGCCAACAACACCGCGGGGCCGTCGTCGCCGTCGTCGTCACCAGCCGGCGTGCCCGCCGACGTCGACGTGGCCTTCTTCTTTGGCGCTGGCGACGGCGTGACGACCTCGCCAAACGCCGCGAGCCGTTCAGTTTCGGCTTCGAGGCCGCGATAGGCTTTGAGGTGCTTGCAGGTGCGGCGCTCGATGCCACCGCCGACGTTGCGCCACGCGGGGCACGAACACGAGTACACGCCGCCGACGTTTTTGAGTTCGTAGGGGTCTTTGGCCGAGCCCTTGACGTAGGCCACTTCTCCGTCGGCGATGTCTGGCATGTGCGCTGCTCCTTCGTGTGTCGACGGCGCACCATGCCGACATCAGCGGGTGTTTTGGAAGTGACGGCGATCGCCCGCCGCGGCGCCTTGTGCTGGCCGTGCACGTTGCGCATCATCGACCTGGATGGAGCGTGTGATGAAGAAGGTCGTGCTCGGCTTGGTCCTTGTGCTGGTCGTGGTTGCCGTCGCACTCGGCGGTTTGTGGTGGTCGGCGGTGAGCAGTGCACGCAAAGCCGTCGCCGAACTGCGCGAACAAAAGGACGAAGCGTTTCGCAGCATCGAAGCTCGCATCGTCGCCGACGAAGCACTGCTCGACCTGCCGTCGCTCGCCCTCACCGACGGGCCCGATGCTGGGCCGCTCTTGCTGAAACACATCCGCTTCGGCGACGCGCAGAAGGCCCCGACGATCTCCGACGCGCTCGCCGAACGGCTCGCGCTGTGGACCGCCGTGATGAACGATGAGGAGCTCGCCTCCGTCGACCTGAGCTGGATGGCGCAGCTGCCCACCTACGGCTTTTGGGACCTCGAAGGTGCCGGCAGTCCGCTTGAGCATCGGCCGCTTGCGGTCTTCACCGAAGACCGACCCGTGTTCGCTGACCTCAACCGGATCGCCCACGCACGATTGCTGCAGGGCCTGCGAACCCGCACGACCAGCACCGCTGCCGCCGAAGTCCGCGCGCTTGCCCGACTCGCGTTGTCGACGGAAAACATGGTCGGCGAGATGACTGCCATTGCCCTGCTCAAGAAGGAACAGCGCGCCTTCGAAGAAGCCAAAGCCATCGGCGAAGACACCACCGGCTGGACCCCGCTGTCGAGCGCCCAAACCGAGGCCCTCAAGCGCGTGTTGCTCGCTGCGCTGTCGCAGCACACGCTGTTGTCGTCGACGTCGATGACAGCGCACCGCTTCCCGGTGGGCACCTGTGCTGCGCTGAGCGAAGGCCTGGGCGGCGCTTTGTACTTCTCGAACTTTGCGCGCGACGAGTTTGCTCAGCGCTACGTCGAACTCGGCGATGCGTTGCGGACGAGCCCCTGCCGCTTGCGTCGTCTGCGCGCCGCGTGGGCAAATCCCTCCCCGACCACCGCCGTCGTGCTCAACTCGGTCTGCGTCGACGAGGACATGCAGGCAACCGGCGACTGCTCAGCTGACGCGGCACTCGGAGCTCCCGGTGTGCGCTCGTTTTTGACCAACACGCTGTTGATGATTTCGACGCCAGACACCCTCAAGAGCTACACCTCAAGCGCGTCGCCGACGACGACACAGGCGCCGTCGGCGACTCCGCCCTGACTACTCGGCGTCGGCGCGCTTCAGCAGCGGAAAAGCGGGAGAAGGCGCAAAATCGAGAAACTTCTTCGCGGTTTCGAGAAGCCCGCGCCCTTCAACCGCCGCAAGCTCGCCGAAGTTTTCCGACAGCGAACTCAACAACTGCGCATCGCCCAACCGCTGCAACGACGCCGACAACTCCGGCGACACCGCCTGCGCCTGCCGCACGCGGGCATCGGTGTGCGCCAACAAGAACGCGACCTCGAGGCGTTGGCGTTGCTCGAGCTCGTCGATCTCGACGGCGGCTTCCTTCGCCTTCGTCGCCAACCGCAGCGCGCGCAGCGCACCGTCGGCCTGCACCGCCGACAACTCCTGCTCCGCCTGCATCGCCTGCACCGCGCGCTTGTGCTGCACACGACGACGCTCGAGCTCCCACGTGCCTTCTTCGAGCTCGGTCTCCAACTGCAGCGCCAACAGCTTCGTTTGCTGGTCCTGCTGCAACAACTGACGTGCCACTTCTTCGAGGCGTTGCTTGTCGCTCAGACTCGCCGTGGTCGAGGCCACGGTGACCGCGGCGCGCACGGTTTCCAGCTGTGAAGCATCGAGCAGATCGCGGACCCGCTCGTCGACGATTTCGCATTCGTGCACTTCGACATCGAACACGCACAGGCCGTTTTCGGCGAAGCGCAGACCTTTGCGTTCACCATCAGTGCGCTCGCCGAGCACTGCATCGCGCACCAGGTCGACCACCTCGGCACGCAGCTGACGAATCGGCGTTTTTCGTGCGCGCCCCTTCACGATCGAGCCGGCGTGTTCGCACAACAGCTTCACGTAGTTGTCGACGACGAACCAGCGATCGGCATCGCCGTCGAACGACACGCGAAACGTCACGTGCACGCGCGCTTCCACCAGATCGGCCGACACCACCTCGATGATGTCGCTGACCTGATTGCCCTGCACCTTCAGGTACACCGTGGGCAACAAGCGCTGGGTGGTCTTGGGCTTTCCCGTCGACAACGTGAGCGCTTCCAGGGTTTCGTCAAACGCGAGCAGCACCGTGTGCGGCCCCTGCACCACGCGCCGTTGTCCTCGACGGTCTTTGACGCACACGGCGTAGCCCGACCACACATCCACGCTCACCGCGCCGTCATACTTGCTGTCGAGCAGCAGCGTGGCGGGCTTGGTGAACGAGCGCGAGAAGGTATCGACACCGTCGTGGCTCGTGGCTTTTGTCGTCGTCGGCTGGACCCCCGACGCTGGGGCCACGACTGTTTTGGGCACCGTGCCGTTTCTGAGCGCGCGGTTGTGTTGCAGCGCTTCGTCGTTGCCCGGATACAGCAGCACGCTTTCGCGATCGGACAACGCGCGGCGCACCATGACCTCGTGGCGCGGGTCGGCGAGCAGCATGCGCGGGCCCACCACCAGGCGCACATCGCCGCTGGTTTTGTCGAGGACATAGCGGCCCTCGCCGGCGGGAATGGCCACCGCGTGGTGCTGCTCGGCACCGTTGCCCGGGCGGACCATCGCGTGCTCTTCGCGCGGGAAGTACAGGCGCGTTTGCGTGCCGGTGACGAAGAGCTCGTCGCCTTCGGCATGAGCAACGCCGTCGTCGTCGACGTACGGGGCGATCACCTTGATGTGCACCCCGGTGGTGGGGCTGAGCTCCAACGCGCGAAAAGCGCGCCGGCCGTTCACCTCGACGAAGCGCTCGTCGGGGGCGGGGAACACCACGGCCTCGCCGCGCACCATGCGCTTCTTGCCGTTTTCCTTGGCGAGCACGCAGTACTCGAGGCGCTGCAGGGTGACCGCATCACGCACGAAGCGCCCGTGCTCGTCGGCGACCACCTCCACACCATTGACGGGCATGTAGAAGCCAGCGCGATCGCCCTGCACCACAAACCGCTGGCCCACCTCAAACGTGAAGTCATCGGCCACGACGTCGACAGCAAGGGCCAACGCGGCGTCCTTGTTCGCCAACGCTGCGTCGTAGACCTGCACGACCACGTACTGCGACGACGCCAGCCGGTGGCCCTCGACGACGCGCGCCATCTGCCCCGGCCACAGCGCAAAGCTCGTGGGCCCACGCACCACCACCTTCTTGCCGACGTGCAACTCCGCCAGCCCCGAGGCGACACCGACGCGTGGATGGCCGCCGTCCTGGGCGGGGTTCTTCAACACGAGGTACCAGTTCTCTGGTGCGGTCGCGAAGAGCTGAATCGCCGTGGAGAGTTCCATCGCGTGCACGAAGCGCCTGGCCTCGTCGTCGAAGATCACGGGTTGGTCGGTTTGCGCGAGCGACGTTTTGTTGGGGCCGACGTAGCAGTTGATGTGGCCCTTGGTCGTGTCGAGCACCCAGGCGTATTCGTTGGGCGCGAGCACGAGTTCACGTTCGCGCGGGAGGCGGCGTTGCTCTTCCATGGTGGACCTCGGTGTGTGTTCGCCGACGTCAAAGCAGCCGCTGTGCCAACGGAGCTTGCGCATCACGACGCGCACACGCGCACCCCACCTGCATCGTGATCGAGCGCGTTGCCCCACGCCTGCACCGCGATGGTGCAGCGAGCTAGCCCCGGTGCTTCACGACGATCTCGTGCGCTGCCGCCGCTGCGACGTAGAACGCCCGAACGCGGTCAAAGACCGTGCGCAACAGGCCACATTCGACCATGTCGAGCACGCGATCGGGCTCGCCCCAGCCCTCGAAGGAATACACGGGCAGGCTGTCAGCACCCTTGAAGAGCCGTGGGTAGCGCGCGGCGAGGAGGCCCTCGAAGGAGACCTCGTACGTCAGGTACGCGGCGACGAACGACACCTCTTCCGTCGACACCACCACGGGTGTGAGGGCCAGAGCGCCAGGACCAACGACCCACGACGCAGGCGGGTCACCTTCGGCGGAGGTGCCGGTCAGCAGCACGTGCAGGGCGTGCCACGCGCGGTGCGTGTTGATGGTGGCCGTGGCGTGCGTCTCGAGCCAGTCCAGGTCGACGCTCGGGCGTGACGCCGCGTCGGGGAGGTCGTGAGGCAAGCGGTGAAGCCACGTCCACATCGCCATCAGCACCGTCCGTAGCGTCGACGTCGTTGCTCAGTCGTAGGCGGGAACGGTGCCGCCGAGCGGTGACTCGACCCAGGCCTTCTTGCCGAGCGGCTCCGCACCACGGTGCTCGCGCTGGGCGCCAACGACGTAGTCGAGGCCGCGTTGGGCTTCGGCAATCAGCGCGTCGTCGGCCGACGGGTGATCGATGAAGGCCTGCAACACGTCGATGGCGTAGGCCGCGCGCTGCGGCTTCTCGTTGCCCAGCGCCCACAAGAACGAAGCACCGTCGTTCAACATCGTCGTCAACTGCTCAGCAGTCCACGTCGGGTTGTTGATGGCGTGGACGTTGGCCTGGTGCTCGAAGCGCAGCTTGCTGCCCGTACGGTTGTCGAGCATGTGCTGCTTGAAGCCCTCGGGGCAGCGTGGGTGTGCAAACAAGATCTCGCCGAGCTGTCGCGACACGAGATCGCGCTCGTACGTTGTGCCCGTCGGCATCGTCTTGTGCCCGCGGGCGGCCTCGTCGACGGTGGGCTCGCGCACACAGGTGGTAAACGCCCACTTGCCGTCGGGACGCTTGTCGACGCCCCAGATGCTTGCAGGTGGGACTTCGTCGATGCGTGAAGCGTTGATGCCGGTGTAGGCGCGCGTGCACCAGTCAACGAGGCGGTCTTCTTGATCGCCGCGCACGTCTTCGTTTTTCATCAAGCGGGCGACGTGGGCGAGGATGCCGAGGTCGAGCACCTTGTCGAGGGCGGCGTCGGAAATCTCCTTCGGCTGCGCGAGTGCCTCGAGCAGGATCGGGTTCATCGGCTCCTTCTCGAGGAAGGTGTCGATGAGGGCTTCGGTGACGGCTGGCGGGGTCGCCGGCGACTTCGCAATCGCCAACCACGCGGCCTTGCTGCCAAAGAAGCTCAAGTCGCCGACGCGCAACTCGATGTCGGACGACGCCGCGCGCGACTGCGTGAGGCCTTCCATCTGCGCCTGCAACTCAAACTGCTGACCAGCGTCGAGCTCGACGAGACCCGCAGCTTTCGTGCGCGAGCGCACGGCTTTTTCCGCACCCAACAACATCAGCGCCATCGTGTGGTCGATGAGCTCAGGGGCGATCGAATTCACGTCCTGGAAGTTTGCGGGCAAGCCATCGGCCACGGCGGTGACGATGCGGTTGTCTTTCGTCCAGTAGTGCCACGTCTCCTGCTCGTTGACCTTGGCCGCAAGGATACGGCGCATCACGCCGTCGTCGCCGCGGGTGAGGTCAGCGAGGCCCAGCGTGTCGATCTCGACGCGCTTGCTGGAAGCACTCGCCACAAACACCGGCGAGCTCATCGCGAGGAAGTCCTTCATGTCGATGCTGCGATGACCGCTGCAGCCGACAACGAGGAACTTCTTGTTGAGCGCATCGCCCTTGTCGGTGAGCACCGTGTAGCCAAGGCCTTCGAGTTCCTTCTTGCGCGCGGGCGTGACGTACGGATCGAAGAAGGTGACGCGCGCGCCATCGCCCTTGAAGCTGTCGGCGACACCGAGGCCGACTTTGCCGCCGCCAACGATGAGCACTTCTTTGCGCGTGGGCGTGGTGGCCACTTCGTCGAGCACGCGGCGCACACACTGCACCACCGCATCACCGACCTGGGCACTCTCGAAGCGCTTGCCGTAGCTGCCAGCCACGTTGGCGATCGCGAACGTGGGCTTCGGATCGATCTGCGAAATCTCGGTGAGGCCGCGCGTGGTCTGCTCGACGACGCAGAACAGGTGCGCGTGCTCTTTGTACTTCGTCGCGATGTACTTGCTGGCGTAGCCACCGTCGTCGAGCACGAGGATGGGCTGGCCGTTTGCTTGATGACGCTCAAAGGCGCGATCGACCGCGGCGCACACGTGCTGCCACATGCCGTCGATGTCGCCGCGCTCGGGCACGGTGACCTTCAGGCCCATGCCGCGCTCGAGCGAGAGCTTCACCGCGGGGTTCTTTTGGTACGGCACGCCGACGTACTCGGCGTTGTCCATGTTCATGCCGCCACGCGCGAGCTCGGCGCACAACGGCACCGCCTGCCCCAGCATGTGCTGCACCATGACGACGTTGTGGTTCTTGAACGGCTTGCTCGACTCGAGGCGCGTGCCCACCGAGTTCGACAGCGGCAGCGTGAGCGGGACTTCGCTGATGCTTTGCAGGGCCGCATCGAGCTTCTGCGTCCAGACGTCGGCTTCGGTGGGCAGCGAGGTCCAATCGTCGTCGACGACCTTGCGCTGCGGCGCCGTCTGCCACTGCGGCATGAAGTCGTAGACCTTCTGCAACGTCGCGATGAAGGCACCATCGAGGAAGGGTGCGGCCTTGGCACCAAGCAGGTTTGAAGCCTTGAAGCTGCGCGCCACGTCGTCGAGCGACATCCCCGGCGAGTCGATGTTGCGCATCCAGCGCGTGAGCTGGGCCGCGAGCAGCCAGTTCGGCTCGTTGCCCATGCCCACTTTGAAGGGCGCGCCAGGGTTCACCGCCGCGGGCGCGCCGTGCAGGCCCGCGGCGCGCAGAAACTCCGACTCCGACAGCTGCGACACGTGCTTCGGGTACGCCTTCGAAAACGCCGTCTTCATGGGGTTGTGCGCACCGAACTGCGGGCTGGCCACGCTTGGTGAGGTCACCAACGACTTCATGACCTCCTGCGGCGGCAGTTCGAGTGTGGCCGGGGCAAGGACCGCTGCGAGCAGCGGTTTTGCCGTGGTGCTCAGCTTGATGTCGGGCACCTGGCGGGCGACGGCGTCGAAGGAGAAGCGATCGACGGGGCGAGCCGGCCGAGGACTCCGTCGTGCTGGTCGACTCGGTGGCCTTCGCTGCTGCCTTCGCAGCGGCCGCTTCGGCACTGCGGCGGAAGCGTTCTGCATCGGCAGGGCTCTGAAGTCGGATCGCCATGGTGAACAAATAGCAGCCACGACGTCGATTTGGCTCGTCGCCGCCGGCCAGATCCCCGCCAGGCTGTTTCGAGAACGCTTCAGAGCTTTCTGCCGATATATCAACAACTTAGCGTGAAACCATCAGTCGCACGTGACGTAGAGCGGCTCGCTCGGAAACGGGCAGTCGGCGCCGTAGACCTCCAGGCCGAAGGTGTCGACGGTGCAATCGCTCACGTCGCTTGTGCGGCAATCGTAGGCGAAGCCCCACGTGGGCAGCTCGCGGCTGCGGTTCTCGCCGACACCGCTGGTGCCAAACAACTCGGAACACCACAGCTCTTCGGGGTGTGACGAGATGCTGCCGGTGCACACCTGGTGGTAGGCGCCGTCGACTTCGACCTCGAGGAAACCGTCGCGCGCGTTTTCGCCCTCGACGAGCCGCCCCGCCCCCAACGCGAGGCAGACGTAGCCGTGCAAGCCCGGTTCGATTTCGGCGTTGTAGCAGGTGCCAGCACCCTCGGGTGACGTGCAGCTCTCGTCCTCTTGCGCCGAGTCGCACGAGCAACTGCCCGAGTAGCACTGCTGATCGGCACCACACTGCCGACCACACGCGCCGCAGTTGTCTTCGTCTTCGCCGAAGTCGACGCACGTATCGCCGCAGCGATCGAACTCGTGCGCGGAGGTTGAGACGTTGTCGGCGCACAAGCACGTGGGCTCGATCGAGTCGCGCGTGATCGGGTCTTCGTCGACGCAACGCAACTGTGACGGGCACGCAACATCGCAGCGGCCGCAGTGATCGTCGTCGACAAAGCTGTCGTCAACGCAAACGTCACCGCAGCGCACCTCGTTGCACACACCAGCACACGCGGCGGGTCCCTCGCACGTCAACGTGACGGTGAGGTCTTGCAGGGTTTCGTGGCCCGCTTGATCGAAGAAGCGCGCGCGCAACGGACGCGACGCGCTCGCCGCGAAGTCGATGGCGCGGGTGGTGTTGACCTCGTCCCAGCCAAGGCGAAGCTCGTACGCACCCTCGGCAGCGGAGGTTTGAAATGCGCCGTACGTGGCGTTGGTGACGGGGTCGAGCAGCACGCCGCCGATCAGGTCGTCGATTCCATCGGGGTCGGTGACGACGGCAGAGATCACGATGGTCGTCGACGGCGTGAACGTGGTGGTGTTGGCCGACAACGTCAAAATCGTGGGGCACCCGGCATCGAGACACGCGCCAGGCGGCGGCACATTTTCGCCTTCGCCTTCGCCGCTTTCGCCTTCGCCTTCATTGCCGTCGTCGTCGTCGTCGTCGTTGTTGGATGCGGGACGTCGCCCCGTTGGCTCGTCTTCGGTCGCCGGCGCACACGACACCACACACGAGATCAGCACAAGGCCAGGCAGGACACGCATTCTCAAACTCCCGCGATGGCCACGTCGTGCGCACCGTAGCGTGAAATCATTTCATTTGGCGCAGATCTTCGTGGTGTTATCGCTGGCATTCCGTCGGAGATGTTGAACTCCAACCTTGCGCTCACGTCGACAGCACGGAAGTCTGTTGTCGTGACCAAGGCCTCTGCCGACTCTGTGCAGCCTGTCGACACCGGCGGTCAAACGCTGGTGGCGAAGTCGCGGCCCACCACCGAGGCGCCCAACCTCGACGGCGAAGCGGTGCGCACGATCATCGAGCTCGAAGCCGCGCGCCCCACGTTGTCAGCGCAGCCGACGTTCACCGCACGCCCCACCATCACGGTGCGGCCCACGTTCACCGCGCGCTCAACGCGATCGCTTACCCCCGAGGTCGATGGCTCCGCCGAGCTGCAAAACGCTGGCACCATCGTCGAGCTCGCAGCGGGGGCGATCACGTCGGTGGTCGCGTCGTCGGAAGGCATCGCTGCTCCTGCCGCGCGAGCCACGTCGCAGGTCCGCTACGACCTCGTTGGCGAGATCGGACGCGGCGGTGGTGGCGATGTCTTCGAGGTCAAAGACAACGACCTCAAGCGCCACGTTGCGCTCAAGCGCTTGCGCAAAGAGCACATTGATCGCGGGCTGCTCGCGTTGTTTCTGCAAGAGGCACAGCTCACCGCACAGCTCGAACACCCGAACATTGTCCCCGTGCATGAGCTGGGTTGCACCGCCACGGGCGAGCCATTTTTCACGATGAAGCGTGTGATCGGCCAGACGTTGCACGACGTGCTGGTGGGCGTTGCTCGTCGAGAACCGGCGTTTGTGGCGCGCTTTTCACGCACGCGGTTGCTCGTGGTGTTTTTGGAAATCACCCGCGGTGTGGCGCACGCGCATGCCCGTGGTGTGGTGCACTGCGATCTCAAGCCCGCCAACATTCTCATCGGCAACCACGGCGAAACCCTCGTCGCGGATTGGGGGTTGGCCACGCCCGATCGCCTGACGCCCGAGCCCATTGTTGGTGGCGCGCAGCTCTCGACCGTTGAGTGGCCCGGCGAACTCATCGACATGGGCGTGAGCGGCACGTTGCATGCGTTCGCGCCGGAGCAGGCACAGCATCTGCCCTTCGATCGCCGCATCGACGTCTACGCCCTCGGCGTCATCCTGTATGAGCTGCTCACCGGCGAGCGCCCGTTTGCGTGGAAGAACCTCGCTGAAGCAGCAGCGCCGCGATCGTTGCCCGTGCCGCCGCGCGTGCGTGCGCCGCACAAAGACATCTCCGACGAGCTCGAGGCCATCTGCCTCAAGTGCTTGCAGCCCGATCCCAACAACCGCTACGGCGGCGCCGGAGCCCTCAGCCTGGCGATGGAGAACGCGCTCACGGGCTCACGTCGTCGACAACAGGCGCAGCACGTGACCAGCGAAGCGCAGGTGTATCTCGCCACCATGCGTACGCTGCAGGCGCAGCAACAGCAGGTGCAGCACGAGATCGCCGCCCACCTCGACGTGATCAAACCCTGGGACGACGAAGCGGTGAAGGCACCCTTGTGGGCGGCCGAGCAGCGGCAGCAGCAGTTGGAGTTCGCCGTCGACGAAGCGCTCGCGTCCACCCTCGACTGCTTCAATCAAGCCCTCGGCCTCGACCCCGGCTTCGTTGCTGCCGAAGACGCGTTGGCCGACCTGCACCTCGAGCTGTTTCTCGAAGCCGAAGCGCACGGCCGTCATCGGGATCAACAGTTCCACCGCCGCCTCGTCGAGCGCCACCACCGTGGTCGTCATGCCGCGGTGTTGGCGGGGCGCGGCATCGTCACGCTGCGGCCGCGCATCAACGGTGTCGACGCCGTGGAGGCGCGCATCAGCGGTGTGGTGCTCGTTGAAGAGGGCAAGCGCATCGTTGCGGGCGAGGCATTGCTGTTGCCTGATGGCGTCGTGCACGAGTTGTCGGTGCCGATGGGCAGTGCGCTGTTCACCATCACGCCACCAGCACACGAGCCGCCATTGGCCACCACGACGGTGCACGTCTACGTCGGCCGCTCCGGGCGCGTTGACCTCGACGTGAACCTGGTACCGCAAGCCGTACTCGTTGGTGGACACGCCGGCGGTGTGCACATTCCGGCGGGGCCGTTTCTCGCCGGTGGCGATGCCGAAGCACAAAACGCGGGCCCGCGTCGCGAGGTGGTGCTGGCCGACTTTGTCATCGCCAAAACGCCGGTCACGTGTGCTGAGTACCTGGTGTTCTTGAACGATGTGGCGCGCACCGATCTGGCCGCCGCACGTCGTCACGTGCCGCGCACCAAGCCCGAGGGCGGCGCGTTGTGGGAGCCCGACGAACACGGCGTGTACGCGCTGCCGACGGCCGACGCCGACGGCAATCCTGTCATCGCCGACGCTCCCGTGATGGGCGTGAGCTTCTTCGACGCCGAGGCCTACTGCGCGTGGAAGGCCCGCCTCGACGGCGTGCCCTGGCGTTTGCCGAGCGAAGACGAGTGGGAGAAAGCCGCGCGTGGCGTCGACGGCCGCTTCTTTCCGTGGGGCAACGGCTTCGATCCCACGTTCTGCAAAATGGCCACGTCACGTCCGGGGCGCCCACAACCCGAAGCGGTGATGAGCTACCCCGTCGACGTCAGCGTCTATGGCGTCGCCGACACTGCTGGCGGCATTCGCGAGTGGTGCAACAGCTACTACGACGCCACCAAAGAGACGCGCACGCTGCGGGGCGGGGCCTGGTACTTCAACCCGAGCTTCTGCCGCACAGCGTTTCGTCACGGGTACCTGCCACACATCGTGTTCACGAACTTCGGCTTTCGCCTCGCCCGCGACGTGTAGGCGTGTCCGTTCGGCTACGGCGCAACACACTCGTCGACAGAGCGCGGCCGACACTGCTCATCAGCGCGGCAGTCCGCAGCAACCGTGCAGACCCGGCCGGCTTCACCGTCGAGGTTGACGCATCGATCGCGCACGACGCCGTCACAGAGGTCGCTCGCGCACTCGGCGTTCTCGGCGCACCGCTGGCCATCTGGTCGACGACACGTGCCGTTTGCGCAGAGATCGCCAAAGAGATCCTGCGCGCAGTCCGTGTCTGCGGTGCACGCGTCGCCAATGCTGCCGACCTCGACGCAAACACCTTCACGGCACTCTTGGGCCACGCCACCAAACAGCCCGAGCAGTGCGCAACGAACGGAATCGGTGCACGTCGCAGCGCACGTGCCGTCGAAGCAGGAATTGAGGCCACATTCGGCGTCGCTGTCGCAGCCTCCATTCAGGGCCTGTGACACACACACGCCGTCGAAGCAGCCGGCGAACACCGATGCGCAGTCGGTGTCGGCGGTGCAGCTGTCGCCAAGCGAACGCGTCTGGCACTCCCCGTCGTTGCACACCAGATCGCTGGCGCAGTCGTCGTCGTCGCTGCACAAAGCACCGATGTCGCCCGATGCGCAGGCATTCGCGACGCAGTGGGTGCTGCTGCAATCGTTGTCGACGACGCAATCAGCGCCATCAGCACCTGAGCCGCAGCGCTCTTCGACGCAAAAGCCGCTGTCGCAACCGTCGTCATCGGTGCACGCGCCGCCGAGTGCGCTCGAGGCCACCAGGCAACGGTCACCGTCGCTCACGCCGCTGGTGCAGATGTAGACGTCGCCTTGAAATGTGGCGCACCCGGTGTCGCGCGAGCACGGTTGGCCCGGCGAAGCACGACACGCGCCGTCGTCGCCGCAGGAATCGCTCGCGCAGTGGGTATCGGCGTTGCATTCCTCGCCATCGAATCGCGTGTGCTCGACGTAGCAGGTGGGCACAGTGCGTCCGTCGAAGGCTGCGCAAAACAGGTTGGCGCCGCAGGCGTCTGTGCCAAAGGCGAGGCAGCACGATTCACTGGGGCCGCGGCTGCGCTGAGCAAGGGCGCATGCATCTTCATCGTCGACGTCCACCTCGTCGTCGTCCACCTCATCGACGCCACTGTCTGGACCAGCGGTGGTGGGCGCTGGACACGACACAACGAGCAACGCGAGCGACATGGCAAACAGCACGGCTGATGAGCGGGGCATGAGACCTCCAAAAAGCGGAAGTCAGTGCTGCCATTTCAACGTGCGACGCAGTGGGACACATGTCCCAGTCTCCGAACTCACCCCAACATGAGCGGCGCATGCCGGAGCGACTCAAGCTCCACGGCATCTCCCGGGAGCGTGTAGTCGATGACGACGTGGAAGGGGCGCTCCGGATCGGGTCGATGAACGCCACGAAACACCGCGTCGTGCGGCAGGCGCACCGCGCGAGCATCGCCACCTGGGACCAACGGCGTGAGCACCAGTGCGCCGTCTGCCGCCCGCCCGACGACCAGCGGCGTCTCGCTTGCCGGCAGCAGCTGCACGGCTTCCACTTCGACGACGGAGCGCGGCAGTCGGATCTGGGCAAAGTGGCGCCCGACGGTGGTGTCGTGCACGTCGTGGACAAAGAGGCGCGCTGGTGTGCGCTGCACCTCGACAACGACCTGCTCCGCAGCGCTGACGTACAGCGCTGGCCCTGTGCCCTTGCGTGTGAGCGTCTCGAGTTGCGCCGTGCCGGGAAACGAACGCTGAAGGGTGGAGCCCACCTCGACGACGATCGATGTCGCAGCGCCGACATCGCGCACAGCCACGCGGCGATCGAAAGGTTGCGCAGGTGTTGCGGTGAACGCGCTCGTGGCGCGCTCGATCATGGAAAACCACTTGCGTCCAGTACTCGCATCAACGCCGTCGACGTACCACGCGTTTGCTTCGGGCTCGGTGAGTGCCACCAGCGACCGGGGCACCGATGGCAACGTCACCGTCAGCGATGCAGCGCCCACGACGTCGCCGCGGCTCGTGTCGACAGCGCGCACCTGGCCGTCGTCGTCGGCGAAGATGTACAAGCCGGGGCGCTCGCCGACCTGGTTCGGCGGCGGGCACACGCCACGAGGCAAGCGTGCAAGGTAGGCCATCCACTCGTCGTGCCGTGCGGCGCCAACGACGAGGTCGGGACGCTGTGCAGCTCCGCGCGGCGACGCAGCTGTGCGATCCAGAACGGGCGTCTGCGGTCCACCGCGGGCGTCCCACGTGTTCTCGGCGAGCGTGCCGAGTGCAGGATCGAGCTCGACGAGACCAGGTGCTGAGGCCGACACATCTTGCACGACGGCGGCGAACAACAACGCGCGCGTCAGCGCGATGTTCTCGGCCGTGAGGTTCTCGTATCCGTCGCCGTGAAAGTTGGCGGGACGGCCTCGATTCAGAATGGTGATGCCCTCGCTGCGGTGGCTGTCGATCTGCACCGCATCGAATTCAATCGCTGCCGACGACCCGCTCATCAACGCACCATCGAAGTCCTTGAGCATGTCGCCGCGCAGCGAGGTGTGGCCGGTGCACGACAAGATGACGTCGACGTGGTCGCTGATGCGATCGACGGAGTCGTGGGCGACAAAGCCTGCGGTGGTGGCACGCGCACGTGCTTCGGCCTTGGTGTCGACGAGCTCGACGTCGAAGCCTGCTGCACGCAAGTGCTTCGCCGTGTTGATTCCAATGGTGCCAGCGCTCACGACGCCGACACGCGCCTGGTCCGACAAGCGGCTGGCCTGCGTTGACTCCAACAGCAGCGCCTCGGCGAGCGCCCAGCCAACAACGTCGCCTTCCCGCTGTTTTGGCGCCGACGAAGCAACAGCAACCGTGCGGTAGGCGATGGGCTGTTTCTTCAACTCGGTCAGGCCGCGCGTGGTCTGCTCAACAGCATCGGTGAACGTGGGGTCGAAGAGCTGTTGCAAGGTGGTCGAAGACGCGCCGCTGTCGGGGACCGGCTTTTGTCCGGCGATGATCGTCTGCAACATGCCGCCGTCGTCGAGCAGCTTCCACCCGTTGGCTGGGGCGACCGCCGTGCGCACGACTTCGTTGAGAAAGCGGTGCACTTCGCCGATGCGGTGTTCCTCAAACCCACGGGTGTTGCCGCCCGTATCGCTGCCCACCATCACGTTGACGCCGAGGGTGCGCAGATACGACGCGACGAGGGGATTCGACGCGTACGGTGTTCCAAGGATGAACATCTGCGAAGGGTCCATGCCCTTTTCGATCATCGCCTCGATCATCGGCACGATCGTGGGAAACAGATGCTGCACAGCAACAAGGCCGCGGCCCGCCACGGCGTCGTGGGGCACCCGATCTTTGACGACGTCGAGGACCGCGAGCTGCTTCGGCACAAGCCCACTGTCGCGCACGAGCACATCGATCAGCGGCCGCGCCGTGTGCGCTGGCATCGACAGGCGCAGCTCTTCGATCACCCGCGAGGCAAACGTGTAGTTCGGGCGCGCAGGCGTACCGAGGGCAGCAGCATCGTTGAGCGAGCGGGCGATGGCAGTACCGACGGCGCCAAAGTCACGGCAGAATCGCGGCCAGTCGACCTGGTTTGTCGTCGACGAGGGATAGCGGGCGAGCAGTTGCACCAACGCTGCGGCCACGACAGCCGGATCGGCGTTCGAGGCGCCCTGGCGCACGAGGGGCGAAAGGGCTGCGCCAAGGCTCTGCTGACCACGCCGAACCATGAAGCCGCCGACGCCATCGAGCGTGTGGTTCAGCAGGCCGGGCGCACCCGCAAGTTCACGGGCGGCGATCTGCAAGGCGCCACCGGCACCGTAGCCGAGCACCTCGAGCAATTTCGTCGACGTCACGCGCGTGCTGATGCCATCGGGGAGCGTTACAGCGGCAGCCGCCGACAACGACGCAGCGCCGGTGACGCGCGCAGCCTTCGCCGCGGTCGGCGCCTCAACCACATCGACGACGACAGCAGGTGTGCAGAGGGCCGCGAGCACGCGGTCGCACTCGCTCGATGGACACAAGCGGTCGATCTTTTCGCGCAGGGTGAGCTGCTGCTCGACCCAACGGTCCTGTTGTGTTGTCCAATGTCCCGACGTTGGTGGCGTCGGCAGTCGTTGCAACGTGCCAGCGGAGAACGCCTCCAGCGCATTCTTCAGCGCCTGGCCAACGACAACGCCTTCGGCGCCGAGCTCCTCGAGAACATCAACGGGGACTGGTTTGTTCGCATCGAAGTGAACAGCCCGCGCGAGCAACACGGCCAGCAGCGCAGCGCCGTCGCCGACGTTCGGTTCACCAGCAACAGCGGTGCGCGTCCGCAGCGCCAGATCGAGTTTGCTCTCGCGGTGCTTGGTAAGCGCGTTGGCGACGAGCGCGCCCACCTCGGGGGCAGCGTCGAGCACGTCGAGCAGCTGGTGCATTGGCGGCGTGTGGGACAGGCCCCAGGGGCTGCTGGTGGCGCCAACCACCGGCGGGTCGCGGCTCAGGCCAGCACGCAAAATTCTCGCCTGGAAGTCGTTCGACGACGACAACCACTGAGCGGGGATCACCTGCGCGCGAATGACGGGCATGTCGAGTTCTACTCTGTTCACGCGATGTGGGGGTGACATTTGCGGGGAAACTTCCCGCCGATCACCCCGTGAGTTCATGGATTTGTCGTGCCGACAACCCCATGAATATCAACATGAATTCGACCGCCAGCGGTCGAATTCATCCATGATATGCGCGCCTCTTCAGGCGTGCGACGTTCGCCGACAATGAACAGAGCCGCACTCTGCACGCTCCTCCGCGCGCATCCGATCCTGAAGGATGTCGACGACGTTGGCATTGATGCCATCGCTACCGCCGGCATCGTCAAGACCTACTGCGCTGGCGACGTGCTCACGCGCGAAGGCGACAAGGCCTGGGCCTATTGGTTTCTCGTCGTGGGGCACACCCGGGTGTTTTACACGTCGCCAGAAGGCCTCACCGTCACGGTGAAGCTGTTTGCCGCGCCTGCCGCGTGGGCCGAGATGCAGGTGTTGCACGACTGGGTACACACCGAGCACTGCGTCGCCGAAGACGACGTCACGTGTGTGTGTCTGCCGAAGCTGGAGTTCGAGCGCCTCCTCGAGCTCCACCCGCGCTTCATGAAGAACGTGCTGGTCGATGCTGGCGCGCGCTTTCTTATCACAGCACAGCACGAGCGCGCGCTCGCGTTTCTGAAGGTGCCGCAGCGGCTTGCGTACCTGCTGCTGTCGTACGCGCGCCTGCATGGCGAAGACGTCGTCGACGGTGTGTTGATCCGCCACCGCCTGTCGCAGGAAGAACTGGCCAACGGTCTTGGCGTTGCGCGCAAGAGCGTGGTGCGTGCGTTCACCGACTGGATCGACGCCGGTGTGCTCGAAAAGCGCGGCCTCTACTACGTCATCGTTGACGTGCAGCGTCTGCGCGAAGCAGCGCCCGACGACGTGCTTGGGATCGACTGGGTTGCTGGTGGCCGCCTCGCCGACGGCATCGGAAGCCGTCGGCGGTAACGCGATGCTGTTCGCGTTCAGCCCTTGATGCACAGCACCTGTTTGAGCACGTGCACCACGTCGACGAGGTCGGCTTGCGCGGCCATCACGGCGTCGATGTCTTTGTAGGCGCGCGGGCTTTCGTCGATCACCTCTTTGTCTTTGCGGCACTCGACACCAGCGGTGCGCGCGCGGTGTTCAGCGAGCGTGATCTGCTGCCTGGCCATCGCTCGCGACATCGTGCGACCTGCACCATGTGAGCACGAGCAGAACGACGCGGGCTCGCCCTTGCCGCGCACGATGTAGCTCTTGTCGCCCATCGAGCCGGGGATGATGCCGTAGTCGCCCACGCCCGCGCGCACAGCACCCTTGCGCGTGACGAACACCTCCTCGCCGTAGTGCACCTCGGTGGAGACGTAGTTGTGGTGGCAGTTGACGACGAGCTCGTCGGCGGAGAACCGCGGAATGCCCTTGTGCTTCTTGAGCGCATTGAGGGCCGCGCGCATCATCAGCGCCCGGTTCTCGCGCGCGAAATCCTGCGCCCACTGCACCGCACGGAAGTAGGCGTCGAAGTCGGGCTGCCCGCGCTCGAGCCACGCCAGGTTCTCGTCGGGAATCTCTCGGTTCATGCGGCGCAGGCGCGCGCGTGCCCGATCGATGAACAGCGTGCCAATCGCATTGCCCACACCGCGCGAGCCCGAGTGCAGCATGACCCACACGCGCTGCTCCTCGTCGAGACAGACCTCGACAAAGTGGTTGCCCGTACCAAGCGTGCCCAGATGATTGCGGTGGTTCGTCTTCTTCAGCTGCGGTGCATCAGCGCACACCGCATCGAAGCCATCAGCAAGTGTCGCCCACACGTCGTCGACGTTCTTGGGCACGTTGCCCCACGCACCGCGGTCGCCACTTCGGCCGTTGCCACTTCGGCCGTGGGGGATCGCGGCCTCCATCGCCGTGCGCAGTTGCACGAGTGAGGTGGGCAGCTGCGACGCCGTCAGCGACGTGCGCACCGCCATCATTCCGCAGCCAATGTCGACACCGACGGCCGCGGGCACCACCGCGTGTTGCGTGGCCACGACGGAGCCGACGGTGGCCCCCATGCCCCAGTGCACGTCGGGCATGGCGGCGACGTGGTGAAAGGCAAACGGCAGGCGCGCGGTGTTTTCGAGTTGCGCCCAGGCGCCGTGCTCGACTTCAACGCCGTGGGTCCAGCTCACGATGGGCACCCCGTCGTCGACGACGCGGGTCAGGGCCTGGGGAGGAAGGTCAAGCAGCGGGGCATTCATGGCAGCACACGTCGGAAGCAGAGCAGGAAGAACCAGAAGTGGCCCTGCCGACGTGTGGCACCGCGCGCTGATTCAACCTGGTTTCACATCACATCACGTCCGCTCGCCATCCAGAAGCATCGCGGCGGTAGACCGTGCCGTCGTCGTCGACCTGCAACAGCGACAGCCACGCGTGACGCACCAGCTGATCGATGTGTGCGTGCCGCGCGAGGATCTGATCGATCGCCTCGCGAGGCGCCATCACAAACGCTGCGAGCCGCACCGGCGTGTGCCGCAGGTGTTTGCCGTCGTGCACCGACTGCCAGGGCAAGCCGATGCGCAGGTCGCCGCCGTTGCCTTCGAACACGCCCAGGCCACCGCCCACGACGTTGTGCAGCAGCTTGTTGCCTGCGCCAAAGCGCTCGGGCGCCACGCTCGACGCGTAGTACTGCGCGTTGATCCAATGGGTCACCACCAACGGTGCGGTGAGCAACCCCTCGAGCACGCGGTAGCCGCGCGCAGCATCAGCGTCGACGTCGTAGTCGTGCAGAAACGCGCGACCCTCGAGGTCGAGGTGGGCCGTCCGGCTGCGTGGCCCCATCACAAACGCGGCGTTGTTCACGAGGCCCCACTCGGGGCGCACCTCGGCCCAGTCGACGGCGCGGCGAGCCACGTCATCGTCGACCTGCTCGGGTGCGACACCCAACGACGGCGCACGCCAGCGACGCACGGCACGTGTCGCCTGCTCGCACGACTGCTGCCACAGCGCGAGGGTCGCATGGTGCGAGCTCGGCACCTCGTGCTCGTCGAGCACCGCGATCGTGTCGGTGGTCGTGTTGTGCAGAGCCGCCACGACGTGCAGGTCGTGGGGGAGCGGCAGGTCGATGGCCGCGAGTCCCTGGCGCACATCGACGTCGTTGAGCAGTGCTGCCAGCACGCGCGCATTCACCTCGCCGCTGTGACCACAACACGCACCGCAGTCGAGGGTGGCCGCATGGGCGTTGTTGCGCGTTTGGCTGCCATGCCCCGCGACGACCAACAGGCGCGGCATCGATTCCGTCAGCGACATGCCGCGCAGCACCGAGGCGGCCAGGTCGATGCGCGCCGCCAACGGCAGCTCAAGCCGCGGGTGCGTCATGCGGCGCTCATCGTCGTCGAGAAACGCGCTGTCGAGGGGCGATGTCCGCGCCAGCATCAGCGCTTCACGCACCAGGTTTGCGCCGGCGGCGGGTCCGGCGGCTTCGACCATGTTGAACGCGCCCGCTGGTGCGCGGAAGGTATCGCTCCATGCACGGGCAAGGCCCGCACGGAGTCGACGAAGCGCCCCCAGCTTCACGGGCCCGTCGTCGTGCACCGAGATGCTCGCGGTGAGCGGCCCCGGCAGCTGCGGACGCGACGCACGCGCGCCCAGTGGTGTGTACGCGATGGGCAAGCCGAAGAAGCCGGCGAACCCCGAGGTGCCCACAGCGGGGTTCGTTTCGAGCGCGCGGCGCATCGGCTCGGAGCGCACGTCGATGCAGAACACCGCGTGCACGTCGCGACGAGGTGAAACGGTGGCCACGCGTGGGCCGAAGCGGCGCGCCAACTGCTGCTGCTCGTGGTGCTCCATGGCCTCGAGCAAGACGAAGGCGTCGTCGTCGGCCCTGGCTTCGTTGTTTCGGCGTGCGGCCCACTGCTGCTGTGCGGCGTGCCATGCGCGGGGCAGGTGGTGGTCCGTCGACGTCGACAACAACGCCCACTCCCACGCCACCCACATGGCCAACAGCTCTTGCAGGCTGGTGTCTGGTGCATCGGTGCTCGCCTGAATGAACGCGCGGTACCGCAAGGCGGCGGCCCAGCCCGACAGCGACCACAGCAGGCTTGTCAGGTAGTGCTCTTGTTGCTCGGGCTCGACGTCGAGGGCGCGCAGGCCATCGGCGATCGTGCGCAGCGGATCGTCGGGCAAGGCCTGAAAGAACGCGCGCACACCGCTGATGCCGAGCAACGCCTGCACCGATCGGTCTCGCTGTGCTGCGTTCTTCCACGCACTGTACAAACCATGGGCCCGCGACGGCGCGATGGTGGCCTGGTGCTCGTCGAAGAAGGCCGCACAATGCTGCGACAACGACGCGGCCACCGTGGTGGCCACCGACGGTGTCGTCTCGCGACGTCGATCGATCACATCAACAAGCCGTGCCTGCGCCAGCGCCGGCACACGGGGTGTTGCCAACAGCGCGCGCACCGTGGTGACCGGCCGACCGTGGCGTTTGCAGACCGCAGCGACGTCGTCATCGGTGACAGCACCTGTGGCTGCGGCGTGCGCGAAGACCTCGAGAGGTGGCGCCAGGCTCGTGCCGCACCACGCGCGCAAACGACCAGAGACGGTGGCGAACGGTTCGTCGATGTGGCCCCACAAGGGGTTCACCGCGATGGCCCGATCGAGGGGCCATGATGGTGCGATGCGCGCGCACACGGCGGCAACACAGGCAGCGATGTCGTCGACGGCGTCGAGCGCAAGGCGAGGAGCAGCAGTCATGACGACACCCCAACAGCAGTGACAGGAGCAGCGACAACGGCAGGCGCGAGGGGCCACAGCCGCAACGTGAGCCGCGTGGACATCTCGTCGAGGTACAGGCCCGAAAACAGCCACGGGTGCAGCGTCTGCGCAAACGCGCTGTGCGGAAAGGCGCGCAGCACTTCAAACACCGCGAGCACCGCGAACAGCACCACACACAACACGATGGCGCCCACGGTGTTGACCACGTCGTCGCCGCGCGGAGCAACACTCAACAGCGCGATCTGCGTGAGCACGACGGTGGCAGCGACAACGACCGCGGTGCGCGTCAACAGCGCCACGATGGGAGCGCGACGCGCCGACGGCAGCAGCGGTGACACGGCGATGGCGACCAACAGCCAACTGCACGCTTGTCGGGCTGTGGCCTCGGTCGCGATGGCGACCACCACCACGGCCACCGCGAGCAGCACCGCGCCGCCCACGCGAGCGACCGGTGAGACCACAGCGACGGGGGCAAACAGTTGGCGCTGGGTGCGGTCGACGGTCCCCGACGCCGTCAAGAACGCGTGCGCCTTGTAGAGCGAGTGGGCCACGAGGTGCAGCACCACAAGGTGCCACAGGCCGAGCGCGCACTCGACCAACATGAAGCCCATCTGCGCGATCGTCGACCACGCCAGAGCCACTTTGACGCTCACGCGCGTCGTCGTCACGAGGGCCGCTATCGCCGTGGTGGGGACGGCGATCAACAGCAGCAACACCTGCGCGCCTGTAGCGCGATCCAGCAGTGGGGCGGTGCGCAACAACAACAGGCCGCCCATGTTGACCACGCCGGCATGCAGCAGCGCGCTGACGGGTGTGGGTGCTTCCATCACCTGCGTGAGCCAGCCATGAAACGGCAACTGGGCACACTTCAACGCCGCGGCCACCACGAAGCAGACAGCGGCGAACTGCAGCAGCGGCGGCAGCGTGTCGAGGGCGGCCACTGACGACGACAACTGCTCGAGATCGCCGCTGCCCGTGCTGCTCACGACCGCAGCCGCGCCGCACGCCAGCACCACGTCGGCCAGGCGCGACACGATGAACTTTTTGCGCGCTGCCACGATGGCCGCGACCCGGTCGGGGAAGAACAACAGCAACCGGTGCAGCGACACGCTCACGCCGATCCAGGCAAGCCACAACAACAGCAGATGCCGCGACAACACCAACACCGAAACGCTCGCGAGGGTGAGGGCAAAGGCGCGCGCATACGCCGGAGCACGTGGCTCGTCGCGCAACGCGGACTCCGACGCCCGTGCCAGCACTGCAGCGAGGAACGTCACCAGCAGCAGCACCACCACCTGTGGCGCCGTCGTCGAGATCAGCGCTACGGCGCTGTGGGCGTACAGCGAGAGCACCGCGGTGACGACCGCTGCCACGAGGCTGACCACCGCGGCGCGGCGTGTCGTCGTCAGTGCACTACGGCCGCGGCCCACAGCGGCTGCACCAACGAAGCACAGGGGCACCGCCAGTGCTGTCAGAGAGAGGAGGAGATCGATCTGCATGGAGGTGTTGTGACGAAAACCGTCCATCGTGAAAATGACATCATTGTGCTCATATCGTTCATCTGGAGCGAACGATGTCGCAGCTCGATGCCTTGAACTTTCATCACCTGCGCTACTTCTGGGCGGTCGCGCACGACGGCAACCTCACGCGCACAGCACAACGTCTGCGCGTGGCGCCGTCGGCGTTGTCGTCGCAGATCGGCAGCCTCGAGGAGCAGCTGGGAGCGCTGCTGTTTGCACGCCGTGGGCGAAGCCTGGTGCTGACCGAAACGGGGCAACTCGTGTTGAGCTACGCCGACGACATCTTCGCGCAGGGCCAGGCGTTGCTCGCGACGTTGACGCAAGGGCGCAGTGCCCACGATGTGTTGCGCGTGGGTGCTGAAGCCACGCTGTCGCGCAACTTTCAGGAGTCGTTTCTGAAGCCGTTGCTCGACGACGACAGTGTTCGCCTGTCGCTGCGGGCGGGCACGCTTGAGACGTTGTCTGCGGCACTTCGGGCGCACGACCTCGACGTGGTGTTGAGCCACCGCACGCCGGCCCACGCCGATGAGCTCGTGTGTCGAGCGATCGCCGCTCAAGAAGTGTCGCTGGTGGGCCCGCGCGGCACGCGCTTTCGCTTCCCCGACGACCTCGCCCGGGTGCCGCTGCTGCTGCCAGGCCACAACTCCGAAGTGCGCCAACAGTTCGATGCGGTGTGTGCCCAGCTCGGCGTGACACCGCTGGTGCGCGCCGAAGTCGACGACATGGCCACCCTGCGTCTGCTGGCCCGCGATACCCGCGGCGTGGCGCTGTTGCCCGCCGTCGTGGTGCGCGATGAGCTGCGCGCTGGTGTGTTGCGCGAGTACGGCGTGGTGCCCGGCGTGGTCGAGCACTTCTACGCGCTCACCGCGCGACGGGCCCACCCACATCCGCTGCTGGCACCGCTGTTGGCGCAGAGTGCCGACGCGTTGCTCGAACGCGCCCGTCGACGTCGTCGAGCGTAACGAGGCTCACATTGATCGGCGGGGAAGTGTCCCCGCCCACCCCTCAAGCCATTCGCCTCGGCGACAAAACCGCAAAGCCGGTTTTCTCTTCGAGGCTCACATTGATCGGCGGGGAAGTGTCCCCGCCCACCCCTCAAGCCATTCGCCTCGGCGACAAAACCGCAAAGCCGGTTTTCTCTTCGAGGCTCACATTGATCGGCGGGGAAGTGTCCCCGCCCACCCCTCAAGCCATTCGCCTCGGCGACAAAACCGCAAAGCCGGTTTTCTCTTTGAGGCTCAGACGGCGAAGAAGTCGATCAGCTGCTGGCGCATCGCATCAGCGTCGCGCATGCCCATAGCCACGAGGTCGGCAGCGTACTCGCCGTCGAACAGCAGGTAGCTGAGCAGGTCGCCTTCGCGCTCGCCGCCCGTGCCTGCCAGTCGGCGCAACAGCGGCCCCACGATCGGACCCGCACGCGACACCACACTGCCCAGGCGCAGGTGTTTGGCAGCGACCGCGGCGATGTCTTCGTTGGGGCGCACAAAGAGCGCGTCAACTTTGCGGTACGCCTGCCCGCGCGTTTTGGTCATCGCCGAGCCCAGTGCATCGGCGAAGCCCTCGCCGTAGGCGGCCACACCAGCGTCGAGCAACGCGTTGAAGCGCTGCAGGCGTTGCAGGTCGTACTCGGTCTTGTCGGACAAAAACGAGTTGAGGATCTTGCCCAACAAAAACGCGGCCGATGGCGACTGCTCCACCGCATCAGCGCCGCGGCTGCCCTCGATGGAGCCGAGCATGCCACCGTCGTCGGCGGGTTCTTCTTTGGCGCGCAGGCCGATCACCAACAAGCGATCCGCCCCCAACCGAATTGCCGGGCTGATGGGCGTGTTCAGCTTCAAGCCACCGTCGCAGTAGACCTCGCCGTCGATGTCGACACAGGGAAAAATCCACGGGATCGCCGCCGACGCCAACGCGTGCTCGGGGCCAAGCTTCGTGGCGCGCGCCACCACGCCCGGGTCGGTGGTCCACGGGGGCACCTTGCCGTTTTTCGTGTGCACGAAGCTGTGGGTTTTTCCCGACGCCACATGGGTCGCGTTCAAGCACACGCCCTGCAGCACACCGCTGTTGATGTTGTCTTCGATCGAGCTCCAGCGCATGCCACGACGAATGAGCTGCTCGAGCGGCGACGTGTTCAACAACCCGCCCAACCGACCCGGCCCCACGACGTCGTCGAGCTCGCCACGACCGCGGCTACCAAACAAGAAGCGCGGCAGGTTCAACACCTGCTTCAAGCCCACCTGGTACACGCCGTCGATGCGCAAGCGCTCCCACACATCCGACAGCGCGCGGCCCTGCACATCGGGTTGGTGCGACGTCGACGCCAGCAAGCACGCGTTGATCGCCCCCACCGACGTGCCGCAGATGATTTCGAAGCGTGCATGGCTGCGCGTACGCGGCGGCAACTCGTTGCGGATGTATTTGATGATGCCGGCTTCGTAGCAGCCGCGGGCACCACCGCCCGACAACACCAGCCCCGTCAGTGCTGCGCGTTTGCGACGCGTGGGTGCTTCTTCGAACTGCGGCGACGGCTCACGGCTGGCAGCGATGGCTTCGTCGATCGCGGCGGCGTCGTCGTCGATGCGGGGCGGGAGATCGTCGAGACCAGCAGGCATACAGCCATGTTCGCTGGTTCGCGCAGGTTGCGCCACTCAACACCCGGCGATGGCTCAGCGATCGCTCAGCGACGGCTCAGCGCCCGCCGAGAATCTGCAGCGCTGCGCCCTTGCGCGCGTTTTTGTCGCCGAGCACGTCGGGGGCGATCACGTGGTGGCTGTTGAGGCGGTCGATCCAGTCGAGGGTGAGTTCGTCGTCGCGCGTGGTGACAAACACCCCCGACAACGTCGCTTTGCCCTTGAGCGTGTCCATGATCTTGCCGTCGACCTGACAACGCCCGTGGGTGATGAACGTGACCACCACCTCTTTGGGGCTCTCGCGCATCAAGCGCGACAACTCACGCTCAAGCTCCATGAACACCCGCGTGGTGTTGCGACCGCGTTCGCTGCGAAAGCACAGCAGGTACGGAATGCGCATCTTTGACGACGACAACTCCTGCCGCTCGTACAACCGCGAATCGAAAAACCGCAGCCACACCGTTTCGCCGCGCAAGGTCATCTTCTTGGCCAACGCGAGGGCCAACCCGCGCGCAAACACCGTGCGCAGTCCGCGCATCGAGGCCGAAGCGTCGACGAGGATGTAGTGCAAGCGCTCGCGCTGCGTGTCTTGCTTCTCTCTGCCGTAGTAAAACAGCTCATTGTCGGCGTAGCGGCGATCGAACAAATCGTCGTCGTAGGCGAGCTCGCTGGGCAGGATGTTGTCGAGGTTGCCCTGCGTTTCGACACTCGCGTAGCCGTCGATGCTGAAGGTCTGTACCCCCGACGACTTCTTCGTTTCGAGCACGCTGGGCAGCAGGTCGAGCGAGAAGTTGGCGATGTCGTGGGCCGCCGGCGTGGCCAGGGCGCGGTACAGGTCGAGCAGGTCGGCGGCTCCTTCGCCGCCCACACCGCTGTCGCTCTTGAACATCTCGAGGAGCTTGAGGGTGTCGAGGTCGATTTCTTCGAGGCACACGCGAATGCGGGTGCGCGCATCAACGATGGTGACGAGAATGCTTTTGATTTCGTCGGCCGACGCACTCGTGAGGTAGTGGGCGGGCTCGAGGCCGTCGTAGGTGGGTACGGTCAACGGCAGCTTGCGGTTGTGGCCCTTGCGTACGACGGCGGTTTGCACGGGCTCGACCACTTTGGCGATCACCGCCGCGAGCAGCTCGTCTTGCAGCCCCGCCGACGACGCCTTCTGGCACAGCTCAGAGCGGGCAAGGTCGACGAGGAGTTCGCCGTAGCCCTGCACCACGCGCTCCCACGTGGCGTCGATCTTGAGGGCACCGCGTTCAACAGCGAGCTTCAGCGACTTGTCACGACGCTGCAGGCTGATCTGGCTCAAGGGTTGCGTGAGCAGCAAACCAAGATCGTGCACGAGGAAGTAGGGCAGCCCCAGGCCCAGACCGTCGAGGAGGTTGTGCCAATGGGCGGTGCGCACGAGCACCATCGGGTTCTCGGTGATCACCCGCGAAAACGTGAGGCTCGCGAGTTCGCGCTCGACGGTGTGGGGATCGACCTCAAAGACGGTGGCGGTGTTGGCCATGGCGTCGTCTATCACCTTTCAACGCACCGGCGTCGATGACAGGGCCGAGCACACGTGCTATAGGTCGCGCCCCCCCTTCAAGGAGAACCCCATGTTGCGTACATCGTTGCTTGCTCTCGTCGCTGCCGTTCCGTTTGTCATCGCTGCCTGTGTTTCCGTCGAGTCCGACGGTGAAGGCGAAGGCGAAGGCGAAGGTGAAGGCGAAGGCGAAGGCGAAGGCGAAGGTGAAGGTGAAGTTCCCGCGGGCGTGGCGGCGTACTGCGCGAAGTTTGCCGAGTGCGACGCCGAGACAGACGCTGCCGCTTGCGAGCAGGAAAACAGCGCGGGGCTTGTGGCCTCGACGGGCGTTGGTTCTGCGGCCTGCGACGCCGTCAACGTCAACTACCTCGCTGCAGTGACCTGCCTGTCGGGCTTGACCTGCGAGGAACTCGCGGCCCAGGCCAGCTGTACGGCCGAGATCGCCGCCCTCGACCAGGATGCCCTCGGCAGCTGCTTCAACGGTGAAGAGCCCGTTGTGGCGCCCGAAGGCTGGAACTGCCGCGCGTCGTACATCGAGGACGCGGACTGCGATTGCGGCTGCGGCATCGCCGACCCGACCTGCGCCGGCGCGGGCTACAGCTCGGCCGATGCAGTGGCCGACGTTGGCAGCTGTGACTACTGCTACGACGCCGCCGGCGAGCCGATCGAGTGCGTTGGCGCGGCCGAAGGCGAAGGCGAGGGCGAAGGCGAAGGCGAGGGCGAAGGCGAGGGCGAAGGCGAAGGCGAAGGCGAGGGCGAAGGCGAAGGCGAAGGCTGAGCGATCGCTACCGATCGATCGAACGCCCGTCGGCTTGCCGGCGGGCGTTTTTCTTTTCAGGGTGGTGCGCATGGCGACGCGGCTGCTGCACCTGTCGGACCTGCACTTCGGCACTGTTGTCGACAGCGCGCTCGATGCTGTGCGGCGCTTGATCGACCACGAGCGCCCCGACGTCATCGTCGTCAGCGGCGACGTCACGCAGCGTTCCCGTCGCAGCGAATGGGCGGGCGTCTCGGCGTGTTTGGCGTCGTTGCCAAATCCGCTGTTGGTGTGCGCGGGCAACCACGACGTCGAGTGGTTTCACCTGTGGCGACGTCTGCACGCGCCACTCACCGGCTTTCACGACGCGGTCGATCCCGAGCTGCAGCACGCGCTCGTGGTGGGCGATCTTGCCTTGGCCACCACGTCGTCGGTGGCACCGTTGCGGCCGGTCTCGGGGCGCATTGAGGTGGCCACCGTGGCAGCGGCGGCGACGTGGTGGGACACCGCTGCAGCCCCTGTGCGCATCGCCGTCACGCACCATCCCCTCGCGATCGACCGCCCTGCCCGTCCGCCCGAGGTCTGCCTCGACGCCCACGCCACCGCGACGGCGATGGCCACCGCCCACGTCGACATCCTGCTCAGTGGCCATGTGCACGTGCCGTTTGCGTGCACCACGGCGGCGGCGTTTTCAGCTTTGTCGCGGCCTTTTGTGCTCGTGGGAACAGGGACGGCGACGTCGTCACGCACCCGCGGCGCGCCGCGGGCTGTGCAGGTGCTCGATATCGAGCGGGATCGCTGCGTCGTGCGTCAACACGACCACGTCGACGACGGCTTTTGTCCGGGCGCTGTTTCGCGGTTTCTGCGCACAGAAACGGGCTGGCACAACGGCGCCCCGTCGACGCACAGCGACCGGACTGAAGTCCTCTAGCAGGTTGCTGAAAAAGTCGGCAGTCGGTTCTCGACGAGAAATGAGGTGTTCGTCGTCGAGAGCTGCGCCAAATATCGGGTGTTCCGGATCTACCTGTCATGCGTGGTGATTCGAAGCAGTCGTCGATGCTCTGCCTGATTTCGCCGGCCGACCGGGTGCCGAAGAACCATCCTCTTCGACAGGTAAAGATCCTGGCCGACCGGGCGCTGGCCGACCTCTCGAAAGAGTTTGATG
>JBIKRQ010000292.1:0-8154 GCA_044349155.1 Myxococcota bacterium
CGATGCCGGCACATGCGCGCCAGGACGCATCGACCTCGACCCCGTTGAGCAGCGCTCGCCACGACGAGGTCGCCAGCGCCAGCGCCACGACGTTGACGACGACGCCGAGGACGATGGCGCTCACGAGGTGGGCATCGACGGTGAGTGCTGGCAACGCGGTGAGCGAGGCGCGCAGCTTCACACACACGAAGACAACACCAGCGACCGCCATCACGTTGCCGGCGATCCGGAGCGCCGAAGCCCCCCGTGACGGCGTGCTCATGGCGCGCCGACGACCGTGGTGGCGGGGACCGCGTCGGTGTTGTGACGCAGGAACGTTTGCACGCCGAGGTGTTCTTCGATGTCGGCGACGCGAGCGTCGACCTTCTCGAGGAGCTTGCGGTTCACGCTGATGAGGTCGGCGATCAGCGCCAACAGCACGAGCAACGTGCCCGTGATCGCGAGGATCGCTGCGAGGATCAACGACTGATTGTGGCCGCCACCACCGTCGTTCACCCAGAACACCAGAAAGCGCACGCCGAGCGCGAACGACGCCGCCAACGCCAGCAGACCTGGCACGCCGAAGAAGCGGAACGGCTTGTAGGCGACGAAGGTGCGGATGATCGTGGCCGCCGAGAAACGCACGTACGACGTGATCGACTTCAGCAGGCGCGACGGACGCAGGTCGGCGTTGGTGCGGATCGGCACCGAGACCACGCGCAGACGCTGGTGGCCCGCCTGGATGATGGTCTCGAGGGTGTAGGTGTAGTCGGAGAAGACGTTGAGGCGCTTGGCCACTTCGCGGGTGATGGCGCGAAAGCCACTGGGGGCGTCGGCGACGACCGTCTTGCTCGCCGTGCGCACCACGAACGAGCCGAGGAACTGCAGGACCTTTTTCTGCGGGCTGAAGTGCGCGGTATTCGCGATCGGGCGCGCACCGATGACGATGTCGGCCTCGCCAGCGACGATGGGCGCACACAACGCCGGGATGTCGTCAGCACAGTACTGGTTGTCGGCGTCGGTGTTGACGATGACGTCGGCACCCAGCTGCACACACGCTCGCAGGCCGGTGCGAAAGCCGTTGGCCAGGCCGCGGTTGGTGGGCACGCGCACGATGTGGTCCACGCCGTATTCGCGGGCCACTTTGACCGTGCCGTCGCGGCTGCCGTCGTCGATCACCAACCATTCCACGACGTCGAAGCCCGGCACCTGGCGCGGCAGGGCCGTGAGCGTCACGCCGAGCGTTTGCTCTTCGTTGAAGCAGGGAATCTGGATGATCAGCTTGCGCATGGAAGGTCCGACGTCGAAGTGTTCAAGGCGGCAACGATATGGGTGGTGTTGGCGATGGCAGGCTCAGGCGAGCACGACCTCGACGCGACCGAGCTCGACATCGACCGCAGCGATCGTGACGTCAACGGCAGTGCCCAACGCTGGGCGCCCCTCGGCGAGCGTGGCGACGATCCCCGGCAGCTGGACCAGCGTGCCAAAGGGCTTGTGGCCCACGACGCGGCCGACGAAGCGGTGGCCAATGCGCTGCTTCAACGTCGACGCCACCAAGCTGCGCGTGCGTTCGTCTTCGGCGCGGGCGGCGCGGCGGCTGGCGTCGTCGATGGCTGCGGCAAGATCGTGCAACCCCGCTGTTGAAAACGCGCGCTCGCCCGCGATGAAACGCTTCAAAATCCGGTGCACCACCAGGTCGGCGTAGCGGCGGATGGGCGAGGTGAAGTGCAGGTACAACGGGGCGGCGAGGCCGAAATGTCCTGCAGGATCAGGGCTGTAGCGGGCAGGGCCCAACAGGCGCCTCAACAGCATGCGCGCCGATGATTCAACCACCGTGTTGCTGATTTGCGCATCAAACGCCGCGAGACCCAAAGGCGTCAGCGGGCGTCGACGAGAAAACGCCGCTTCCACCCCGAGGGCCGAAGCTGCATCGGCAAGGGCGGCGGTGTGCTCGAGGTCGGGCGCGTCGTGCACGCGGTACAGGCCCGGCAGGCCGCGGTCGACGAGGAAGTGGGCAACGCCTTCGTTGGCAGCCACCATCAAGCGCTCGATCAACGTGTGCGCCGACGTGCTGATGGTTTCGCTCACACCGCTGGGCTTGCCGTCGTCGTCGAAGTGCAGGCGCGCTTCGCTGCGGTCCACCGCCACACCACCGCGGGCCGCACGCTGCACCGCCAACCGCGCCGCGGCCGCACGCAGACGACGCAGCACGGGCTTGATGGCGTCGTCGACGGCGGATTGATCGCCGTCGTCGAGGAACTGCTTCACCTGGTCGTACGTGAGGCGTGCGGCACTGCGCATCACGCCTTCGCACACATCGACCGCGGTGACGGCACCGTCGACGTCGATGCGCAACTCAGCGCACAAGCACAGGCGATCGACGTTGGGCAGCAGCGACAAGCGGTCTTCGCTGAGTTCGCGCGGCAACATCGGCAACACGCGATCAGGCAGGTACACGCTGGTGGCGCGGGCGCGAGCGTCGTCGTCGAGGACGCTGCCTTCCACCACCAACGCACCCACGTCGGCAATCGCCACCAGGATGCGCAAGGCACCATCGTCGTCGGCTTCGAAGCAGTACACCGCGTCGTCGATGTCTTTGGTGGAAGGGCCGTCGATCGTGACCAGGGCGAGGGGGCGCAGATCGCGGCGGCGCGGCAATTCGCGGGCGATGACGTCGTCGATCGCCGGTGCGGCCGATGCTGCCGCCACCACGGTTGCCGGTGGTTCGGCTTCCAGCCGGTAGCGGGCGAGCAGGCCAAACAAGGCGACGTCGCGTTCGTCGATGCCGGTGCGGAAGCGGGCGTTTGTGCCGCTGATGTCGGCGAGCACGGCCAGGCCTTCGCGCAGGTCGGTGACGTTGACGTCGTCGGCTGCGGTCAACGGCCAGTCGGTGTTGGCTACCGCGCGATCGACGCGCAGGAAGCGCTGGCCCTGGCGCGTGAGGATTCGTCCAAACAGCGACGTGCGCGGCCGATGGAGCAGGCGTGCTTCGACGACGGTGCGGCGCGTGCCTTGCTCTTCGAAGCTGGCCTCGACGACGTCGTCGTGCAGGAAGCGATTGAGCAGCGGCGGGGGCACAAACGCCGACACGCCATCGGCGGTCACGAAGCCGAAGCCCTTCTCGTGGACGTGGATGGTGCCTCGAAGCAGACCAGCAGCAGTGTTCGCCATGCGAGAGGGCTACCGCCGTCGCATCGACTGCACTATCCCCCCGGCATGTCGTTTTTCGCTCAGGACACCCTCGAAGTTCTCTACTCGCCCGACGTCATCCGCGCGCGCATTGCCGAGCTGGGTGCGGCCATCACGGCCCACTATGCCGACGCTGTGGCGCGTGGTGAGCAAGTGGTGGTGGTGGGAATTCTCAAGGGCAGCTTCGTGTTCCTCGCCGACCTGGTGCGCGCCATCGATCTGCCGGTGCACATCGAGTTCATGGGCGTGAGCTCCTACGGCGACGCCACCACGAGCTCGGGCGTTGTGCAGGTCACGCAAGACCTGTCGAAGCCCGTGCAGGGCAAGCACGTCCTCGTCGTCGAAGACATCGTCGATACCGGGCTGACGATGCAGTACCTGCTCAAGAACCTGGCGATGCGCCAGCCGCTCACCGTGAAGCTCGCGTCGCTGCTCGAGAAGCCCGAGAAGAACACCGCGAAGGTGGCCGTCGACTTCCTCGGCTGGTCGATCCCCGATCGCTTCGTCGTGGGCTACGGCCTCGACGCTGCTGGCATCTATCGCAACCTGCCGTTTATCGGCCTCGTGAAGGGCTGAGCAGTGGGCAAAAACGCCGACAAACGCAAGTTGCGCAAGCAGCACGAAGAACCCGCAGAAGGCTCGCAGCCATCGACCGCCGCACCCGCTGCGACGTCGTCACCGGCACCAGCAGCGCCAACCGAAGCCCCCGCGTGGTGGGCCGCCGCGATGTTGCCGCCAGCACCCGAAGCGCCGTCTGACGACGACGGTTCGTTGGCGCGTGCGCTGTTTCACATCACCGCCCTTGTGGGCAGTGCGATGGCCCGCCCTGCAAGCCTTGGCGTGCAGGCGATGCACCGGGTGGCCGAAGCGGTTGCCCGCGTCGTCGACGCCGATACCGTCAGCCTGATGCGCCTGCAGCCCGGCGACGACATGGTGCCTGCCCGGTTGGTGCTCACGGCCAGCCACGGCCTCGCTGCCGTCGACACGGGCCTTGTGAGCTTCGCCGTGGGCGATGGCATTGCGGGTCGTGTGGCGATGACGGGCGAAGCGCTGCGCATCGACGACGCGCCGCGCGACCAACGCTTCGCGCGCCTGGTGGGGCAGCGCACCGAGATCGGTTCGCTCGTGTCGGTGCCGTTGGTGGTCGACAAGAAAATGCTCGGTGTGTTGACGGCGTCACGCCGTGAAATCCGCGCGTTCTCGCCGCGCGACGAAGACCGTTTGCGCCTCGTGGCCACGACGATCGCGCAAGACCTTGAGCAGGCGCGCATGTACCGCGCGGCGGTAGCCGATCCGCTCACGGGCCTCGTGTCGCGTGTGGCGCTGCTGCATGCATTCCCGCGCGAGGTGGAAATCTCGCGGCGCTATCAAACACAGCTGTCGATGCTGCTGCTCGATGCCGACGGGTTGTCGACGTTGAACGAGACCCACGGCCGTGCGGCGGGCGATCGCTTCTTGCGCGAAGTGGCGGCACGCTTGAGCAAAGCCGTTCGCGCCGCCGACCTCGTGGCGCGCTTTGGTGGCGACGAGATCGCCATCCTCCTGCCAATGACGCCGGCGAACCAGGCGCGGGCCACCGCGAAGCGGTTGTTGAAGCTGTTGACGCAGCCGCCGATCACGCCCGCCACCACGTTCACCGTGGCGGTGGCCACCCTGCAAAGCCACGTCGACGAAGACGCGCTCAGCATGTTGGCCCGCGTCGACGCCGCACTCACCGAGGGCAAGGCCCAGGGCGGCAACACGATCGTGTCGGCGGCTGTCGAGCGCAAAGAAGGCTGAGGGAAGTCATGCACGCGATTCGTTGTCTGCTCGCCGTCATCACGTTGTCGGCACCCCTGTTCGGGTGCAGCGAACCCGCGCACAGCGCGCCGCGCGCCGAGCAAAAAGCGCCGGTGGTCGCAAAGGCGACGGCCGCTCCGGCAGCCCTGGCGGGGCCGCTGTTTGCGCAAGACCTCGTCGTCAACCTTGCGGGCGAAGACGTTGGCACCATGACGAGCCGCGACGTGCGCACCGACGATGGCGGCGTGCGGTTGCTGCGTACGGCAGACCTCACAATCCGTCGCGGCGCCACGGTCACGCGCCTCACCACGACGACCACGGTGCTGCTCGACAAGACCTTGCAGCCGGTGTCGTACCACTTCGAGAAAACCGACCCGGGCGGCACCCTCGTCGTCGACGGCGTGGTCGCGGCCGACCGCAAAACGCTCAAGCTGCACAGCGCGCAAAACGGTGCCGGCGTCGACAACGTGGTGCCGCTGCCTGCTGACTTCGCCTTCAGCGTGGGCATCGAGCACGAGGTGCGTTCAGCACCGCGCGATGGCCTGAAGATCGTGCGCCCCGCGGTGCTCGAAGAGCTTGGCGCGGTGGTGCCGTTGACGACGACGGTGAAGAAGAACGCCGACGGCTCCTTTACGGTCACGGCGAGCTTTGCGGGCATGACCACCGAAGAAGTGATCGACGCTGCCGGCCGCACGCTGGTGTCGCGCACGCCGTCGGTGGGCATGGTGGCCTACCCGTGGGGGCACGCGCCCGCCGACGTCACCGCACTGGTGGGCAAGAAGGCCGACCTGTTGGCCGTGTCGACGTGGAAAGTGCAAAACGTCAAGGCTGATGCCCGCCGCGTTGTCTACCGCATCACCACCCCCGACGCGGCCACGTTCACGCTCCCCGAAGACGCGCGCCAGAAGGTGCTGCGCCGCACCGACACGACGATCGACATCGAAGTGGGCAACGGTCCGTCGACGACGACGACGTTGTCGGCTGCGGATCGCGTGCGCGCGTTGTCGGCCACCCCGTACGAGGCGGTGAACGATCCGCGTATCAAAGCGGCAGCGGCAGCGGCCACGGCGGGGGCGGTGTCCGACGACGACAAGGTCGCGAAGCTGTCGCACTGGGTGTTTCAGCACGTGCAGAAGAAGGGGCTCGATCGCGGCTACGCGCCGGCCATCGCCACCCTCGAGTCGAAGTCGGGCGACTGCACGGAGCACTCCGTCCTGCTGTCGGCGCTGTTGCGGTCGGTGGGGATTCCCACGCGCATCGTCGACGGGGTGGTCGTCGATCACACCAACGCGGGCTACCACGAGTGGGTCGAAGTCGATCTCGGCAAGGGCTTTGTCGCGGTCGATCCCACCTTCGACGCGTGGCCTGCTGGCCCCCAGCGCGTGAAGCTCGCCCAGGGCAGCACCTTGCCCGACGAGCACCTGCCACTCAGCCTGGCTGCCGCGCGCTTGCTCAAAAACGGCGTGAAGTTCGAAGTGGTTTCCGTCGAATAGTTCTGCTTTTTCGGTGGGTTACGCGTTTTCTGCGCACCGGGAACAAGCCGACACGATCTGCGGTTGTGTCCCGGTAGCCACACCTGTGTGGCCAAGTGGAGAACACCATGGGCAAGCCCCACGCCTTTTCGACCTGTGCCACTGGTTCGTTTGAGTTGCAGCTGCTGGCCGATGGCGAGCTCGACGACGCGATGGCGGCCGATGTGCGCGGCCACGTGGCGGGCTGCAGTGATTGCCAGCACGCCTGGCGGGTGTTGTTGGGCACGCGCCGCCTGATCAGCCGGCCGGTCGCCATGCCTGCAGCCCTGTCCAACGCGCTGGCGTCGATCACCGAGCTCTGAGTTCGATCGATCGATCGATCGGGCGATCGACCGAGCCCTGTGCCTGACACGTGTCGTGTTGCGATCAGCGGGTTTTGCCGAGGATGGGTCCATCAACAGCGACGACCACCGCGCTGAAGAGGGCCACCACCATGCTGACCACCAACCGCTCGATGAACCGCCACCACCGCACCCCCGCCCTGCGCAGCACCGAGAGCACCAACCCGAAGATCGTGCGCAACCGCCATGTGCGCGGCACCGAGCTCCTCGACGCGGTGGTCTTTCTGGGCGAAGTGCTCGGTCTGCCCCGCCTCCACGACGCTGCAGCGCGTTGAACGTCTGGTCTGCCCCGACGTCGACGAACACGCTAACGAGCCCCCCGTGTTCACCACGCTTCGCCCCCTGCTGCTGACGGCCCTGTTGGGCGCTGTCGTCGTCGTGCTCGCAGGATGTCCGGTTGAACTGCCACCACGCGACCCAGCGGCGCTGTCGGTGCAGATCGGAACGCGACAAAGCTGTGGGCTGTTTTCGGGCCTCGACTACGACACGTCGTGCATGTCGGCCGTCTCCCTCGTCGTGCGCGCCTACCCGAGCCGCAAGATCCTGAAGGAGACCTGCGTCCCCCTCGACGAACGCTTCAGCGAACTCGGCCAGATCCTGCGCGGCGATCCGCTGTTCGACATGACCGGCCTGTCGGCGAAAGACGTCGTCACCTTCGAACTGCGCGGCCTGCACGATGCGGGCGCTGCTGGCGTTGATCGCTGTGCTGACGTCGCCAACTTTCGCCACTGGCTCTTGTGGGGCGAGTCCGAGCCCTTCGACCTCGGCGCCCTCGACAAGGCGGGCGGCGAACACCTGGTACGCATCGTCGTCGACTGCCGCGACTGTGGCTTTGCCTGCACGGCGGGCGATTGCTTCGGCTGCCAGGCCATCGAAGACGACCAGTGCGTCGCCGAGTTGCCCGAGTCGTTTTGCGTCCCGGGCGTGAGCTTTCAGTGCGGCAAGCGCTGCGACGACGACAGCGACTGCTTTGAAGGGGCGCGCAGCTGTCTGGCCGACAGCACCTGCGACACCGAAGAAGAAACCGGCGAGCTGTGCTCACCGTGCGTCCTCGTCGACGGCGTGGCCCAGGGCTGCAACGAAGGCTTCGCGTGCGTGGGCCCACCGGGCGCAACGCAGGGCTTTTGCGCGATGAGCTGCCCCGAAACGTTTTGCCCGTCGGGCACGCGCTGCAACCGCATCGGCAACAACCTCGCCGTCATCGGCGGCTAGCAGGTTGCTGAAAAATGGCGCTTTGGGCGCGACGATGACGTCGTCAAACTTGTGTTCGACGACGTCATTGCCGTTTCGGCGCTCGATTTCGTGCCTCTCGGCTCGTTCGCTGTTGTCTATGC
>JBIKRQ010000030.1:0-29200 GCA_044349155.1 Myxococcota bacterium
GGTCGTCGTCGGAGAGCACGTCGAGGGCACCTTCGAGGGCGTCTTGCACCTCGTTGGCGTCGGCAGCTTCGTCGGGGCGGCGCGCCCACTGCGACAACGCATCAAACGGGCTGGTGCCCTGCGAACGCGACTGCGCGTACGTGAGCGAGGTTTCGAGGTCGGCGACGTCGCCGCGCGGCTCGGGGCGCTTCTTGCGCAGCTTCATGAGCGCGTGGTTGCTGGCCACACGAAACAGCCACGTCGAAAACCGGGCGTCGCCGCGGAAGCCGTCGAGGTGCTCGAACGCCGACAAGAACGTTTCTTGCGCGACTTCTTCGGCCTCGGCGGTGTTTTTCACGATGCCCAGGGCGGTGGCATACACGCGGCGCTGATGGCGACGCACGAGCGACTCAAACGCCACGTAGTCGCCAGCCTGGGCCAGGCCGACGAGCACGTCGTCGCTATCGGGGGATTCGGGAAGCGTCACTTGCATCTGCTCCGCACCCTACCAACCGCGGTGCGCGGCGGCAGCGGCTTCGTTCACGACCCCAGCACCAACACCGCCACGCCGACGGCGAGGCCCAAGACAGCGACGATGGCGCCACCGATCAACGCCATCTCGACGGCACCAAGCCCCTTGGGCGCTTCGGGCTCGACGTCGTTGTCGAAGGCGCCGGCTTCGACGTCTTGTTCTTCTTCAACGGGCTGGGCCAACGGCTCGTCGGGACCGCGATCGGTGGTGCGCGTGTCGACGTCGGGACCGGGGCCCTGCTCGTCGTTGTACGCGGGCTCGTCGGGGTCTTCGGGCTCGGGTTCGTCGTCCATGCCGGTCGCGGCGTCGGCGAAGGCCGGGATGTCGTCGAGCTTGCCAATGAACTTCGCCGACGGATCGATGAACGTGAGCCGCACAGCGCCGAGCAGCACCTCGTCGGCGTCGCGCAAGGCGGTGGGTCGGGCGATCTTGCGATCGTTGATGACGACGCCGTTTTTGCTGCCCGCGTCTTCGACGGTGATCTCGTTCCAGTCGCGGCGGATGATGGCGTGGCGGCGCGAAATATTGGCGTCGTTGATCTGAAAGTCGCAGTCGTTGCCGCGGCCCACGACGGCCTCGCTGACGTCGACGGTGATGTCGAAGCGCTTGCCTTCGTCGGGCCCGTTCATCACGCGAACGTAGGGGACTTCGCCGCCGTCTTTGCCGATCGTGGCGAGCACTTCCTCGACCATTTTGCGGGCGAGGGCTTCGGTCTTTTCGGCGGAGTAGTCGGGCGAGGCGATTTCGGCGTTGGTGAACGTGATCTTGAAGTGGATGAGGTCGATGGTGTCGCCGTCGCGCAGCAACTTCTTGCCACCGGCACCAACAGGGCGGCCGTTGTGCTTGGTGCCGTGGGTGCTCTTGAGATCCTCGAGGTACCACTCGCCCTCGTCGCGATAGAGCACGCAGTGCTTGCGGCTCACCGTCGACAACGGCACCTGGATCTCGTTGTCGGCGTCGCGGCCAACCGTGATCTTGTCCTCTTCGAATTCGTATTCGAATTCCCGCGGATCCTTGCCGGGGATGGTCATGACGACCTGCAGCTTCACCGGCATGCCTGCTCCGTCATCATCCCCGACCTGCTCCCGACACATCGACCATCGTCGCCAACTGCTACCGCAGCCACAGCGCCAACACAAAGAGAGGGTTTGTTGCTTGCGTCGCGCAGGTTCGATCGAAGCGCTGCATGTCGCCGAGGCCGGCGCGAAGCGATCGAACGGCACTGGAGTGCGGGATGCGTCGGACTGACACGTTTTTCACCACGAAAGTTGCCCCAGGGCCCGGTCTTTGCGATGGTCGCCACCTCGAGAGGACCACAGTGGTCCCCGACGCCCAGCGAGGCGAGGCGGTTCGTGTCGTACACCATCGTCATCACCGAAAAGGGCGGCAAGCCGCGCGCCGAAGTCTTCGACCAGGGTGAGCTCACCATTGGGCGTGTCCAGGGCAACGACATCGTTCTGCCCAAGGGCAACATCTCGAAGCGGCACTCGCGGATCGTGCTGCGCGACGGCAAGTTCATCATCGTCGACCTCAAGTCGACCAACGGCACCTACGTCAACGGCAAGCGCATCAGCTCGCCGCAGGTGCTGAAGGACGCCGACAAGGTCTACATCGGCGACTACACCCTCACGCTCGACCAGCCCGGCGCCGACGGTGCCGAGCCCGCCGCGGCCGACGACGGCGACGACGACCTGCTCATGCCCGAGCCCCCCGTCGGCAACGACGACCCGGGCGACGACCAGGACGACATGTACCCCGAGGAGCCAGCGCCTCCTCCACCGCCGCCACCTCGTGCGCCGCCGCGCGCTGAGCCGAAGCCCGAGCCCCGTCCTGAACCGCGGCCTGAGCCGCGCGTCGAGGCTCGCCCCGAACCGCGGCCAGAGCCGCGCGTCGAGCCCCGTCCCGAACCGCGCGTCGAGCCCCGTGCTGAACCGAAGCCGCAGCCGCAGGTTCGCCGCGACCGGCCCGCTGCAGCACCGGCCCACCGTCGTTCCGAGTTTGCGATCCAGCTGCCGGCGGCCATCGCCCTCAACGCGCGTGGCGCGGTGTTCTCGTCGGTGACCAAGGCCCTCGCGGCCGACGGTGGCCTGCCGTCCGACGACGAAACCACAATGGAGCGCGCCCGCTCCGCCGCCGAGAAAACCCTCAACGCCCTCGCCAAGAAGCTGCAGGGCGAAAACACCGAAGGCTGGCCGCTGCAGGTGGCCCGCGAAGTGTGCGGCCTTGGCCCGCTCGGCGAGCTACTCGAAGACCAAAACGTCGTCGAGGTCTTCGTCAACGGCCCCCACCAGATCCTCGTGCGTCGCGCCCCCGACAGCTCGTCGGTGGGTATTCCGCTCACGGCGGTGCAGGGCTTCTTCTCGTCGGACGAAGCCGTTGCGCTCGTCGTTCGTCGCATCATGCATGCGGCCGGCGTGAAGTTCGACGCCGAGCACCCCATCGCCGAAGCGCGCCTGCCCGACGGCACCCGCGTCAATGCCGTGCACCACGCGGCGACGGTGAAGGGGCCGCTGGTCACCATCTCGCGCAGCAGCACGCGCAACGCCACCCTCGACGAGCTCGTCGCCGAGAACATGCTCTCAAAGAACATGGCCGAGTTCCTCGAACTCTGCGTGCGCGCGCGTCGCAACGTCTGCATCTGCGGTGGCCCCGGCGCTCAGGTCGGCACGCTCATGTCGGCCATGGCCGCTACGATCGACGACGAAGAACGCATTGTCGTCGTCGAGCAGGTGGCCCGCCTCAAGCTGCCGCAGCCTCACGTGGTCACGCTTGAGCCGCGGCCGCTGCGCGGTGGTCCGTCGGCGGCCACGGTGCGCGACCTCGTCGGCAACGCGTTGCGCATGCGCCCCAACCGCGTGATTGTTCACGAGGTCACGGGGGGCGAAGCCCACGAGTTGTTTGTGGCGATGGGCGGTCGGCAAGACGGCACGTTGTTCACCAGCTACGCCGCCACCACGCGCGACTGCCTCGATCGCCTCGAGACCATGATTTCGCTCGCCGGCCTCGACGTGCAGCGTCGGGTGGTGCGCGAGCAGATTGCTTCAAGCCTCGACGTGCTCGTTACGGTCACGCGCTTTGCCGACGGCAGCTCGCGCGTCACGCAGGTCAGCGAAGTCACTGGCGTCGAGGTCGACCTCGTCACCACCCAAGACCTGTTCGTGTTCAAGCGCGAAGGCTTCGACGACAACGGTGCGGTGATCGGCCGCTTCTCGGCGACGGGCAGCCCGCCGCGCTTCTTCGAAGAGCTCCAGCGCCGCGGCGACAGCGTGAACCTCGCCATCTTCCGCGACTGAGCCACTTCGGCGCTGTCGCGGACCGCAACGCACAACGGGCGCCTGGCGCCCGTTTTGAGTTGTGTGTCTTGGTGGGGCTTTGTGAGTCTTGGTGGTGCGGTGTGCGGCGCGGTGTGGTCGTGGCGGCCTACAAGCCAACGCCAACGACGAGACCGGGCCAGATGATGGCGGAACCGGCCTTGATGGCCCAGGGCTGTGTCTGCACGCTGTGGGCGGCCAGAACGCGCACTTCGGGGCCGATGCTCAAGCTGACCAGCGGCGTCGGGCGCCAGCGCAGGCGCGTGCCCAGGGCGGCAAACGGCGCGGGACCGGCGAGCCCGGCGCTGAGGTCGACGTCGATGCCGGCGCGGTCGAACGCCCAGCTGGTGCCAAGGCCCAACGAGACCACGGGGACGACGCCGCCGTCGCTGCGCAGCAGCGGTGTCGCACCTGCACGCACCTGGGTGAACACGTGGGGGCTGCCGGCGCGGGCTTCGATGCCCAACAGCGCAAAGTCGGAGGCGAACAGGCCAGCGCCCAGCTGCCCGTCGCGCACGAGGCTGATCACACCAATGGGGGCCGTGGACGTGCGCGCCAGGTTGATGAGCCCCAGCTGCGTGCCCGTGGACGTGCGCGCAATGTTGATGAGGCCGACCTGCGCGCCCGTGACCGTGTCGGCGACGTTGACGAGGCCAAACTGCACCCCGGTGATGTCGTGGTGGACGTTGGCGACCGCCCACGCGGCCCCCACCGTGCGGGCCTGCCCGAGATTGAAAAACGCGCCGCCCATCACGCCGGTGACGTCGGACAAGGCGATGTTGGAGCCGCCCAACATGGCGCCATGCACGGGGCCGCTGACGCCGTTGAAGCCGACGGCCATCGCGGTGCCGGTGAGCTGCTCGTCGACGAAGTTGCCGCCGACCGCCAGCGTTGCGCCATTGATGCGCGCGGCGCGCCCAAACAGCAGCGACAGGCTGAGGTTGTTCTCGACGCGCGGGGCGTAGCTGTTGATCTCGAGCGGCGAGACGAAGGCGAAGTTGATCGGGAAACGCGTGAGCGGAAACAGGCCGCGCGGCACCGCACTCTCGAGGTCGACCGGGTCGAGGGTGGCTGCTGACACAACGGCACCTTGCGCCGTGACGCGGGCGGTGGCGCGGGCGGCCTGCGTGCCCTCGACGACGACGACGTCGTAGCCACCCGGCGGCAAGGCCAGCGGCAGGGCGAAGCCCTTGAGCTTTGTGACTTCGGCGACCAGGCGGCGCTCCCCGAGATCGCGCACGAAGACGCGGCCGCCGACGTCGTTGCCGAGCACGAGGCGACCCGAGGTGTCGCGCAGGTCGGTGAGCACCAGTTCGCCCGAGCCGCTGAGCTGGATGTCGTAGTTGGCGTGCTGGGCACCGCCCGTCGACGTCATGGTGCGCGCGAGGGTTTCTTGAAACGCGAAGCGGTAGGCCTCGTCGAGGGTGACCTGGCCGTCGGCGGAGACGTCGGCGGCACCGCGCAAGCCGCTGACGAAGGCGTGGGTGAAGAAGCTGCCGCCGAGGCGATCGCTTTCCTGGCTGGCTTCGTCGGCTGCCGACGACGTGAGCCACGCGTGGCCCCGAGGTGCGGTGCGGGCATCGACCAGCAGTGGTGGACGACGACGACCGCCCTTGTCACGCACCGCCGAGCCCGACGCGCAGGCATCGAGCACGACCACTTTCACGTCGGCGGTGATGTCGGAAACGCTGGCGCGCAACCGGCCCCACGGCAGGTGCTCGCGGCCAAGGACGAGGCCGTCTTCGTCGGCGTGGCCCGAGTAGTACACGACGAGCTCGATGCGTTCGCCGCGCGCCTTGACCTGGGTGACGGTGTCAGAGACTGCCGCGAGCGCTTCTTCGACGGCCTGAGCGTCTTTGTCGACGACCATGCGGACGTCGCGTTCGTCGACACCGCCGACCTCGACGAGCACATCGCGAACCGCGGCAGCGTCGGTGGCCGCGTGTTGCAACAGCGGGCGGGTGGGACCGCCATCGTGATGGGCGACGAGGACGGCGAGGCGGCGCGTGGGCGTGAGCACGGACGGCATCGCCGCGGCATCAACGCCGACAACAACAAGAACCAACAGCAGGAACGCCCGGCAGATCACGTCGACGACGGTAGCAGCACCGTGACGGGTGCGGGCAAGGTGTCCCCGGCCAGATCCACGGGCGCGCACCGGTCAGCGCTTGCGCAGCACGACATCGGTCCACGCCAACGACGACGACACCACCAGCGGGGCTTCGGCTGGCACCGGCGTGCGGGTGACCGCGGTGGCGGCGGCTTCGACGACGGCGACGTCGATCGGGCGGTTCGAGGTGACGAGGAAGAAGCGCTCGAAGCCCGGTGCGTCGTCGAGCTCGAAGGAAAACGGCAGCGCTGCTGTACCGCGGGGCAGGGTGGTGTCGGTGGTGTCGGGGAAGTGCCGGCTCACACCGCCGCGTCCGTCGATCGAGACGACGACGCCGTAGGCCGCACCCGTCGAGCGCGTCTGCACCTGCAGCACATCACCAGCACCGACGATGTCGCCGCTGCGCAGGGCGCGCTGGATGCTGCCTTCCGCGACGTAGACCTGCAGGGCGGGCGCCAGGCCTTTGCTGCGCGTGTCGTCGACGGCGACCGCCTCGCCGGTGTCGTTTTCATTCGCGGGGCCATCGCGCGCGACGACGAACAGGCCCATGGCCATCGCGAACGCCGGCACGGCTGGCAGCAGCCAACGACCGCCAAACCACGACGTCGACGAGGCAGGTGGCGCTGTTCGCGCGACGTCCGCCTTGATGCGCGCGGCCATCAGGTGCGGGGGCAGGCGCTGGAGCAGGGCGGCGTCTTGTGCGTCGAGGTCGGCGCGGGCGCTGTCGTCGGTGGCGAGGCGTTCGCGCTCGCCGAAGCGCTGTTGCTCGAGGTGGAGGTGCGGTGTGGGGCGGGTCATCAGAGTTCCTCGCGCTCGGGCAGGCTCGCGATGCGGGCTTTGAGCACACGCAGGCGCTTGCGCACGCCCGACACGCTCATGCCCATTTCGGCAGCGGTCTCGTCGAGGGTAAGCCCGTCGACGTAGTGCAGCACCGCCATGGTGCGGGTGCTGGGTGGTTCGTTGGCAAACACGCGATCGAGGGCGCGCCGCAGCGGACTGGTGCCCACGCCATCGTCGACGGCCGCGATCAATTCGAGCACGTCGGCATCGCCGTCTTCGGGCCGTCGACGACGCGTGCGCAGGCGGTTCAAGCAGACGTGGGTGGCGACCTTCCACAGGTAGCTCACGGGTTTGTCGTCGACGACACCGCCGGCTTGTTGGCGGCGCACGAGGCGAACGAAGACCTCTTGCGCGGCGTCGTCGGCTTCGGCTTCGTTTTTCAGCAAGGCCGAGCAGCGACGGTGCACCATGGGTCCCCAGGTCCGAAACCAGAGCTCGACGTCGACGGAGGGAACGGCCGCAACCACGCCACCGTTGTCGGTGGGCACTGGCAGCGGCGCAAGCACCCCGATGGCGTTGCGGTTGTCTGGCACGTCACTGAAACACCGCGGGCGCCTGGGGCTGTCACCGGTTGTCCAGCTTTCCCGGTCACTTCGTCGCGGATTCGCCAGAAGTGCCCGATATTTCAGTGCAATCAGGCGGTGTGGGGTGGTGTGCGAGCAGAGATCTTCTGGTCGACCTTCTGCTCGATCTGGGCGGCGAAGGCGGAGAACATCGCGGGGTACAGCGCCAGGCTGAGCCAGCTGAACACGCCGACCTCCATCAGCAGCGCGATGCCGATGTGCAGGCCCACGCCGGTGATCGCAAACGCCCAGCGCCACCGTGGCCGCAGCAGCACGACGAAGAACAGCACCTCCCACACGATCGTGACGACGCTGCCGAGCATGGCGGGCACGACGAGCCAGCCGTGGGCGTCGTCGATGAGGTGCGGAAAGCGCGTCCACTGGGGGCTTTGCAGGATCTGGTATAGCGCTGAGAAGCCGTCGAACGGGGTCCACGCCGTCGACACCAACTTCTGCAGTCCTGTTGTTGTGTAGATGACCGCGAGCTGCAGCACCGCGAGGCGCCGGGGCCAGGCCATCACTGGCGTGACGTCGACGAAACGACCCGTGCGCAGCCGACAGTCGAGGCTGAAGGTGTGCGTGCAGTCGGCCAGCAGCAGCAGGAACAACGCGTTGCCCAACAGCGAGTCACCACCGCCGCTGACGTCGCCGTTTTGCAGAAACACCACGCGCGTACACACCGCCGCCACGAGCACGGGCACGCGACCAAACACGCCCAGCACCATGCACACCGCAGCGATCAACGCCGTTAGCAGGAGGCCGTGCAGCACCGCCGGCGTGGGGCCGCCCAACACGTTGATGAACGGCGTGCCCGAGAGGTTGCGGTAGCCGCCCACGTTGTCGTCGGCGAACGAGAACACCACGACGTCGCGGCCCGCGTCGGTGCACACAAACGGCACGAGCAGCAGCAGCAGCGACAAGCCCACCGCGATGCGCACGAAGGCCATCGCAGCGCCGCTCTCGCGGGCATTCAGCAGCGCGACCCACCAGGCCCACCAGCGCTTGAGCAGCTTCATGGCTTCACCGTCGCCGGTTTGCGGATCGGCTTTTGGTCTTCGTTGTCCTCGACACTGCTGCCATCGGCGCGCAACGTCAGGCTCCGCACGATGTGGCTGCGGCGGACTTCGTCGCGGCGTGCTGGATGCTCGACCGCGCGGGCCTCGAGGCTGCAGCGCACGTCGCGGACGTCGTCACGCTTCGCGCGCAGGTGGCGGTCGAAGAAGCGGCACACCGACCGAAACGTGTTGGCGTTTTTGCTCCACGAGCTTTGAAACAGCGCGCGGCGCACGCGGTGATCGTGCACAAAGCCCGGCGCCACCAGCTCGGGGGCCGCGACGTCGTCGGCGAGCGCAAACACCGGCTGGAGCTGCTTCGATGAACGCGTGGTAAAGGCCAGCATGAACCGCTGCGGCTCGCGGTCAGGACCCGTGAACATGTACCAGCCCTGTGGTGCGCCCACCGACCGCAACCACGTCTGAAATGGCTTCACCGCTGTTGATCGGTAGTCGAGCCACGACGTCGTGGTGGCCATCGCAAAGGCCTGCAGTTGCGCGGGTGTTTGCTCAATGCCGATGCCCTTGAGCGTGTTCGACCACATCCGCAGCTCGCCTTGCACTGTTGGCCGCTTCCATCCTTTTGCGTCGGGGGTGCGCACTGGTGCTGGGCAGGCCACCGCCAGCACCGCGACGACGTGCAGCAGCACCAGCACTGCGCGCACGTGTGGCCACCACTCTCGTGTTGTCAGGGGGGCGAACAGTCGGCGCAGGAACACGGCTGGGTCCACGACGATGGCGTACCACACCCTCGGATTGGTGCTCGTCTGCTCTTGTCCTGCTCTTGCTCTTGCTCTGCTTTCTTCACGTCGTCGCGTCACTCGATGGTCGTCGATCAGTGCGTCCTGGCTTTGGACTACGCCTTCGGCGCGACCCAGGGGCCGCATTGCGCGGCGGCCCCCGGGGCCCCCTCGCGCTTTTGCTTGATATTTCGGGTGGTTGCGCCGCGTTCTACGGAGCGACGCCCGCCCTTTGTCGTGCTCGTTGTGTTTGCGTTTCTCCTGCGGTCGCGCTCCTGCGAGGCGTCGGACCCGGCGCCCGCCGGTGTGCGCGTGCTCCTTGATGCACGGGTGCCTTGGGTTCGTGCTCGTGCTCGTGCTCGTGCTCGTGCTCGTGAGCTGGTGCCCAAAAAGAAACGCGCGGAGCTGCTCCGCGCGTTTCTCATTGTGGTGCTGTGCCTGCTCAGACGTCGAGGTCGAGGCTCCAGCTGTTGAGCACGCCCACGTCCTGGCCTGCGAGGTCGACCACCTTCAACTGCCAGTCGCCCTGCACGTTTTTGCCGACCAGCGACTTGAGGTCGTCGACGGCGCGCAGCTCGGCGCCGTAGGTGCCGACGATGTCTTGCGCGTTTCGGCCACCGCGGGCGTGCAACTTCACTTCCGTGCCGTCGGGGGCGATGAGCTTGACGTCGAGGTCGCCGACGTAGGTGTGGCGCAGGTCGAGGGCCACCTTGATGTCCTTCACCACGCCCGTTGTTGTGACCTTGATGGTGTCGGTGAGACCCGTGGCGTCGTTGTCGGGCACGGTGGCGCCCGGTGCGCTCGACTGCTGCACCTTGCCTGGCACGTTCGGCGTGGTGGGCGTTGAGCCGGCTGCGGCAGCCTTGAGGGCGGCGACGTCTTTGTCCCAGGCTGCCTTGTCCTCGTACACGAGGCGCTTGCCGTCGTGCACGATGGTGAACAGCTTCTTGTTGTCGCGCGCTTTCAGGCCCAGGTAGATGAGGTCGTTGAGGTCCTGCATCGCGCCGATCGATGCGGCCTTGCCTGCGCCGAGGTCGACGACGCCGCGCTCGAGCATGGCCTCGTTGACGTACCAGTTGCCACGCTCCGACACGAGTGGTGCCACGCGCGGCTGGTCGGACCAGTAGAAGTCGACGGCGGCTTTGACTTCCATGCTGTCGACGACTTCGCCCTTGTCGTCGAGCTTGTGCAGGAACGTGCCGACCTTGCCTCCGCCGAACGTGGCGTCGACGGTGACACCCACGCGCTCCCACTTGCCGTCGGGCGAGCGCCACTCGGTGTTGAAGCGGACCGCGTGCACTTCGCCGTTCCAGACCTGCTCGCGCGTGTCGGAGTCGGTGGCGATCTTCGCACCCGTGCGCACGGCGTCTTCGAGCATCTTGAGCTTGTTCTTGACGTCGTCGCCGCCTTCCATCTCGCGCGACAACTCAACACCGCGCAGGGTGCCCACGTTGCTCTTGCTGCCTTCGACGGCCTCGTACGTGGTGGTGCCGGCCTTCTGCACAAACTGCGTCGACACGCGCTCGACCATCTTGGTGGCCGGGTCGAAGTAGAAGCGGTCGAGGGTGCGGGCGTCGACGTTCTTCAGCTGCGTGCCGATCAAGACCTTCGTGCCAGTGGTGGCGTTGAGGTCGAGCTCGAACATGGTCTTCGCTTCGACGGGCCAGCCGCGCGCGTCGAAGGAGTAGCCGTCGGTGGTGCCCGACACCTTGCGGCCACCGCCGTCGACGACGTGCATGTCGCCCTGGTCGATGCGCTTGAGGTCTTTGTTGTCGGTGAACGACTCTTTGTTCGCGTCGGCGATCTTGGCGGCGAAGATCGAATCGACGTTGATGTCTTTGTTCGAGTCGCCCTTCTCCGACAGGCCCGTGAGGCGGATGGGCAGGCTCATGCCGCCGCCCGACGTCGACAGCTGCATGACGGTGGGGCGATCGTCGAAGCGGGCGCCGGCGAAGTTCGTGGTGCCAAACTGCAGGCGCTGCGACGACGACGTGGTCGACTGGTAGACGTCGTCGAAGTTCAACAATGCCGCCAGGCCCTCGAGCTGCATGGCGCGCGTGAACTCGGTGGTGCGCAAGGTGTCGGAGCGGAACTCGGCCACACCGGCAGAGCCGCCCATGTCGGCGAGGATGGTCTCCATCAGCGCCTTGATGTCGCAGTGGCCCCACCAACCCGTGTCGGTTTCCTGGGTGTTGAGCATGCCGTTGCCGTCCCAGTCGAAGCGGAAGTCTTCGCGGAGCTGCTCGTTGGTGGCCTTGCGGCGGAACGTGACGTCGCTGGTGCTGACGGGCGTGGCCTTCACGAGGGCAGCATCAGCAGCGCTCAGCTCGGTACGCGTGCCCTGAAAGAACAACTGCGTGCCGTCGCGGTACACCGGACGGGCCGCAGCACCGTTGCTGCCTGGCAGCTGCAGCGTTTCGTAGCTGACGCGGTTGGCGCTCTCGGAGCCCTTCGTCATCGACAGCACGGTGCGCGACTTCTTGTCGATCGCGACAAGGCCGAGGCTCTGCTCGATGTCGTTTTCGAGCACGCGGCCGTTGGGCACGTACTTGTTGCTGAAAATGAAATCGATCTGGTTTTGGACGTACTTCCGCTTCGGATCGCCCTCGGGCAGCGCCTGCAGCATCTTCTCGAAGACGTGCACGAAGGCGGCGTCGTGGCCGTAGGACCAGTAGGTGCCGGTGTCGGCGCGGTCGAAGTCGGCGGTGCGGCCACGGAAGGCGTCGCGGAAGGCGGCGTTCAGCTCGACGCGGGCCTTCTGCTGCTCAGCAGCGGGCAACGCGGTGCGGCCCAGCAGGCGCTGCGCTTCGCCGAAGAACTGCTCGATGCGGCGGCCGGTGACGTTCAAGTAGGCGTAATTGCTCTGGTCTTCGGCCGGCAGCTTCGCTTTGAGGCTCGCGGCGTCGGGCAGCAGGAACGCCTTGTTCGTGGCCTGCAGCGACGTGATCAAGGCCTTGAAGTCGGCGGCGGTGGTGAGGGTACCGACGTTGGCCGAGGCGGCGGCGTCGATGATCGTCGCCTTCTGCTCGGGGTCGGTGATCGTGCGCTGCGACAGGCGCAGGTCGGGCAGCGCCTGGCCGCCAACGACGGTGGCGAGCTGGATGGTGTGCGACGGCGTGGAGACAATCTTGTCTTCCGGCTTGATCTCACGACCCGTGAGCACCACCGCGCCGGGGGTGGTCGGGGTGGTGGTCGGCGGCGTGACGACGCCCGCGTTCGGGTTGAAGGCGGTGCGGCCCACCAGCGCTTCGAGGAAGTTCTTCGCCGCCGGCGTGAACGCGAAGCCGCCCTTGTCGAGCACTTCGACGAGGTCAGCGGTTTCACGGGCCGACAGACCCGCTTTGGCGAGGTCGAACTGCTGCTGCGGCCCCATGCCCGGCTTCTGCAGCTGCTCGAGCGCCCTCGACGTGGACAGGCCGGCCTTGTCGGCAACGGCCGCCAACAGCTCGATCACGTTGGTGTCGTTGATCTGCTTTTGGGGCGTGGCCGCGATGCGGGTGGTGAACGACTTGATCGAGGCGTCGGAAATGCGCATGGGGGAACCCTTCAAGCAGAGGCTTGCCCGCAGATAGCGCGTGACGACCTGTTTCGGCGCGTTCGTGCGTGTCAAAGGCGCACAGGTAGGCGCATATTGCGTAAGTCTTCAAAAAGACGCGTAATTCTTCGAGCCCAGATCCCGAAAGCCGGATCTACCCACGTCGCTGGCTCAGCGTCCTGCTGCCGCCGCGTCGGCGGTCTCACCCGGCATCGTGGCGACCGCGAGGCCAATGCCCGTGGCCGCCACCAGCACGCCGGCACCCGCAATGACGAGGGCCGCGTTGCCGTTGGCGCGCAGCACGTTGACGTAGTCGCCAATGCGGCCGCGGTAGGCGTCGCGTTCGTTGTCGGGGATGGGGGTTTGGCACGACGCCGAGCGGCCGTAGGTGCCGTCGTCGAAGCTGCACAAGCCCGTGCGCAACGCCTCGGTGCCGTTGACGCTTTCGACGAGGTCGCTTTGGCGGCTGAAGTTGACCGCCGCACCCACGAGCCCGCCGATGGTGGCGATGGCCCCCACACCGCCCAGACCAAAGCCCGCCAGCACGAGCGGCGACGGCGACGACGACGACGGCAGCTTCGGCAACGGTGCCGGTGGTTGCTCGCCAACAGTGGGCACCGACTTCATCTGCGGACCTGCGGCGAGCATGCCGTGTTCACGGTTCACGGTGCCGGGCTGAACCACGATCGACCTCGACAACGGGGCGCGGGCCTCGCGGCGAAGCATCAGGCTGTGCGCACCCGGTGGCACACGGTTCACGAGCGTGAGGGGCGTGACACCGATCGGGACGTTGTCGAGCACGACTTCGGTGCCGTCGAGGTCGGCGGTGACGACGAGGACCGTGGGGCGCGCGCCGCGGACAGCACCCACCACCCAGGCAGACGCGATGGCGAGGCCGTCGTCGGAGGCGGCCACTTCGACGCGCTCGCCGTCGCCAACAACGGAGCCGGTGCCCGACACGCCGTCGATCTGCACGACCACGCCGTGTTGGTCGCGGGCGACCTCGATGACGAGGGCGTTGGTGGCGCCAATGAGGGCTGTGGCCTGACCTGCACACGCCGGGCCCCAGGTGGCGCAGCCGAGGGTGAGCTGAATCTCGTCGAGGGAGAGCTCGGGCGGCGGCAGCCACGTGCGCTGGTCGGTGACGCTCTCGGCGGCACTGCGCAGGGCACCGGCCCAGCCCGCTGGGACTTCGCCGGTGGTGTGCACCAGGGCCACCCAGGTTTCAGGCTTTTTGCGCGCCGGTTTGACCGCCAACGCCGTCGACGAAGCACACAACGCAACAACAAGGGCGACGACGACGCAACGCATAACGACCGCCACTCTCCCACATCCGGGGCTGTGGCGGGAAGTCACTGTTCGGTGCCTTTGTCGGCTGCCGGAAGCTGCGGCGCCAACACCACGGGGCTGAAGTCGAGGTGGTCGCAGGCGATCAGGCGGTAGGTGACGCCGTCGCGCACGCCCTCAAACGCCGTGCGGTGCGCGCGACGCCCGTGCAGGTGGCCGTAGACGCAGACCTCGACGCCAAACTCCGTCAGCAACGCCGAGTACGCCGTGGGCTGCTGCTGCTTGTCGAAGGGCGGGTAGTGGATGGCGGCCCACAATGGCCGACCCGCTGCGAGCTTCTTGCCCGCTTCGAGGCTGAGGCGCAGACGTTCGACCTCGCGCAGGTAGATTTTGTCGTCGTGGGAATCCCAGTCGAGGGCCCCTGGGCACGTCCACAAGCGCGAGCCCGCGACAACGACATCGCCGAGGTCGACGGCGTCGTTTTGCAGGGCCACCAACGTGGCGGGCAGGGCGGCGCGGACCTTGCCGATCGCACTCCACCAGTAGTCGTGGTTGCCGCGGGTGAGCACCTTCAGGCGCCCCTTGCGCGCCGCGATCCACGCCAGGTCGGCACCGGCTTGCTCGAGCTTCATCGCCCACGACAAATCACCTGGGCACAGCACCACGTCGTCGTCGCCCACGAGGGCGTCCCACGCCTGCGCCATTTTGTCGGCGTGGTTGGCCCAGTGCTCGCCAAAGACGTGCATGGGTTTGTCGGTGGAAAACGACAGGTGCAGGTCGGAGATGCCAAAGACGCGCATGCTCCGACCTCCTTGGCCCCTCGGCACCGCGCGGTCAACGACGACGTCGACGACCGCGCGACAAAGACGAACCGTCAGGCAACGTCAGCCGGGCCGGCGGCAGTAGAGGTGGCCGTCTTCGGGGCCTTCGCCAGGTTCGCCGCGCACGCTCGGGTCGGGGTTTGGGCACGGCGTGGTCGACGTGAACGTGCAGGTGGTGCCCTGCGGGCAGTCGGCGTCGATGGCGCAAGGCTCGGAGCAGTAGGTGGTGCCGGTGGAGCTTTGCGTGATCGAGAAGCCGCTCTTGCAGTTCGACGCGGACTGCCCCTGGGCGAGGGCCGTGTTGCCGTTGAGCGTGCCGACGGGCGGGCCGCAGACGTGGTCGAAACCGCGCTCGGCGACAGGTGCTTCGCCATCGCAGCGACGACGACAGACGCGGCTGTCGGCGTTGGCGTCGATGTTGCCGCAGTCGCCCATCGAGTCGCAGGGCTCAGCGCACCAGCGGCCGACGAGGTTGCTCTGGTGGGCATCGGTGCAGATGAAGCCGGCACCGCAATCGCTGTCGGCGGCGCACTGGTCGATGCAGCGTCCGTCGACGCCTTCGCAGAAGCCGCTTTCGCACTGCGCGGGGAACTCGATCGTGGTGCGGCTGCCGGTGCAGACGTCGCCGACGAGGAGGTCGCCGCCAGGCTTGTGGTCGCACACCGGCGTGAGCTGGCCGGCGCTGTTGTCGAGCGCGCTGCAGGTCTGGTTGCGTGCGTCGCACTGGGCGTCGGTGGTGCAGGCCAGCTGCGTGAGCGTGGCGACGATGCAGGCGTTCACCGAGTGCAGCACACCGTCGACGGTGAAGTTGCGCGTGCCGCAGGTTTGGTTGGCCGGGCAGTCGGCGTTGGTTTCGCAGAAGGCACTGCACAAGGCAGGCGAACCACCACCGCACAGGCCGGTGGCGCAGTCGGCGGGGGCGGCACACTGCTGGCCCGGATCGTTGTCGCCGATGGGTGCGCCGCACGAGAAGTTCAGTGTGCCGTTGACGTCGTCACCGAGGCAGACATCAGCACCGCTGCAGTCGTCGTTCGTGACGCAATCGCCTGCTTCTCCTTCACCCTCGCCCTCTCCTTCACCCTCGCCTTCCCCTTCACCCTCGCCTTCTCCTTCACCCTCGCCTTCTCCTTCACCCTCGCCGGTTTCGCCTTCGCCTTCGCCCTCTCCTTCACCCTCGCCTTCTCCTTCGCCTTCTCCTTCGCCTTCGCCCTCGCCCTCTCCTTCACCCTCGCCTTCAGCGCTTTCGCCTTCGCCTTCGCCTTCGTCGGCGTTGGGGGTTTCAGCGCCGCAGCCAACGGCGACGGGGGACAAACACGCGAGCAAGGCCAACAAGGACAAGTTGAAACGCATGTCCTGAGTGTAGCGGCGGCGCAGGCGGTCGCGGCGGGTGGCGCGCGTCGAGACGATCGGGCGAGACAGGCCGCCGATCTGCGCCGGATCCAGCCTTGACCCACCCCCGGACGCGGCTACAAGGGCTTGGCACTCGCCACCCGTGAGTGCCAACGTTTCACCCACCGCGTTGCAAAGCGCTTTTTGTCCACTCTTCGGAGGCGTCCATGGCCCAGAAGCTTCGTCCGCTCCACGACCGCATCCTCATCAAGCGTGTTGAATCGGAAAACACGTCCAAGGGCGGGATCATCATCCCCGACGCGGCCAAGGAAAAGCCCCTCGAAGGCGAAGTCATCGCCGTGGGCTCGGGCCGCATCCTCGAAGACGGCAGCGTCCGCGCTCTGCAGGTCAAGGCCGGCGACCGCGTGCTCTTCGCCAAGTACAGCGAGACCGAAGTGAAGGTCGGCGGCGAAACCCTGCTGCTCATGCGCGAAGACGACCTGCTCGGCATCATCGAGCGCTGAGCTTTCGGCGGGGCCTGCTCCGCCGCTGAAGCTTCTTCGGCGCCAGCCGAAGAAGCAGCCAAAACTTCTCTGTGTCCGCGGCTGACGACGTCGTCGCCGCCACTTCCTCATCATCGTTTCTGGAGTTTGACATGGCTGCAAAGACCATCATTTTCGACACCAAGGCCCGCGAGAAGATGCTGCGTGGCGTCGACACCCTCGCCAACGCCGTCAAGGTCACCCTCGGTCCCAAGGGCCGTAACGTCGTGATCGAGAAGAGCTTCGGCGCGCCCACCATCACCAAAGACGGTGTGACGGTCGCCAAGGAAATCGAGCTCGACGACAAGTTCGAAAACATGGGCGCGCAGATGGTGAAGGAGGTCGCTTCGAAGACCTCCGACAACGCCGGCGACGGCACCACCACCGCCACCGTGCTCGCCCAGGCGATCTTCCGCGAAGGCAGCAAGCTTGTGGCCGCGGGTCACAACCCGATGGAGATCAAGCGCGGCATCGACAAGGCTGTCGTCGCCATCAGCGCTGAGCTCAAGAAGATGAGCAAGCCCACCAAGGACACCGCTGAAGTGGCCCAGGTCGGCACCATCTCGGCCAACGGCGACTCCAACATCGGCGAGATCATCGCCGCGGCGATGGAGAAGGTTGGCAAGGAAGGCGTGATCACCGTCGAGGAAGCCAAGAGCCTCGAGACCACCCTCGAAGTCGTCGAAGGCATGCAGTTCGACCGCGGCTACCTCAGCCCGTACTTCGTGACCAACGCTGAGCGCATGGAAGTGGCCTTCGAAGACCCCTACATCCTCGTGTACGAGAAGAAGATCTCGAACCTGAAGGACTTCCTGCCGATCCTCGAGGCCGTTCGTGGCTCGGGCAAGCCGCTGCTCGTGATCGCCGAAGACGTCGATGGCGAAGCCAACTCGACCCTCGTCGTCAACAAGCTGCGTGGCACCCTGAACGTCTGCGCCGTCAAGGCTCCGGGCTTCGGCGATCGCCGCAAGGCCATGCTCGAAGACATCGCGACCCTCACCGGTGGCAAGCTCATCTCCGAAGACCTCGGCGAGAAGCTCGAGACCGTGACCCTCGCCGACCTCGGCCGCTGCAAGAGCGTCGTCGTCAGCAAGGACAACACGACCATCGTTGATGGCCAGGGCAAGACCGCCGACATCCAGGCGCGCATCCGCCAGATCCGTTCGCAGTCCGCCGAGACCACCTCGGACTACGACCGCGAGAAGCTCCAGGAGCGCCTGGCCAAGCTCGCCGGCGGTGTCGCCGTGATCAAGGTTGGCGCGGCCACCGAAGTCGAGATGAAGGAAAAGAAGGCGCGCGTTGAAGACGCCCTGCACGCGACCCGTGCGGCCGTCGAAGAAGGCATCGTCCCCGGCGGCGGCGTGGCCCTCGTGCGCGCCCTGTCGTGCCTCGATGCGCTGAACCTCACCGGCGAAGAAGCCTTCGGCGCCAAGCTCATCAAGCGTGCGTGCGAAGAGCCCATGCGCATGATTGCGCAGAACGCGGGCTGGGAAGGCTCCGTCGTCGTCAACAAGGTCGCCGGCGAGAAGGGCAGCTTCGGCTTCAACGCCGCGACCGAGCAGTTCGGCGACATGCTGGCCTTTGGTGTCATCGACCCGACCAAGGTGACCCGCTCGGCCCTGCAGAACGCCGCGTCTGTCGCGTCGCTCCTGCTCACCACCGAGGCGATGATCGCCGACGAGCCCGAGGACAAGAAGTCGAAGTCGGCCCCGGCCGGCGGCGGCATGGGCGGGATGGGCGGCATGGGCGGCATGGGCATGATGTGACCCCCTGCGCCCTGGTCGGCCCACGCGACCAGTGCTGCTTGACGAAACAGCCCGCTTCGGCGGGCTGTTTTCTTTTTGGCGTTCGGCCTTTTGACCGTAGAATCAAGGGGTTGGCGCAAGCGGCGGCGGCGGACCGCTTGTTGTTGACAGCGGTGCAGGTGGGGCGGCAGGCGGCGTGAGCGCGCGGAAGTTGGCCTCGAGTTCGGCCCACGCCGTGTGCGCGGTGCTGCGCGCAAGTTGGCGCGTTTGGTCGAGCTGCACCGTGCCGTTGATACCGCCGATGGTGCCAAGGCCCCAGACCATCTGCAGCGGCTCACGCGCCGTTGTTGTTTCGCGCCAGAGGATGTCGCCGCGGCGGCCGACGACGAGGATGGTGCAGCGGTCCCAGGCCCAGATGGTGAAGCTGCGGTCGTAGCTGTCGCGCGAGAGAAACCACTCGTGGCGCACGACGATGGTGGCGTCGACGTCGAGGTCGCGGGCGAGGGCGCCAAGGGCTGCGGGCGTGAGTTCGCTGTCGATGTCGACCGCGAGCATGTTGTTCAGCTGCGTCCACGACGTGGCAGGCAGGGCCTCGGGGACGGCGTCGTAGAACTTCGAGCGCATCACCGCTTTGGGCAGCAGCACGCGGCCCTCGCCGAAGAGGACTTCGACCTGGCCCTCGATGGTGGGCAGCATGAGCTCGAGCACCTCTTCGCCGACGGTGTTTTGGGCGAACGTGGGGCCAAGCTGCGCGTCTTGCAGGCCGACGTCGGTGGTGCCGTGGACGCTGACGAGGGCGACGTGGTCGAGGGCGGTGAGCTCGTCGCGGCGAATCGTGGGCGTGACGCAGCCAACCGACAACGTGATCAACGTCGTCATCCAGAACCAGCCGAAGCAGCAGACGCGCATGGCGGCATGGTAGCGTCCTGCTCCTGTGAGGTGCACATGAACGTTGTGGCGTTGGCGTTGTTGACGGTGGTCTCGGTGGTCTCGGCGAAGCCAGCACCGGTGGAGCAGGGCAAGGCCGCCCCGCCTCCCGTGGCGGTGAAAGAGGGGCCAGGCGAGCTCGATGCGCCGCGCAAGATCGCGGAGTCGTATCTGCGCGCCCTCGAGGGCAAAGGCGATGGCACCGCCCGCAACTACCTGCTCGGTGGCGCGACGTTGACGGCCAACGACTTCACGATCCCGAACTGGAAGATCGTCAAGCGCGACGAGGTCCGCAAAGAGACCAAAGACGTCGACGGTGCGGTGCGCATGATGCGCGAGCTCGAGAAGAAGGGTGCTGAAGCCCTCAACAGCGTCGTCGTGTCGGAAGACGCGCAGGTGGCGTTGTCGCAGGAGCAGGCGAACAAGCTGCTCGAGCCCACGCGCAAGCACGCGCAGAAATTCATCGAGGCGTATCCGCTGTTTTCGTACGTGGCCCGCGTCGGCAAAGACGTGTTCTGGCACCCCGAGAACCCGTGGCTCAAAGAGGTGAAGCAGCTCGACAAGGGCGCTGAGTACACCCTCGAGGTGCACCGCTTTCAGGTCGAAGAAAAAGACGGCGGCAACGCCCGCATCTGGCCGTTGCGCGTGTTGCGCGTGACGACGTCGAACTACGACTCGGGCTGGAAGATCCTGCCCGCCTCTGACTGGGACCCAAACTACTGATCCCGACATCTCAATGATCTTCGATCATTGAAATGTCGGGATGTGTTTCTTCGGGGGCTGATGCAGCCCCCGCCCCACGCGGCGTGGGGCCCCACCCCAACTCCGCTTCGCGAGTCATCCCGAATGAGAAGATCGTCAGCATTCAATGGTCATTCGGGATGATGCGCCTGCTTCTCTGCGCCGTCCTGCTGTTGTCGACAAGCTGTGCGACCACGTCGTCGACGTCGTCGCCGGGAGTGCTTGCACGCGATGCGCGCGGGGCCGAGGTGTACCGCGGTCCGGCGTCGTGGACGGTGCGGGCGACCACGAGTGGGCGCGAAGATGTGGTCGCGATTCCGCCCCTCGGCGAGGTGATCGCCATGGGCGACAAGCGCTGTCGCCTGGTGCGGCCCACCGAGCTGGGCGGCATTCAAGTGTACGAAGCCGCAACACCCGAGCGCTGTGTGGAAACCCGCGCCGACAAGGTGTGCTTCACGTCGACGACGACGTTTGCGCGCGAAGGCGACACGTTCACCGTCGAGGGCTGTGCCGATCGCAACGACATCTTTTTGTCGCGCGTGGATGGCGTGATTCCCGCGAGCGTTGGGCCGCACGCGTTTGTGGAGCGGTGCGCGCCGGTTGCGGCTGAGCGGCCGAACTATCTGCGCGTGCGCAGCATCGTCGTCGACGACAACGACCGCCCCACCATGGGGGTGCGTTTCCGCGCCAATGGCGATGGCTTCGACGTGTGCTTCCTCGCGCGCGAAGTCGGCCAGTACCGCGTGGTGCTCGACGTCGAGGACCCGCAACCGCGCGAGCTGGTGCTCGAAGGCGCTGTCGACGCGCTGGACGACCTGTGATGCCCCACAGCGTGCGTCGCGCCGTGATCCTGACGGCGTGCCGCGCGCCAGGTGCAGCACTGACGGTGAAAGCCAAAGCCCTCGCTGAGCACCATGACGAGGTCGTCGTCGCGGTGGACGACCACGAGGCGCTCGGTGCGTTGCCGGCGCGGTGGGCCGCTTCGCAATCCCTCATCACAACGGCGCCGAAAACGTGGACCACGGCCCTCGTGTCGACGTCGACGCTGACCACACCTGCTGACCGGCTCGCTGCACTTGCCGCGCGTGTTGGGCGCTTCGACACGCTGGTGGTGGAGCAGCCGACGCTGCTGCCGCTGGCCCGCGTGCTCGACGTCGAGGTGGAACTGGCGGCCCGCCTTGGCGACAACGGTGCTGTGCCGACATCACTTCCGCAGCGACGACGTGCGGTGGTGGTGCTGCGCGCGCAACCCGTGCACGTCGGCCATGTGCAGTTGATCGAGCAGGCGGCAGCGTTGGCCGACGAGGTCATCGTCGTCGTGGCTGCGGCGGAGCAGGCGTACACGACGAGGAATCCCTTCACCGCGGGGGAGCGGCTGCAGCTGCTGCGGGCGTCGTTGTCGACGACGGTGTTGTCGCGCTGTTGGTTGTTGGCCCTGCCGAGCCCGGCGTGGCCCGCGATGGCGGTGACACAGTTGCGTTTCTGCCTGCCGCCGTTTGAGGTGATCGTCACGAACAACCCCGTGTTGCGTGCGATGGCCGAAGCAGAGGGCATTGCTGTGGTGGGCGGCGCACCTGTGCGCGTCGACGACGAAGCGGTCTCGGCGACGAGCATTCGCGCGCTGTTGGCCACCGATGTGGCGCATCCACGGTTGACGCGGGTGGTGCCTGCCGGCGCGTTGCAGCTGTTGCAGACGTCGACGTTGCATTCACGGTGCGCGGTGCTGAACACGATGGAGCAGCGCTAGCCATGTGCGGCATTGGCGGCGTGTTGTTTCATGCCGACGTCGACGGCGCGCCCCGTGTTGGCCAGCCACCGCGCTGGACGCAGACCCTGCTGGATCGCCTGCGACACCGCGGGCCCGATGGTGACGGCGTGTTCGTCGACGACGGCGTGCTGCTGGCGCACACACGGCTGGCGTTGGTCGACACGAGCGATGCGGGGAAACAGCCGCTGACGACGCCGGATGGGCGCTTTGTGCTTGTCGTCAACGGCGAGGTCTACAACCACCAACGGTTGCGGCCGCAGCTCGTGCGCGCAGGGGCGGTGTTTCGCTCACGGTGCGATGCCGAGGTGTTGTTGTGGCTGTTGGCGCTGCGTGGCGTGGCGGGCCTTGACGACGTCGAAGGTGAATACGCGTTCTGCTTTTTCGATCGCGCAGCAAAACAGGCGCTGTTGGGGCGCGACACGTTGGGCGTGAAGCCGCTCGTGTGGTGCAACGACGACGACGGCTTCTGGTTTGCCTCGGAAGCGCAGGCGCTGTTGGCGGTGCGTCCACGACGCCGCGTGCTCGACGAACTTACGGTGGTGACCTCGGTGATCGCACCAGCGTTTTCCGGGGAGCGCGTGCCGTTTGCGGGCGTGCAGGTGCTGCCTCCTGGCACCACGATGTGCGTTGATGGGGCGGGAGTGCGCGTGGTGCGCGCGCGTCGGTTTGTGGCCGGCGCACGACGTGGCGCGTCGACGTCGACGACAGCGTTGGCGCAGGCACTGCAAGCGGCCGTGGACGACAGACTCGATGCTGATGTGCCCGTGGGCGCGTTTGTATCGGGCGGCCTTGATTCATCGGCGATCGTGGCGGCGGCGCGGCAGTCGACGTCGACAAACCGGTTGTCGTCGTGCTTCACCATCCGCTTCGATCACCACGTGCATGGACCCAGCAATCGAGTCACAGGATCGATTGTTGTCGACGATGACGCGGCGTGGGTCGAGCCGTTGGCGATGCAGTGGCAGTTGCCATTGTCGCGGGTGCACGTGTCGCAGGCGATGTTGCTGGACGACATCGAGGGGTTGACGTCGTCGCAGGACCGGATCGTGGCGTGGGAGCAGGAGCTGAGTCAGCGCGCGTTGGCGCGGGCCGCGGCACCACACGTGAAGGCCGTGCTCGTTGGCGATGCGGCGGACGAGACGCACTACGGCTACAGCTTTTTGTTGGCGGCAGCGGCGTGCTCGTCGACGACCTCGTTGCTTTCGCACTTTGGGCTGCACCGCAGAGCAGCACTCCTGCAACCGCATCTGCAGCATCGCGTGGGCGATGTGGTCGACGAATTCGATGATCTTGATGGCGTGGCGTTCGGCGATGACCTCGACCAGCAGCGGCGCGCGACGACGTCGTTGATTGTGCAGCGGTGGTTGCCGCGGCTGCTGCACAACGGCGACCTGCACACGATGGCTTTTGGTCTCGAAGCGCGCGTGCCGTTTGCCGATCGGCGCGTGTTGCACGAAGCGGCCGCGGTCGACGTGGTCGAAGGCTTTGTCGACGGGGATGTGGGCGAGAAGCGCTTCTTGCGCACCGCTGTGTCGCCGTGGTTGCCCAAAGAGATTGTGCAACGCCGCAAGAGTGCGCTGCCCCGCGACGACGCCATGGGCCCGCTGTACCGCGACGCCGTGCACGCGCTGCTGCAGTCGCGCGCCGCCGTGGAACGGTTGTCGACGGTGTTTTCGCCGACGGCGTTGGCAGCGCTGGTTGCGGCTGACAAGATCGACGACGTGGGTCGCGCGCTCTTGTTTACGGTGCTCACCGTCGACGGATTTTTGCGCCACCACGCAGGAGCCTGAGATGCGGGTGCTGTGCTTTGCCATCGCCGAGCGTGGTCACACAAACCCCCTGCGGCCGTCGTTGCAGCGCTTGCAGCGCGCAGAGCACGACGTGGTGGTGGCGGCGGCCGACGTCGTCGACGTACCCGCTGGCATCGCGTGCGTGCAGCTGCAGGCACACGCCCCGTTGCCCGAACGCATCACGCGCGGTGCCGCATTTGCCGAGCGCCTGCGCGACGCGGCGTGGTTGGCGCAGTGGATCGAAGCGCTGCTGCTCGACCCCGTCGACGCCTTCGTGCCCGTGTGCGTGGCGGCCATCGAGCAGCAGCGCCCCGACGTCGTGGTGCTTGACCCGATGTTCTACGCCGCGGTGATCGCGTGCATGCAGCAGGGGGTGCTGTGGGCGGCGGTGTCGTCGTCGTTGAACCCGGCAACGCCGGTGCAGTGGACCACCGCGTTGACGTCGACGATGAAGCGGTTGGCGCCGCATCGCGAGCAGCTGTGGCGCAGCCGCGGACTTGAGCCGCCACTGTTTCGCGTGGCCGATGCGCTGAGCCCGTTGGCGACGATCGCGTTTTCCACCGCCGACTACATTGGCGGCGACGTCGACGGGGTGCACCTCGTGGGCGCGCCGTTCTCCGCCGACGATTGCGCCACGCGCGATGCCGACGTGCCCTTCGACGTCGAGCGTTTGCGGCCCGGGCCGCGCGTGTTTGTGTCGTTTGGCAGCCAGGCGTTTTTTCAGCCGCGCTTGTTTGCGCGCGTGTTCGCCGAAGCGCGCGAACGCAACATGCAGGTGGTGGCGAGCGTGGGCGATCTCGTCGACGACGCGACGTTCATGGCCACAGTTCCTGCCGACGCGGTCGTGATGCGCTTTGTGCCGCAGCTGGTGGTGCTGCCCCATGTCGACCTGGTGATCACCCACGGCGGGGCCAACTCCGTCGTCGAGACGTTGTGGATGGGCAAGCCGCTGGTGGTGCTGCCGTTGTGCAACGACCAACCCCTGCAGGCCGCCTTCGTGCGGCGCGCCGGCGTGGGTGCTGTGGTCGATGCGGCCAGCGGTGACGTCGACGTGCGGGCACTGCATGTGGCGGTCACAGGTGCCCTCGCGTGTGCGGCGCGGGCGAAGCAGGTGGGCGAAGGCTTTCGCCGACTCGACGGACCGGCACGCGTGGTGGAGATCGTGCAAGCGCTTGTGGAGCGCGCGGCGGTGTCGTTGCCGGGCGCGGTGCGGCCATGAAGCTGGTGATTGTCTCGCCCCACCTCGACGACGCGGCCGCTTCGCTGGGCGCCACCATTGCGGCACTCACCGCGGCGGAAGTGAAGGTGGTGGTGGCCACGGTGTGTTCGCTCACCAGCGATCGTCGCCGCATCGACGAAGACATCGCCGCCGTGGCAGCCCTCGGGGCAACGCACATCCACCTCGGACTGCCCGACGCGCCACTGCGCGGGTACGAAGAGACGTGGGCCGGATTGGTCGATGTCGTCGACGACGAAGCGTTCACCACGCAGGTGACCGAAGCGCTCGCACTTGTGGTGCAAGGTGCGGTGGTGTGGGGACCACTGGGTGTTGGTGGTCATGTCGACCACCGTGCGACGACGCAGGCGCTGTGGCGGCTCGGGTGTCGCACCATGTACGAGGAGCGCCCCTACGCGCGGCAAACCGGGGCGGTGCGCGTGGCGTGGCAGCGGCGGATGGCGGCGATCGTCGACGAGGTCGACCCGCTCGACGTTGACGAAGCGGTCGCGTTCTTGGACCGCGTGGGCGCCCCCGGGCGCAGCGAGCAACGCATGCCGACGCTGGTGATGTCGCAGGGCATTCCGCTGCGTCGCGACAGGCGTGCGGTGAGTGTGGCGGGGCGCGAGCGTCGGCTTGAAGCGTTGCGTTGCTACGCGAGCCAATGGCCGCTGCTGGTGGATCCGTCGACGACGACGGGGTGGCCATGGGACGACGAGGCCGAAGTGTTGTGGAGGCCCGATGTCCATTGATGGGTCCGTTGAGTTGTTGATCGATGCGGCACGCGGCGTGTGCGCCGGGCGGCTGCCACTCACAGCTGTGATGCTCGACGGTGCTGGCTGCGAGGTCGTTGAACTTGTCGGTCGCCGCTGCCTGCACGCCACGACGGCAGCGATCGTCGACGACGATGCAGCCCGCGCGGCGCGCGTATGCGAAGTCCAGCTGCGCAAGTTGTCGTCAGAAGCTGTGTTGCTGCCGGCAGGACGCGGGCAGGGCTTTCGCATTGAAGACCTGGTGGTGCTGCAGCTGCACGCACCACTCGCGATGCACGAAGCGCTGCAGCAGTGGTGGCGCCGACGGCTGGTGCCCGAGACGGTGCTCGACGTCGTCGATGCTGCAGCGGTGCAGGTGGTGGCGGTGTTCGCGGAGCGTGGCGAGGTGCCCACGTCGCAGCGGCGCACCTACGAAGCGGGCGACGATGGGCGCGTGCGCGTGGAAGCGTTCGAGCTGCACGTCACCGAGCACTGCAACCTGCGCTGTGCGCACTGCTGCAACACGTCGCCGTATCTGTCGGAAAAGACGCTCGCACCGTCGTTGATTGCCGAGACGTTGGCGAAGATGTCGTCGGTGCTGCATGCCGACGTCTTCAAGATCATGGGCGGTGAGCCGCTGCTGCACCCCGAGATCACCGAGGTGCTGCGCGTGGTGAAGGCCAGCGGTGTCGCCGACGTGGTGCGCTTGTTCAGCAACGGGTTGCTGCTCACGCAGATGGACGATGCGTTCTGGCGCGAGCTCGATCACCTCACGGTGTCGTCGTACACGAGCGCGCCGGTGCGGCCCGAACATCTGGCGCTGATTGAAGAAAAGGCCCGCGCGTTCGACGTGGTGTTGAACATCAAGCCCGTCGAGGCGTTCTCGCAGGTGATGCACAACGAGCGCCGCCACGACGACGTCGGCATCCAAAAAACCTACGACGACTGCTGGCTGCGACACCGCTGTTTGGTGGCCCGCGATGGCCGCTTCTTCATGTGCACGCGCAGCGCATACCTGGTCGAGATGCACGAGCGCGTCTCGCTCACCGAGCCGTATACCGACGCTGCTCGACGCCGCGACGACGACAGCGTGGCGCTCACCGACCCCGACCTGGGCGCAAAGCTGGTCGCCCTGTTGAACCAACGCACACCGCTTCACGCCTGCCGCTTCTGCCTGGGCGGCGAGGGACCGCGCGAAAAACACACCCAGCTGCGCCGTGACGACGTCGCTGCCGGGCGTTTGCGCCGCTTGCCGATCCTCGCTGCATGAAGGTGCGCGTGGTGGTGCCGGCGTGCAACGAGGCGGCGTCGTTGCCGGCGTTGTTGCGCAGCCTGCAGGCCGCGGTGGCGTACGCCGCCCAACGCGCGACGTGGCACATCGACGTGGTGGTGGTGGCGAACCGCTGCACCGACGACACTGTCGCCGTCGCCCGCACACACGGCGTGCTCGTGCTCGAGACCGACACCGTGGGCAAAGTCGAAGCGCTGCGTGCCGGCATGGTCGACGCCGACGTGTACGTGTGCGTCGACGCTGATGTGCTCGTGGGTCCGCGGACGTTGTTTGACGCGGTGGCTGCTCTGCTGTCGTCGACGTCGTTGGCGGTGTGTCCGCCGCTGGCCGTGTCGCCGTTGCGCTGGCCAACAACACCGCTCGCGTGGGCCCTGCACCGCTACAACGCGCACCGCGGCTTCTCGCGCGAGCGGCTGTGGCTCTCTGGACGTTTCTACGCTGTTCGAAATGTAGAGTTTCCAACAAATGCAGAAATGGAGAAACGTGGAGGTCGCGGGCCGCTGCTCGCCGATGATGTGTGGTTGAGTCGCTGGCTGCTCGCGCAGCATGCCGGAGCGATCGCGCACATTGACACCGACCCCGTCGTGTTCCGCCCACCGTCGACGTTGCGGGGCATGTCGCGCACGTGGCGGCGGCTGCGGCGCGAACTTCGCGTCGTCGACACGTTGTTTCCCGACCTGCCTGCACCAGGCCGCGACCGCCGTGTTGAGCTGCATTCGTTCGCCGATCACGTCGCGATGGCCATCTTTAGCGCTGCCTTGTGGGTTTGCCGCCTGCATGCCGGGTCCTTCGTCATCGACGACGACAGCTGGCTCGTGGTGCCCGAAAGCAAAGCCCGATGATGATCACGCGGGTACATCCGGCGCGCGTAGTGCCACTTGAGTTGTGGGACGTCGTCGTCGACGGCGTGCCGCTGTACCGCCAGCCAACACAGGCGCAGGGCAGGGCCACAGCGCAGGCTGTGCTCGCGTTGCGTGACGGTTCGGCGTGCCGGCGGCTTGGGCAGCGGCTGCCAGCGTCGGCGTTTTCGCAGGTGCACGTGGGGGGCGGCGGCGACGTCGATGCGGTGGTCACAGCACTGCGCACGGTGGGTGTTGTTGCTGTTGCCGAAGACGATCCCGTGGCGATTGCGGCCGTAGGTGGCTTTGCCCTCGCGCGCGATGCTGGCCTTGTCGATCCACTTGTCGTCGACGTGGGACAGACATCGCTGAAGTGGTTCACGGCTGTCTCGCGCGGGCGCCTCACGCGGCCGTACCTGCTCGACCGCGCAGCCGCTGTGCACTGGCTCGCTTCAGCCATCACTTCAGCTGTTTCTGCATCTGTAGAAGTACAGAAGCAGTGGATGTGTCGAAGCATCGTGCTCGCGCTGCCAGCCGAAATCGGCGACGACCTGGCGGTGGCCGACTGCAGCTACCCGTGGGCCGACGGTGACCGCTTGCTGGTGAACGACGTCGTCAGCTCTGCAGGACGTGCGGTGCCCACGTTGGTGCTCAACGACGCCGAGCTCGCCGCCGTGAGCGTGCAGCAGCAGCGGCCGCCGTTGCCGACGTTGGTGTTGACGGTGGGGACCGGCGTGGGCGCAGCCCTCGTGGTGCGGTGAGGGCAAAAGAAAAACGCCGCACACAGGCGGCGTTTTCGGTGCAGACATCGCTGTGGCTCAGAGCTTGGCGATGACGTCTTTGGCGGTCTTGGCGACGTTGTCGGCGGTGAAGCCGAACTTCTTCTGCAGCTCCTTGAGCGGGGCAGAGGCGCCAAACGAGTTCATCGCAATGATGGCACCGTGGTCGCCGGCGTAGCGGGCCCAGCCGAAGCTGGCGGCCTGCTCGACGCAGACACGGGCCTTCACGGCCTTCGGGATGACGCTGTCTTTGTACTCGGCGGTCTGGTGCTCAAAGAGCTCCCAGCACGGCAGCGACACCACGCGCGCTTTGACGCCTGCGGCCTTGAGCTGCTCGTAGGCGTCGACGCAGAGGTAGACCTCGGAGCCGGTGGCGATCAGCAGCACGTCGGGCGTGCCCTCGCTGTCGGCGACGACGTAGCCGCCCTTGTGCACGCCTTCGGCCGACGCGTACTTCGTGCGGTCGAGGGTGGGCAGCGCCTGGCGCGTGAGCACGAGGGCCACGGGCTCATGACGCTGCTTCATGATCAGCTTCCAGGCCTCGACGACTTCGTTCGCGTCGGCAGGGCGGATCGTGAGCAGGCCCGGAACCGCACGCAACGACGCGAGCTGCTCGATGGGCTGGTGCGTGGGGCCGTCTTCGCCGACGCCGATGGAGTCGTGGGTGAAGATGTGGATCGCCGGGATCTCCATGATCGCCGACAGGCGAAT
>JBIKRQ010000293.1:0-8097 GCA_044349155.1 Myxococcota bacterium
GAAGGCCGTCTTGGCGCTGTTGCGGGCGACGACGACGTAGCCGTTGATCGGCACGATGGTGTTCGCGGGCAGCGTGAACGCCGCACCGTTGCTGGCGCGCACGATCTGGAAGCCCGAGAGGTCAACCTCGCTCGGCGCATCCTGCACGACGACATCGATGTCGACTTCGTCGCCCGTGCCGATCTGCGCGGTGATGGTGGTGGTGCCGACGTTCGCAGCCGCAACAGTGAAGGTCGCGCGCACACCATCGGTGGTCACGCTGACCGACGCCGGAATGGTCACAATGCCAGCCGTCGACGTCGTCAGCGTGATGCTCGTGCCAGCAGGGGCGGGCAGGTCGAGGATCACGTCGAGCGTTGTCGACTGGCCATCGAGCAACGTCACCGACGTTGGCTCAGCCGCAACAACGTTCGCTGCTGCGTCGGCCGCGAGCACCGTCACCGAGCCCGACCGCGTCTCGCCGTTGAACGTCGCGCTGACGTTGGCAGAGCCGGCAACCAGGCCCGTGAGCGGCACGGCCGCTGTGGCCTGACCAGCCAACACCGTGACCGACGCCGGCACCGTGAGCGCGCTGGTGTTGCTCGAGACCAGGGTGACGACGGTGTCGGCTTCGGCAGCGCGGCTCAAGCGCACGAGCAGCGGCGAAGGAATGCCCTGGCCGTTGGTGGTGCCCACGCGCACAAACGTGTTGCCTTCAACGCTGTCGAGGCTGACAGGGCCGAGCACGACGTCGTCAGCACTGCGGGGCAGCAGCTTCAACAGGCTGTTGCGCCACGACAACACACCCTTGATGCCAAGCATGGTCTCGTCTTGCTGCGGCTGCGGCGAAATCAGGAACAGCGCATCGTCGATGCGCACGCTGCTGGCGACTTCGAACTCGTTCAGCGGGCTGCTGCTGTCCGATGCGCCGGGCTCGGGCGAAGCGTTCGTGACGACGACGTTGCGCACATCCACGAGGCAGCCTTCGAGCGCCGCACTCGCGCCAGCAGCGGCGGCGGCGGTGACGGCTGCATTGCCGTCGAGAACGGTCGGCGTGACGGCAACGCCGCTGCTCACGACGGTGAACACGGCACCCGACAGCTGCACCTGGTCGAAGAACTTCTGCGCGTTGGCCGACGTGACGTTGACCTGGTCGCCCACGGCGGGCTTCGCGCCAGCGCCAACGAACGAGAAGATGCAGGCGTGGTCGATGCCATCAAAGCCGGCCGACGTTGGGTCGACCTGCGACCAGAAGCCGTTGCTCGCCACGGCCGTGACGACGAGGTTTGGCACCGCCACGGGCACCGGCGAGGTCAAGGCGATCGTGCCGTCTTTGAGGTCGTATACGCTGACGGGGCAGCCGGCCGAGCCCGGGTTCGCCACCGCGGGGCACGCATCGCAGGCATCGCCCTTGTCGTCGCTGTCGGCGTCTTCCTGGCCGGCGTTGGCCACGTCGGGGCAGTTGTCGGCGGCTGCGGTCACGCCGTCGCCATCACGGTCGGCGGGGTCGAACACAGCGCAGGTCGTGGTGTCGGCGTCCAGCGGGCAGGGGTCGCACACGTCGCCGTTGGCGTCGCCATCTTCGTTGGCCTGAGCGCCGGCGTCGACGGGGCGGATTGGGTTGAACACCGAGGGGCAGTTGTCGGTGGCATCGGCAACGCCGTCGCCGTCCTGGTCGCCTGCCGCAGCAACGCCGGTGTACAGCGAGCTGCCGTTGATGGCGTCGATGGCATCGGTACGCGAGGGCGTGCACGTGGGCTCTTCGTTGAGCTCAACGCCATCGCACGAGAACAGGTCGTAGCGCGCGCCGTTTTGGTCGGCGATGAGGGATGCCAACGACTTGCCTGCTTCACGCGTGACGCACACGCGCTTTTCAACACCGCACACGTCGAGGACGTCGCAGCCGGTGTCGAGGGCGGCAACCACGCTGCCATTGCCGGTGAGCGGCTTGCCGTCCTTCAGCACGAGAGCGACGTCTTCAACCAGGCCCTCGACCACCGAAGCGTACACGTCGCCGTGGCGCTCGAAGATGGCGAGGTCGGCGCGCTTGCCAACCGCGATGGTGCCAAGGGCAGCTTCGGCGTGCAGGGCGCGTGCGGCGTTGATCGTGACCATCTGCCAGAGGTCTTTGCGGCTGAAAGCACCGCCGTAGTTGTTGTCGTTGAGCTGGATCGCGCAGGCGAGTTCGCGCTGCATGTTGATCGAACCCGACGGCACCCAGTCGGTGCCCATCGTGATGTTCACGCCGAGGTTCTTCATCATCGTCACGGGCGCCGTCTCGCCGTACAGCGAGATGTTCGAGCGCGGCGACCACACAACACTCGCACCACGCTCAGCGATGAGCGCGACGTCGAGCGGCGTGAGACCGACGGCGTGGATGATGGCCGAGTTCTCGTCGATGGTGTCTTTGCCGCCGTTGGCGGTCTGCGACAGACACTGGAATTCGTTGTTCGCCTGGGCGTCGATGCCTTCGGAGATGTGCGGCGCGTTGGGGCCGTTGACCTTGTCGCCAATCTCGCCGTAGCCGCAGCCCGTGGCGAGCTGCGTGCCGCTGCTGTCGCCGAGGGGGAACGTCACGTAGCGCACGCTGCGGATGCCGAGGGCGGTGGCATCAGCGGCTGCGTCGAGGTTGCGGATCATGCCGCCGCCGTCGCTGCTGAAGCCGCCCGAGGCGAGGGTGGCGGTGGCACCACCGAGTGCAAAACGCAGCTCGCCGAGGGCCTTGGCATCGGTGTTGGCGCTGCCGGGGGCGCTGATCGACTCGTGACCACGCTTGCCCTTGCGCCAGTCGTGGCGCTGCTCCCAGCGCAGGCTGTCGCTGATCGTGCTGTTGGCGGCGTTCAAGTACCAGGGCTGCTCGTTCATCCAGCCCGCGTGATCGTGGGCGTTGATGAGCGACGGCGACACCACGGCGTCACCGCACGCAATCTGCGTGAAGCCTGCGGCCTGTGCGGCGCACTCGCAGCCCACACAGGTGACCACGCCTTCGTTGCTGTAGGCGACAGCACCAGCTTCAAAGACGGTGTCGCCGCTGAGCACGGTGCCGAACACAATCGTGCCGCCAGCGCCGGGGGTGACACTGCAGACATCGCTGCCACCGCCGACGGGGGCGCCGCAGCTGATGACTTCTCCTTCGCCCTCGCCTTCGCCTTCTCCCTCGCCTTCGCCCTCTCCTTCGCCTTCTCCTTCGCCTTCACCCTCGCCTTCGCCTTCACCTTCCGACGGACCGTCGTCATCGGCAGTGCCGGGGCAGCCTGCGAGCCCCACGAGTGGAACAACAAGAGCGAGCGAAAAGAGAAACCGCTTCATGGGGCTGGGTGTACCAGACGTTCGCCGCAGCGAAAGGGCGCGGATGGCGGAGTGCTGGCAACACCTCCACGACGCGCGTGACAACGGTGCAACACCGCCGCGCCGGACATCCGCCCGACCTGGTTGTCGACGTCAACAGACGCGGGCGAACACGAGTTCGGGGCCGCCGAAGTTGAACGCGAGCCCCACGCGCACGCCCGACGCTGCCAGACCACGCAATGCGTCAAGGCGCTGCGGATCTCCGAGCGCCGGATCGGCGCGCACGAGCACGAGAATCCGATCTTCAACGAGCAGGTCGGCTTCGAGACTGCCCACCACCTTGCCCCGGTACACCACACTCAACGATGGCGATCGGTGCGCGCGCAGGCCGCGGTGGGCGATCTCGACAGCAAGCGCCGCCAGATACGTCGGTGCTGCATGCCAAGCGCCCAGGGCCGCGCGTACCGCGACCGCAGCGTCGAGGGTTTCGGCACAGGCGCGGTCTTCCAGCTGCTCGCGCCCAAGGCCGCGGCCGGTGGTGAGCAATCGCGACAGCGCAGACGACGTCATCGCCGAAGCATCGCACAGCAGATCTGGTTGGGCGATCAATCGAACCACATGTGGTGGGGTGTCGTACCTGCCCCGGCGTCCGTCGAGAAAACGCCGTGTCGACGACAGCCACGCAGGATCGTCGTAGGAGTGGGCATGCGCATCATCTACGGCGTCGTCGGCGAAGGCATGGGGCACGCAACCCGCAGCCGCGTCATTCTCGAAAACCTCCTCGACAAGGGCCACGACATCGTCGTCGTCGTCAGCGGTCGGGCCCACGGCTTTCTCACAAGCAAGCTGGCCGGGCGGCCACGCGTGCGCGTCGAAGAAATCCACGGCCTGCACCTCAAGTTCGACGGCAACGACCTCGACCTCGTCGACAGCATCGTGTCGAACATGAAGAGCGCTCCTGCAGGGATCGCCAAGAACCTGGGCGTGTTCGCCGATCTGGTGCGCGGCTTCGACGCCGACGTCGTGATCAGCGACTTCGAGTCGTTCGCCTGGTTGTACGCGCGCGTGCACAAGCTGCCGCTGATCAGCGTCGACAACATGCAGGTGCTCAACCGCTGCAGCCACGATCGCTTCACCAACGACAACGCGAGCTTCGCGTTCAAGCTGGCGAAGTGGGCGGTGAAGTCGAAGTTGCCGGGGGCCTACCACTACCTCGTCAGCTCGTTTTTCTACCCGCCGGTGCGCAAGGCCCGCACGACGCTGGTGCCGCCGATTCTGCGTCCCGAGATCCTCGCCGCCAAGCGCGAGCCGGGCGAGCACGTGCTCGTCTACTCGACCGCCGCGGCCAACGCCGACGCGCTCCTCGCTGTGCTCAAGCAACTGCCGTGGCGCTTCAAGGCCTACGGCACTGGCCGCACGGGCACCGAGGGCAACGTCGAGTGTTGCGCGTTTTCCGAGAAGGGCTTCGTCGACGATCTGCGCACCGCCCGCTGTGTTGTCGCTGGTGGCGGCTACTCGCTGATGGGCGAAGCCGTGCACCTGCATGTGCCGTTGCTGTCGATTCCGGTGCAGGGCCAGTACGAGCAGGAACTCAACGCGCGCTACCTCGAGCTGCTCGGCTACGGCCGCTTCGCCGACGTCGCCGAGGTCGAAACCATCCGCTCCTTCGTCAACGACGCACCGCAGATGCAGCAAGCGCTCGAGCAGTACGTGCCGCGCAACAACACGATGTTGTTTGAGTGCCTCGACGAGTTGTTGAAGGACATCAGCCTCGGCGAGCCATCGAAGCAGGCCCTCACCACGCCGGCGTTGGGCAAGTACCACGGCGATCTCGACGGCCTCAGTGGCGAGATGAAGCGTGCCCTCGCCGACGACGATCTCGCCCATCTCATCGGGCGGCGCAGCTGACATGAAACTCACGGCGGTGCGGAGTCACGGGGCAGGACCCGACGGCTTTTCCCTCACGGGTGACGTCGACGGTCTGCGCGTGCTTGTGCATCGCCTCGCGGCGGAGCTGGTCAGCAACCCGGTACGTCGTCGTCGTCTTGAGCGTCGGTTGGCGGTTGCCCAAACGCTCACGGCGCGCGGCGTCCTGGGCGCTGAGCGGTTGGTGAACGCGGCACTCCACCACGAACCCGCCGTGATCGTCGTCGAGTTTCCCTCGATCCGACCACTGGCAACATGTGCGGCGGCGTTTTCGTCCACGCCGTTGCAGGCCCTCCAGTTGCTGCAGCAGGTGTGCGCACCGTTGGTGGTGCTGCACGCGCAGGGCTTGCCCCACGGCGCGTTGTCGGCCAACAGCATCGGCGTCCTCGACGACAACCGCGCCTGGCTCAGCGTGCTCGCCCTCGACACCGGCACCGTGCCCGGGGGCCTTGTGCGCGCCACCGTCGACGACAGCGACCGTCTCTCGTCATTGCAGGGCTGTGCCGCCGACGTCGCTGCCCTGGGCGAAGTGTGTGCGTTGTTGGCCACCGCCTCGCCGCCGATGGTGCAAGCCCTCGTCGACGACCCGACCGCCGTTGCCGTGGCCCTGCCGGGTGCGGGTGGCTTGTTGGAACTCGCGCGCGCCATGCTCGATCGCGAACCCGCATGGCGCCCACCCATCGCCGACGTGCTTCGCCGCTTGAGCACGCTGCTGTCGACGTCGTCGGCGGCCCCCACCGTCACCGAAGACACGCCTCGCGCCCCCGACCCGGTGCCTGACGACGTCGATGCCTTCGATGCACCGCGTCGCCTCGGGCGCTACGTGTTGCAGGATCGATTGGGTGCAGGCGCGATGGGCGAAGTGTGGCGCGCCCTCGACGACGACACCGGCTACACCGTCGCGCTCAAGGTGTTGGGCAGTGCCACCCCAAGCGCCAAGGCGCTGAAGCGTTTCAAAAAGGAAGCGCGCCTGCTGTCTGAGGTTCGGCATCCGGGGATTGCGCGCTTCGTCGACGCTGGTGAGCACGACGGCCTGTTGTACCTCGTCACCGAGCTCGTCGAAGGCCAGCCGTTGTCGGCGGTGATCAAGGCCAACGGACCGCACGCCGAGCGCGACGCCCTGCACATCATCGCCGACGTCTGTCGCGCCCTCGTCGACGTGCACAACGCTGGCATCGTCCACCGCGACATCAAACCCGAAAACCTGATGGTGCCATCGTCGGGGCCCATGCGCGTGCGCTTGATCGACTTCGGCGTTGCCCGCCACCTCGACGAAGAAGGCTCCCTCGCGATGACGCGCCAGGGGGCCGTGTTGGGCACGCCGCTGTACATGTCGCCCGAGCAGGCCAGCGGTCGTGCCGTCGACGCCCGCAGCGACCTCTACGCCGTCGGCACCATGCTCTACGAGCTGCTCGTGGGGCGCGCGCCGTTTGCGGGCCGCGGTGTGGCGCAGGTGATGGCGATGCAGATCGACTCCCCTGCGCCGCCGGTGCGTGAGCTGCGCGCCGACATCTCCGACGAGGTCAACGCCCTCGTTGCCCGCTGCCTCGAAAAGCGCGCCGACGATCGCTTCCAGAGTGCGAGCGAATTGCTGCAGGCGATCTTACCACTGGTCGGATCGGTGCCGACGCCAGCCGTGTCGTCGTCGACAACGTCGGCTGCACGTCAACGCTACGAGTTCGTCTTCGAGCTGCAGTCGTCGCCGAAGGCCTTGTGGCCGTACGTGTCGAACACCGATCGCCTCAACCGCGCCATTGGCTTGTCGCAGGTCGAAGAGCACGTCGAGCAGGTCGGTGACGACGTGCACAGCTTCGGCCGTCAACGGCAGGCCGGGTTCATGTTGGCGTGGCGCGAGCACCCGTATGAGTGGGTCTACGAGCGCCGTCTCGCCGTCGAGCGCGACTACTCCGAGGGCCCGCTGCGCTCGTTCAGCTCGCGCGTCGAACTCGTGCCGCACAACGGTGGTACGCGTCTCACGCAGACCATCGAGATTGAACCGCGTGGCCTCGTCGGTCGCGCCGCCGCCGCGATCGAGGTGGGCGTTCGCACGAAGGGGGCCCTCAAGCGCACCTACGAGCGCATCGATCAGCTCGTGTCGGGCAAGCTTGGCAAGAGCAACCTCGTCGACGCCTTCGAGGCCAGCCAACCGCTGCGCCGCGACGTCGAAGATCGCTTCTTCGCCCTCGAGCGGCAGGCCGTTGCTCAAGGGGCAGACCCGCGCGTGATCGCCACGATCGGCGAGTGGCTGCGCACAGCGCCCACGCCCGAACTCGCACGCATCCGGCCCATCGCGCTGGCGCGTCGTCTGCAGTTGCCGGTCAACGTCGTCGTCGACACCTGCTTCTACGCCGGTGCCGTGGGCCTGTTGTCGCCGTTGTGGGACGTGCTGTGTCCGACGTGCCGCGTGCCGTCGTCGATGCAAGACACGCTCAAGGCGTTGCGCGATCACGGCAGCTGCGACGTCTGCCGCGTCCGCTTCGCCCTCGATCTTTCCACGAGCATCGAACTCGTCTTTCGCATCCACCCATCGTTGCGTGAGGCGCAGCCCGAAACGTGGTGCATCTCGTCGCCGGCCCACACGCCCCACGTGGTCGCGCAGGTGCGCCTCGGTGTTGGCGAGCGCACCAGCCTCGACCTCGCCGTCCCCGAGGGCAGCTACGTCTTCACCGGCCGCACGTTGGGCTGGAGTCGAACGCTGCGCGTGCGTTCGCAGGCCCCGACCACGCGTTGGGATCTGGCGCTCTCGCCATCGTCGTCGTCATCGTCGTCGATGGTGCTCGCCGAGGGCCGACAGCTGCTCGAGCTGCACACCGACACCGACCGCGCGCAGCTCATCCGCCTCGAGCGCAGCACCCCGCGCGACGACGTGTTCACCGCGAGCCGTGCGTTGTCGTCGCCGTTGTT
>JBIKRQ010000344.1:0-6731 GCA_044349155.1 Myxococcota bacterium
CGCGCCTGCTGATGGTGAACGACGGCACGCAGCCCCTGCTGGAATTTGGCGTGTTCAACGCGCTGAAGTTGGCCGTGGGTGCATCACCCGGCTGACCGCAGACGGGGGCATTGCGGGCAGCAACCGCAACGCTACGGTCCGCGCCATGGTCACCGCCCTCCGCATTGTCGACGACGAGAACGCCACTCCTGAAGCCACCGCCGGCAAGCGCGTGTTTCTGGAGACCTTCGGCTGCCAGATGAACATCCTCGACAGCGAGCTCGTGCGCGACCAGCTCGTCACGCTTGGGTATTCGTTTGTGCGCGAGGCCGAGAACGCCGACATCGTCCTGTACAACACGTGTGCCGTGCGCGCGCAGAGCGAGCAGAAGGTGCTGTCGCGCCTCGGCGTCATGCAGATTCGCAAGAAGACGCAGCCGAACCTGGTGGTGGGCATGCTGGGCTGCATGGCCGAGCGCACCGGTGGCGACCTGGCGAAGAAGCTCAAGCACCTCGACGTCGTGGTGGGTCCGTCGGAGCTCGATCGCTTGCCGGCGTTGCTCGAACAAATCACCCACGAGCGCGCGCAGGAAAACTTCGAGCAGCATGTGGCGCTGTCGGGGCACACCAGCCGTCGCAGCAAGACGCTCGATGCGGCGATGGACCGGCTTGAAGCCCTCGATCAAGGCCGCCTCGTCGACGACGCCGCCAAACACACGCAGGCGTATGTGCGCATCACGCGCGGCTGCAACAAGTTCTGCTCGTTCTGTGTCGTGCCCTACACGCGTGGGCCTGAAGTGCACCGCGAGCCCGACGCGATCGTCGAGGAAGTGCGCAAGCTGGCGCTGGCCGGCGCCCTCGAGGTCACGCTGCTGGGCCAGACCATCAACCACTACCAGCACGGCGACACCAGCTTCGCGCAACTGCTCAAGCGCGTGCACGACGAAGTGCCCGAGCTGCCGCGTCTGCGCTTTCTCACCAGCTACCCGCGCGACTTCACCGACGAGACGCTCGACGTGATGGCGTCGTCGCCACGCATCAGCCGCTTCCTGCACATTCCGGCGCAGTCGGGCAGCGACCGCATGCTCAAGCTGATGAACCGCGGCTACACCACCGAGCTGTACCTGGGCCTGATTGCGCGCGCGAAGGCCCGCATGCCCGACGTCGCCATCGTCGGCGACATGATCGTGGGCTACCCCACCGAGACCGACGAAGAGTTCGAGATGAGCCTCGAGCTGCTGCGGCAGGTTCGCTACAAAACCGTCTACGTCTTCAAGTACTCGCCACGGCCCAACACCGTCGCCGACAAGCGCGACGCCGACGACATCCCCGACGCGGTCAAGCGCACGCGCAACAACAAGATGCTTGTGCTGCAGCAGGAAATCGCGCTCGAGCACCATCAGGCGATGGTGGGCAGCCGCGTCGAAGTCATCGTCGAAGGTGCAGCAAAGGTCGACCCGCAAGCCCAGGAGCAGGCGGCCCGCGACGTCGACGGCTCGGTCATCTACCCGCTCGGCAAGAAGAGCAAGAACCCCGTGCGCGACGACGGCACGGTGCGCTTGATGGCCCGCACGCGCGGCGACCACATCGTGTCGTTTGATGGACCTGAGTCGATGGTGGGCAAGCTCGCCACCGTCGAGATCGTGAAGGCCACAGCGCTCTCGCTCAGCGGCACGAACCCACAGCTGATGTGAGCCTGAAGGCGAGCGGGGAAACTTCCCCGCCAATCACCATCAGCCCTTGTTGATCAGGCCTTCGAAGCTGGCGGCGATCTGCTGTGCGAGGATGAGCAGCTCGCCCACGTCGACGCTGGCGTGCTGCTCGTGCCCGTTGTCGGCCACGAGCAGGTTCACCGCGCGGCCACGCACCAGCACCGGCACAACGAGCAGTGAACGCGGCAGACGCCGACCCGTGGCCTTCACCCACGCGCCATGGGCGGGGAAGCGTTGCAGCGGCCCGAGGTAGTGCGCACGCGTGTCGGCGACGAGCTGAAACACACTTTGCACATCGCGGGGCACGACGACGTTCTCGATGGTGTCGAACGCTTCACCCACGCCCTGCCAGCCCACAAACGCCTGCGGGTACACCGTGAGCAACGCGGCGCGCGCGAATTGCTTGTGTGCAGCACGCAAGAAGATGCTGGCGATGTCGTCGCGCGAAGTCGCGTCGTTCAACAACTCAACGGCCTCGCCAAACGACAACGGCGTGCGATCGGGCGGCGAAAACTCCTGCGTTTTCGGGATGCTGTCGAATTGACCCACCTGTGATTCCACGACGGGTTCCACGACGGGTTCCACCGCTTGCATGACCAGGTCGATCACTTCGCCGACGTCGATCTCGGGCAGCCCCAACGCGCGCACGCGGGCAACGAGGGCTGGTGCGTCCCACGCCGCCCCCTCAGCGGGCAACGGCAAGAGTGCCGGCAACTCGCCATCGTCGACGTCGTCGGCCACCACTTCGACGAGGGCATCGCTGCCGAAGCCGAGGTCGACGGGTGACTTCGCCAGGCGCGCGTAGAGTTCGTTGAAGTCGGCTTCTGAGACAAGGTCCTCGACGGGGGCTTTGTGCACGATGTCGCTCACAAACCCGAGGGAGGCCTTCTCCTGCTGGCTTGGCAGCAGCAGGGCCGACAACGGCACCGACGACAGCAGCGCCTTCGATGACGACGACGATCGCGACCGGCGTGGGGCATCGAGGGGGTTCGGACGCATCGGTGTGCGCGCACCATGGTGCAACGCAAGCAGGCTCCACATGCGCGCTTCGCACACGACGACGGGGCGCACGTGGAGGTGGCAGGCGAAGCGGGCCTCGTCGACAGCCCGCAGATTGGTGGGGTCGACCATCAGCAGGTACAGCGTGCCCTGCACGACATGGTGGGGCAGCATCTGTCGCTTGATCGCCGTACGCGCCAGCACCAGCGACACCGCGAGCGGATCGATGCGCAGGCTGCCGCCGTGAACGCCGTGCACGTCGTGTTGCTCGCCGAGGGCCTGCACCAGCGTGACCTCGTCGACGGCGCCGGCGGCGAGCAGGTTGGTGCCGAGGCGATCGCCAAAGAGCACCTTCTGCTCCCACGCCGCACTGAGCTGCTCGCGGGTGCACCACCCACGCGACAGCAACAACTCACCGAGACGCACACGCGACATCGACGCGACCGTAGCAGGCACCGCGTGCGTCAGGCACGCTGCACGCATGGTGGCCCTGCTTGGCGCAGTTCTCGTTGGTGGACGCTCGCAGCGCATGGGCACCGACAAGGCCCAGGTCGTCGTCGACGGCGTGCCCATGGTCGAGCGCGTCTCAGCAGCGCTGCGCGTCATCTGCGATGACGTGGTGCGCGTGGGCCCAGAAGCCGACATCGTCGACGAACGCGATGGGCCATTGGTGGCACTGCTGGCGGTGTTGTCGTCGGGGCGTGCCAGGCGCTACCTGATTGCCGCCACCGACCAGCCACTGCTGTCGTCGTCGGTGCTGCTGCCCCTGGTCGAGGCGTGTGGGCTCGACGACGACGCGGTCGCCTTCGTTGGTCAGCCACTGCCACTGTGCATTTCGGCAAACGCCCACGACCGTGTGCGCGCGCTCGTCGAGGGCGGTGAGCGTCGCCTGCGCACCGCGGTCGTGCGTTGGTTGCCGTTGCCGCACAACGACACCGACCTCGTCGACGTCGACACACCAGCCGACCTCGCTGCGGTGTTGGCTACAACGAGACGCGACCGCGCTTGAGCCACCACAACGTCGACGCCACCGAGGCCTGCTGCACCAGCTGACGCACGATCGCGCGCTGCGAAAACAGCGGTGCCCGCGCCTGCCACGTCGTCGACGCGCCCACCGCCCAGATGTCGAGGGGCACCGCCGCCGTGCGTGCCACCAACGCGCGTTCGACAAGCGCTTCGTACGACAGTTCATCGCGCCGACCAGCGCCATGCCCAAGCACGACGATGTCGGCAGCAGCGATCGTCGACGACACCGCATCAGCAGGCCCGAGCTGCTGCTGGTGCGTCACGTGCGCGCCTTGACGCTCGAGTTCGCCAGCAAGCACGCGCAACCACGAACTGTCGCCGGTGACGACGACGCTGCGCCCGCGCAATGGCAGCAAGCGCCCAAGCACCACATCGACCACGCCCCAGCGCGCGGCGAGGAAGTGGTCGGGGAACACGTGGTGCAACGCGTGGTAGGCACCGTCGACGACAAACAACGACGACGGGGCAGGCAACGGCCGCGCGTCGAGATGATCGTCGTCGTGGCCGCGCACGATGAGCCCATGCACCAGCGTGAAAAAGCTGGTGAGGATGCGCGCGGCGATCACCGCTCTGGCGCAGCCGGTGGCCTGCCCGATGACGACGGCGAGGACGGTGTGCAGCGCGAACTCTGGCAGCTGATGGCAGGCGATGTTGCGCCAGTAGCGCTCGGGGTGAAACTGCAGTTGCTCGTCGAGCCAGGTGTGGTGCGTGTGGTGCAGCAGCCCAGGCAAACGCAGCGGCCCGCGCAGGTGCAACGACACGTGAAGTGCGGCGTGGATGATGTCGCCCACGACCGACACGCACACCGTGAGCGCCAACAGTTGCAGCGCCAGCACCATCACCGCGGCTCCTCGAGAATCGCCGGCACCAGCACGTCGTCGACGAGGGCGCGTGCCGCCAGCAGGTTGTCTTCGATCGAACAGTACGTCCACGCGCCGTAGCGGCCGATGCTGTGGATGTTGTGCGCGCGCAACATCGCGAGTGCTTCGCTGGTGGCGCGCAGGCTGTGCGGCGTGAGGTGCACGTACGCCGGGTCCATCACGACGTGGTGCTCGCTGACGACGACGTGGTCGCTGATGAAGCCCAACGTGCGCAGGCCCGCCAACGTCTGCTCACGCAGCGAGGCGATGTCGATGTCGCCTGCTTGCGGCAAGCCGATCTCGACGTAGAGCGAGGCGCGCGGTCCGTCGACAATCACGTCGTAAAAGCCCACGCGGTAAAACGGCACGTCGGCGCGGGCGACGTAGATCCAGTGGGCGTCGGCGCGGGCTTTTTTATCGAAGCCGAAGTTGAACACGAGCACGCGGTTGGCGGTGAACGCCGCGCTGTCGACGTCGAAGCCGCACATCACCAACGTTTTCGGCAGCGGGGCCGACGTCACAAGCTGCCGGTAGTGCACGCGCCGTTTCGTGGTGGTGGCCACGCGTGCGGCGGGATCGATGGAAAGCACAGGCTCGTTCAACCACAGATCGTCGTCGTGCAGGTCGGCGCGCAACGCGTCGATGTAGGTGACCGCACCACCGCGCGGGTACGTGAAGGTGCTGTTGTAGCCGTGCGACGTCGACGAAGTGGGGGAAAGGGCCGCCATCACGTCGGCAAATTGCACGACCGGGAAGAAGCGCCCCATGCACGAGGCATCGAGGGTGTCGAGGTCGGTGGCGTAGAGCTTCTCGTTGTACGGCTGCAAAAACCGCTCGCACAACGCCCGACCCAGGCGCTCGTGCAGGAAGCTCTTGAACGATGTTGTCGACGACGACGCTGCCTGTGTGCGCTGCTGCTCCGCGGTCCACAGGTCGCGCAAACACGCGATGAACGCGGGCTGCGGCAAGGCGCCGATGTGCGCCTGGTACGGATAGTCGACTTCGCAGCCCTCGACGTCGATCACGCGCGCGCGACGGGTCACAGTGCACAACGCGTCGGGCGGTAGGCGCCCCATCAGCAGTGCTTGCAGCGACGGATCGCGGAAGTGAAAAAAGTGGCCGGCGTAGTCGAAGACGAACCCGTCCTGCTTGACGGTGCGGCAATAGCCGCCGGCCTCGGCTGCGGCTTCGACCACCACGAGGCGCGCGCGGCCGTTTCGTGCCCGCTGCGCTGCTGCAAAAAATGCTGCGGTCCCAAGCCCCGAAGGCCCTGCCCCCACCACCAGCACGTCGACACTCAGATCGACACTGACCTCGTCACGAGCAGCACTTTCGCTGGCTGATGCTGCGGCGGACATGTGCTCGCCAACGCTGGAGGAACGAACGGGGGTCGACACCGCGTTCACGGTAGCGCACGACGTGGCGCATGACGATGAAGACCACGGGCGACAGCCCATCCAGCTCCCGCCCCGCTCGTGCACGAGCAAAGAAGCCCATGCACAGCGCGCCGGCGAAGGACACGCCCGGGATCAAGAATCCGTACGTCCGCTTCCGCCCCCTCGAGAAGCCGCGGATCGCGTTGCACGACACGACGCTGTGGGACTTCCCGTCGCAGCACTACGGCAAGACCACGCAAGGCGATCCGAACTACCGCGGCGCCACACCCAGCCACGTCGTGTGGAACGTCGTCGCTCGCTACACGAAGAAGAACGACCTCGTCGTCGATCCGTTTGTCGGTTCGGGCACCACGCTCGACGTGTGCAAAGATCTCGACCGCCGCGCCCGCGGCTTCGATCTGCAGACCACGCGCGACGACGTCACGATCTCCGACGCACGCCGCTCGCTCGTTGAGCACATCGACCCCGACACGGCCCACCTCGTGTTCATGGACCCGCCCTACGCCGACAACCTCACGTACAGCGACGATCTCCGCTGCATCGGCAAGCGGGCGTTCGAAGATGGCTCGTGGTCGCAAGCGATGTCTGAAGTCATCGACGGTGCGTGGCGCGCGCTGAAAGTCGGCGGCCACCTCGCCTGTTTCGTGAGCGATATCATGCACGTACAGCGTGCCAGCAGCAAGGAAGGCGGCCGTACGCAAGAGCGTTTGGAGCAGCGCTTTGGTGCATTGGGCGTCGACTTCGCGCGCCTGGCCCTCG
>JBIKRQ010000294.1:0-8073 GCA_044349155.1 Myxococcota bacterium
CGGGCCCCAGTTTGCGGGCGAGCTTCACGGCTCCCACGCAGTTGAGGGCCGCACTGCCACCGACGTAGATGCCGTCTTTGGCGAGCAGCCAGTACACCATCTCGATGGTCTCGTGGTCGGTGCCGAAGAACGCGCCGTCGAGGCGGGCCCGCGCAAAATTCGCCGTGATGCGACGAATGCCGATGCCTTCGGTGAACGAGCTGCCCGACGCGTCGAGGTTGCCGTGCACGACGTGGTTGTACAGCGAGCTGCCCGGCGGATCGATCACGTAGCACTGCACGTCGCTGCGCTGCTGCTTGAGGTAGCTGGTGATGCCACCGATGGTGCCGCCGGTACCCGCCGAGCACACAAACCCGTCGAGCTTGCCGTCGGTTTGCGCCCACAACTCGGGACCGGTGTGTTCGAAGTGGGCGTCGGCGTTGGCGGTGTTTTCAAACTGGTTCGCCCAAAACGCGCGCGAGCCGCGGCTGTCGGCGCGCAGCTCTTCGGCTCGACGACGAGCGACGTGGTAGTAGTTGCCGTCGTTGGCAAATGGGGCGGGCTCGACGAGCTCGACCTCGGCACCAAGGGCCCGCAGCGTCGACACCTTCTCGTCGCTCTGGTTGTTGGGCATCACGATGACACAGCGGTAGCCACGCGCGCGGCACATGAACGCCAGGCCAATGCCGGTGTTGCCGGCGGTGCCCTCGACGACGACGCAGCGCTCGCCCGGCACCAGGTGACCGTCGCGTTCGGCGGCTTCGATCATCGAGCGCGCGGCGCGGTCTTTGATCGAGCCACCCGGGTTCAGGTGCTCGGCCTTGCCGAGGATCGTGCAGCCGGTGTGCACCGACAGCGACGGAAGACGAACAAGCGGCGTGTTGCCGACGGTGCCGGAAAAACCATCCCTGATGTCCATGCCGCACCTTGCCGTGTCGACGACGCGGCGCGCAAGTCCCGCCCCCGACCAGGTGGCGATCAGCCTTCGTCGCGCACGCCGCGTTTGCCGCGTTCCAGGCGCTCGCGCACGATCGCCAACTGCCGCGCGCGATACCGCTCGTGGCGGTTTTCGCCCTGCTCGTTGCGCGTGTCGGTTTCCTCGTCGACGATCTGCACTTCGGCGAGGCAAAACACGACGCGGCCGAGGTGGTCTTCGTCGGCCGGCAAGCGCAGCAGCACCTGCTCGGGCACGCGCAGCGGCACGTCGACGACGAAGTTGATCACCGCGTACGACGGACCCGAGAACTCGTTGAGCGGCCGCAGCGACTGCTCTTCCTGCCCAAGCTCGAGCTGCAGGTCGGGAGCAACGGCGCGGTAGGCGACGTGGCTCTCGACGAACGCCGTAAAGTTGATGAGGTGGTTCACCGTCTGGCCAGGGGCCACGTAGTTGAACGGGAACAGGCGGTCCGTCATGCGCGCCAGCAGATCGACGAGGTCAGCGGGCCGCTTCACGACAAAGCGAAAGCGCACGCGGTCGTGGATGGCCGCGGCGTGGTGCTCTTTTTTGACGAGCAGCTTCGTGAGCAACGACGTCGTCGTCTTCGCGCCACCTTCGTAGCGCGCGAGCGGAAAGTGCTCGTCGCGCAACGACTGCGCAAACGCATCGAACTTGTCGACGAGCATCTGGCTCATCGCCGCCTGCGACAACGTGATGCGGTACGCGAGTTCGCGCGCCTCGATGTGATGAACGATGTGCATCACCTTCAGCAGCAAGCAGGCGAAGAAGCGATCACGTCGTCGTCCGCGCTTCTCAGACGCGTACAAAAACAGGTCGATCGCATCGCACGTCTGCAGCTCGGCGGGGATGCGGTAGTGGTGCTCCTCGGTGAGGTAGCGCGCAGCGTCGGCGCGCAGGCGGTTCAAGCGGCCGAGGTCTTCGGGGCTGTCGGGGTCGGCGCCCTGCAGCACGATGAAGCGGCGCACGTCGTCGACGGATTCAAACCGCAGGCGATACCAATCAACGACCGACCCACCCCGCAGGATGAGTCGGACGTCTTCGAGTTCCGAAAGCGACAGCGTACGCGCCACAGGCCTACTTCAGCGGCAGCGGGATGCTGACCGGCGGCGGCGCAGCGCCACTGTACGACGGGAAGCGCATCGATTTGACGACGCCAGCCACGCACGAACCCACCGGCGTGCCACCGAACTTCGGATCGGCCACCGACACGTCAGACGGCTTGCCCGACTTGTCGATCTTCCAGGTCATCTTGATGGTGCCCGTCGCGTTGTTCTTCGAGCCGCACTCTTTCACCTTGGGCAAAGCGCCCTTGACGACGGCGAGGATGTCGGACTTTTCCAGCGTGACCTTCGACGCGGCCTTCGGCTCGCTCGAGGCACCCTTGGCCTTGCAGTCAAAGTCGAGCACCGGATCGCAATCGGCGTTCTGCTTCGGCTTCGGCTCGTCCTTCGGCGGCGGCGTGGGCTCTGGCTCGGGATCCTTCTTCTTCGTCGACGCTGCAGCGGCGGCGGCGGCGGCGGCAGCCTTCTTCTCTTTCGCCGTGAGCTCCTTGACGGGCTCGGCCGGCTTGGCGACGTCGGGCTTGGCGGGCTCAGCAGGCGGCGTGGCCTCGACGGGCGGCGTCAGCGGCGTGGCTTCGACAGGCGTGGGCGTCGGTGTTGGCGTGGCCACCGGCGGCGTCACCGGTCCCGTCGTGGCGACTGGCGGCGTCGGCGTCGGCGGCGTGTTCATGGCGACCTGACCGCCTTGAGCGGCGGCCCCCGGGTACGGGATCGGCAGCCCGTCGGCGCCAATGAGCACCACCTGCTGCTGCGGCTTGTCGAACACGACCTTGTACGTGAGCAGCGACAGCATCACGACGACGACAGCGACGCCGGCGATGCCCACAAACAGCATCGGCGACTTCGGCGCAGGCGCTGGGGGCGGTGCAAACTGCTGGTACGGCTGCGGCGCAAACTGCTGCTGTTGTTGCTGCTGCGCGAAGTCGCCGTTGAAGGCCGGCATCTGATTCTGCGTGCGCGTGGGGCGCGCCAACGGGTCGGCCACGGCGGGGCCAGCGTCGAGGTCGACGCCAGCGAGGCTCGAGAACGGCAGGCTGCTGTTGATGCTGCTGTCGTCGGCGGGGAGTGGGGCGCCGTCCTCGACGGGCGGCGGGCCCTTCGACAACCGGTCGATCTCGTCGTTGACGAGGCTGGCGAGGGCCGACGACGCCGTGGGGCGCCACTCCGGCTCGGCCGACGACGACGACGAACGTGCGGCAGCGCCCGCGTTGCCGATCAGACCACCGCCCGAAGCACCTGCTGCCTCGGCGAGGTTGGCGGCCTGGTACACGTCGGTGAGACCGTGGGGCTGCCAGTTCGGATCGCTCCGCTCGTCCATGGCCGCGACGGCGTCGAACGGGGAGCTGCCGCGTGGCATGTCGAGGTCGGGTGCGCCGATGTCGAAGCCGTAGTTCGGCGATTTGCCCTTGCCGTTTTTCGCAACACCCTTGGGGTTTGTCTCCTCGGGTGCTGGCGGCGCGATCTTCGGCATCGGTGCTTTGGCGAACAGGTCGCGCACGAGCCGCACCTCGCCAGCGGGCAACCAGTTGTCCATGCCGGTTTTCCAGACGAGCGACTCGCGGTCGACGCTGCCGGCCTCGATGTAGCGGCCCAAATCGGCGAGCGTGAGCGGCCCAACATCCTCGTCGTCGACAGCGACGTGCCACACGGCTTCGTCGGCGCCATCGTCGCCAGCGGGGGGTTCGTTCCAGCCAGAAGCGGTGTCGGCAGGAGCTGCGCCCAGATCGTTGCGCAACGACGCCAGTGCATCGCGGTCGACGCTGTCGGGATTGCTGCGTTCGGCGGTGGCCTTGCGCAACACGTTCATCTCGTTGAGGTCGAGCACCTTGGTGGGCCCGCGCTGCTCCTCGGCCGCGGCTGCCGCCAACGACGCGAGATCGGCCGTCGGGCGACCTTCGTCGAACATCGAGTTGAAGGCGCCAGCGAGCTGGTCGTCGAGGGCGTCGCCGATCGACGACTCGCCCTTCACGCCACCAGCCGCGGCAACAGCGACGGGAGCAGGTGCAGGCGCTGCAGGCTCGGCAAGCGTGTCGAGGCCAGCGAGGTCGACCTTGCCCATCTGCGTCTTGTCGGCCTCCCACGAGGGCGGCGCGTCGTCGCTGAGCTGGGTGTCGTGGCCGGTGACCGCCATCGACACGGGGGCCGGGCGCGCGGGGCCAGTGGCTTCGGGCTCGGGCACCGGGGCGGCCGCGATGGGGGCGGGCACGTCGGCGGGAGGAGCATCGAGTGCGCCTTCGTCGGGCGCTTCGACGCGGGCATCACCCTCGGCGGGCGCCTTCTTGCTGACGTCGCTGTCGGGGCGCACGACGATGACGTGGCTGCAGCGCTTGCATTTGACCTTCACGCCGCGCTTGCCGACTTTCTCGTCGGCAATCATGTACTGCGCGTGGCAGCTGTCACACTCGAACTTCATGCGCGGCTCCAGCCCTGCAGGTGTGGCGGCACCAGTGGCCGCGCCCGAACTCAACCCGAACCATCGAAACGCACGGGTGGCGTCGAGGATCCATCGCGGACGCTACTTGTCAGAAGGCGGCAGGGTCAACGATCTCGCTCGTGCTTCGTCCTGCAATGCCGCCGTTGCCGCTCCTCCCCGGCGTGCTACCGCGGACGGATGTTCCGGTGCGCCGCTGTCATCGTCGTTGTTCTGGCTGCCGCATGCCACGGTCCTGCCGTTGAGCCGGTCGCCACGCCCACCGCCACGCCAGATCCGGTGCACGCCGAACAGGCCGCGCTGGCGGTGCGGCCGCCCGAGGTGGTTGACGCTCGCACCCGGCCCGAACCGCACCCCGTCATCCCGGTCGGCACGCGGCTCACGGCCTACATCGGCCCACGTTTCCTGACGGGCGAAGATTTCCTGCCCGAAGCGCGCGTGGTGGTTGCCGACGAAGGCGGCCGCGTTCGCGCCCTGCTGCGTGAGCTGCCCTCGCCCAACCCCTACACCACCGTGACGCTGCCCGGCGCGCTCGCCGTCGCTGGCCTGCACGACGCGCACTTGCACATCGAAGGGTTGGCGCAGGCGAAGGAAAACGTCGAAGTCAGCAGCGCTCGCAATCCCGCCGATCTCAAATCCGCTGTTGTCGCGTTTGCAAAAGCCCACCCCGACGTCGCCGTGGTGCGCGGTCGCGGCTGGGATCAGTCGCGGTTTCCGGGGCAGCGTTTGCCCACCGCCGCCGACATCGACGGCGCTACGCCGAAACCCGTGCTGCTCACGCGCGTCGATGGTCACGCGGCCCTCGCCAACCACGCGCTGCTCGCCATGGCGAAGATCACGAAAGACACCGTCGATCCCGCCGGCGGCAAGATCGAGCGCGACAGCAAGGGCGAGCCCACGGGCGTGCTGGTCGACAACGCGATCGACCTCGTCACCGCCCACCTGCCCAAAGCCACAGCAGCCGATCACGAGCGCTGGTTGGTCAACGGGCTGGCGCAGTGTGCCGACGCTGGCCTCGTCGCTGTGCACGACATGGGCATGGACCCAGCAGCGATCCCCGTGCTGAAAAAGCTCGACGACGCGCACGCCTTGCCAGTGCGCGTGTTCGTCTACCTCGACGGCGCCAACGACGACGCCTGGCCGCTGCTTGGCTCGTTCCCCGCCACCGACACGCTGCAGATCATGGGCGTGAAGCTCTACGCCGACGGTGCGCTCGGCTCGCGCGGTGCAGCTCTGCACGACGACTACAGCGACGACGCCGGCAACCGCGGCCTCCTGCTCACCGACCCAGCAGTGCTCGAACAGCGCATCGAACGGGCCCACGCCGGCAACTTCCAGGTGGCCGTGCACGCGATCGGCGATCGCGCCAACAGCCTCGTCATCGACCTGCTCACCAAGCACCACCGCATCGACATTCGCGATCGGCTCGAGCACGCCCAGGTGCTGAAGCTCGACGACATCGCGCGGCTGTACGCGCCCCGCATCACCGCCTCGATGCAGCCCACCCACGCCACCAGCGACATGCGCTGGGCCAAAGATCGCCTCGGCGAGCAGCGCCTGCAGGGGGCCTACGCGTGGAAGCGCGTCGTCGACGCCGGCGTGGCCCTCGCGTTTGGCTCCGACGCCCCCGTCGAGGACGTGCGGCCCACCTGGGGCATCTACGCTGCGCTCACGCGCCAGGACCACGACGGCAAACCACCCGGTGGCTTCACCCCCGACCAGCGCCTCGATCAGGCCACCACGCTGCGCGCGTTTTCGAGAAATGCCGCCTGGGCCGTGAACCTCGAGCGCCACGCCGGCGCGCTCACGCCGGGCATGTACTTCGACGTCTCGTTGTTCGACGCCGATGCAGCGGCGGCCACCGTTGCTGGGACGCCGTCAGCGTGGCTGAAGGCCAACGTCGTCGGTACCGTGCTGTCGGGCACGCTGCGTACGCCTTCTGCTTCTGCTTCTGCTCCTTCACACACGCCTTGAGGTTCGCCATGTCGAAAGCTGCCGCCCCTGCCCCCGTCGTCACCGTCGATCCCGAAGTCAGCCGCGTCGAACGCGCGTTTGCTGCTGGCAACTTCTCGCTGGTGCGCACGCTGGCCGCCACACCGTCGTCGCCTGCGGCAAAAGAGGCTGCCGAGCGCCTCATGCCGAAGATGTCGGTGCAGCGCGAGGCCGCCCTCGTCGGCGTGGCGGGCCTGTTGGTGATCACGATCGCCGCCGCCCTCAGCCTCGTGTCTGGTTGAGCAGGAGGTGCCGATGAAGAAGCTTCTCGTCGTCGTCGCGCTGCTGTCGGCCTGCGCCACACCACCGCCGCCGCCAGCCCCGAAGCCCGCGCCATCGCCGGTCTCGAGCAGCGAGGCCATGGAAGACGACATCGCCCGCGAGACCCGCAAAACCGCCGCCGCCGAACTCGACTGTCCTGCTGAGCAGCTGATCGTCACCTGCACCCAGCGCGACAGCCTGGGCGGTTGCGTCGCGATTCAGGCGCGCGGCTGCGACAAAACCCTCGAGTACAGCTTCGGCAACGAGTAGCCGACACCGCGATTGCGACGTGCAGACCGCAGCATTGCGGGGTGTGCGCACGTCACAAAAAGTGCGGAACCCCTCGATTCTGCAGTGTATTTCGCTCGCGATTGCCGGCTGAACACATGCGGCACGGCGCTTGCGAAGCGTGTTGCATCGCCGCCCTGGCGTCTGAGAGGTCCACCATGTTGTCGGTTCGCATCCCCCTCGCTGCCTTCTTCATCGCTTCCGCTGCCGCCAACGCCGGCGAGTGCGTTTCCGACGCCGACTGCGCCGCCACCGAGTTCTGCGCGCTCAGCGATTGCGCCAGCTGCGACCCAGACGATCCGACCTGCGAGCCTTCCGACTGCTCCGACGTGGGCGTCTGCATCGCCCTCGATCCGCTGTGCTCGTCTGACGCCGACTGCGCCGTTGGCCAGCTCTGCGCCCACAACGACTGCGCCGAAGCCTGCGACCCCGCCGACAGCGAGTGTGTGGCCGACTGCAGCGGCGGCATCTGCGTCGACATCGTCGAGCCCCCGCCGAGCTGCGCCGCCGACAGCGATTGTGAAGGCGGCGACGTCTGCATTCTCGTCGAGGTCGACTGCGGCGGCGGCAGCAGCGCCCCCTGCGATCCGACCACCGGCGAATGCCCCGACAACGGCCCCGAAACCGACTGCGGCAGCGGCACCGCCGGCTACTGCGGCCCCGCCTACCTCGGCGAGTGCGAGGTCGACGCCGACTGCGGCGCGGGCTTCACCTGCGAGAGCGAATCCCCCTCGACGTGCACCTGTGCCGCCCCCGACGACGGCAGCGAGCCCGTGTGTGAATGCGACGAGCCAACCTCCGAAGGCCCGGGCGTGTGCGTGCTTGAGCTCGTGCCCTGCAGCGTCGACGAAGACTGCAGCAACGACTTCGTCTGCTTCCCCGCTCCGTCCAACGGCGCGCCCGAGCCCGACTGCGACCCCGCAACCGACTGCGGTGACGCGGCGGAGTTCGTGAGCGGCTATTGCGCCCCCGCCGACTACGCCGGCACCCCCGGCGGCGAAGTCAGCATTGGTGGCGAAGAAGCGCGCAACGACGACACCGGCACCGAAGACGAAGAAGTCGACACCTTCGACGGCGACTTCATCCTCTGCGCCAGCAACGAC
>JBIKRQ010000295.1:0-8025 GCA_044349155.1 Myxococcota bacterium
GGTGTCACTCGCCTCGTCACCCAACACCTGCATCGCCAGATCGGTGATGCGCAACGTCGCTTCCGTCGCGTTCACCTTGGTGAGCGCGGCCAGCGTGACGACGTCCTCGCCGTGTGCCTGCCGCCAGGCCGCCTGACGCGTGAGCAACCGGGCACCGTCGAGTTCGACCTTCATGTTGGCGAGCTTGAAGTGCACCGCTTGTTGTCGCGCGAGCGGCTTGCCCGCAGCGACGTGCGTCAGCGACCACGTGCGCGCTGTTTCGAACGCGGCATCGGCCAGGCCAAGCGCGATGCTCGCGAGGTCGATGCGCCAACGCTGTAGCAGCGAGAGCACCGGCTCAGCGTCGAGCAGACGCGCAGGGACTGCTGAAAACGTCAGACGTGCCTGCTGCGCGTCGCGCAAACCGAGTGCGTTCACTGCTGCGCGCGAGACGCCGGCATGACGCAGATCGACGACGACAATCGCATCGCGATTGTCGATCATCGTGCGCACCACCGCGAAGGTCGCGAGCGCACCATTGACGATCACTGCGCTGTTGCCGTCGACGACAACGCCGTCGGCCGTGCGCCGCGCCACCACCTCAGGGCGAGCGTGCTCGATGCCGCCGGCTGCACCAAGCAGCACGAGGCAGCCTGTGTCGTCGTCGAGCAAGGCCACGTGGGCAGCCTGTGCGCGCGCCTGCAGCACCACGGCTGCCGACGTGCTTCGCCGTGCGACAGCCTCGAGCACCAGGCTGCGCTGAAGCCACGGCGTGGTCGGAGTTGTGAGCGCGCGGACGGCGTCGGCAGCGACGGCCGCGATGGCTTCGGCAGCGACGACATCGTCGTGGGGAACGGTGAAGTCCATGGTCACACTCCGCTTGGCAGAAGGTTGCGCGCGATGATGCCGCGCTGCACTTCGCTGGTGCCTGCACCAATGCTGCCGAGCATCGCGTCACGCCAGCTGCGCTCGACGTGGAACTCGGTGGTGTAGCCAACACCGCCCAGCACCTGGATCGCGTCTCGCGCGGTGGTTTGCGACGCCTCAGACACCTGCAGCTTCGCGATGGCGGCGTCGACGAGCGGTGGATCGCCGCCACTGTCGAGGTGCCACGCCACGCGGTGGATGAGGTTGCGGCCGACCTCGTAGCGCAGGCGCATGTCGACGATCATCTGGCGAACAGCGTCGAACTTCGCGATCGGCCGACCGAACTGCACCCGCTCTTTCGCGTAGCTCGCGGCGCGTTCGAAGTTTGCGCGCTGACCACCAAGTGCGGGCGCCAACAGCGTGCTGCGCTCCCAACCAAGGATGAGCTTCGCGGTGCCAACGAAGCCGGTGTTCAGCTCGCCGAGCAGCGCGTCTTCGGGCACTTCGCAGTCGTCAAAGATGATCTCCGACGTGAGCGAGGTCTTCATGCCCATCTTTTCGATGCGCTGCCCGACCTTGAAGCCGGGGCTGCTGGCGTCGACGATGAACGTGGAAATGCCCGCGGCTTTGCGCGTTGGATCGGTGACTGCGGTGACGATGAAGTGGTGGGCGATGGGGCCGTTGGTGATCCACATCTTCGTGCCGTTGAGCACCCAGCGCCCGTCGCGCTTCACGGCGCGCGTCTTCATGCTGCCCGCGTCGGAGCCGGCGTTGGGCTCGCTCAAGCAGAACGCGCCGAGCCAGTCGCCGCTGCACATCGGTGGCAGGTACTTCTGCTTCTGCGCCTCGGTGCCGAGCTTCCAGATGGGCACGCCGCACAAGATCGACGAGGCGCCCCACGCGAGGGCCACGCCACCGTCGAGTGCACCGGCCGCGAAGCCCTCTTTCACGAGGCACGTCTCGAGCGCCGACAGCCCCGTGCCGCCGTAGGCCTCGGGAAACGGCGCACCGATAAGCCCTGCTTGCGCCATCTGCTTCCACAACGACGAATCCCAGCGTTCGTGGCGTTCTCGTTCGAGCACCGACGGCAACACGCTGCGTGCGCCGAAGTCGCGGGCGCTGTCGTAGAGGTCCTGCTGGTCGCGCGTGATCGTGAAATCCATCGCCGCTCCTCGTTGTGTGTCGCCGTCGCTGTCGTCGTGATCAGGTGCGCGGGCGCGGTTGGCCAATGAGCGCGCGGTGGATCATCGCCATCACCGTCGACTTCATCTTGTCGAGGGTGATGCTCGACTGCACCTTGCTGCGCGCCCCTTGCGTCGTGAGCACAAACGAAACGAACGAGGTCTCGAGCGTGCCCATGAAGATGACGCTCATCGCGTTGGGGTCGATGCCTTCAAACAGCTCGCCGCTGCGCTGACCGTCCTCGAAGATCTGCGCAATCGACGCGAACACGTCGGCAACGGCTGGATGCTCGAGCGTTTCACCCAACCGCGCGTTGCGCCCGAACTCGAGCACCAGCACTTTGACGACGAGGGGAAACAGCTCAAACGCCTGAAACGCGAGTTCAACGATCTGCGCAAGCTTCTCGAACATGCTTTGGCCAGGCATGTTGGCGACGTCGTGAACGGCCTTGGCGAACACCGCCCAGTTGGTGTCGAACACGCTCGCGAGCAGGCCGTCCTTGTTGCCGTAGTAGTGGTAGACGAGGCCGTAGGCGACGCCGGCTTCTTCGGCCACGTCGGAAATGCGGCAGCCGTGGTAGCCCTTCTCGGCGAAGACCTTCACGGCGGCCTTCAGGATCTGTTTGCGCTTGTCGTCCTTCTGCGGGGTCGTTGGCGTCCGCTCGGCGCGAGGTGTGGAAGTGCGCGACGTGTCGGGCGCGGTCGCATCTGGACTGACGCGGGCAGAACGGCGGGCCATGTGGACACTCCAACAACCCGGATGACAGGATCCCGGCGGGCGGTGGGGCGAAGGATGCTTGTTTGATTCTCATGTCAATCTCACGGGGCGAAGTCAAACCACGACGTCAGCAGCGTCGTCGTCAGCGTCGTCGTGAAACCGCTGCGGTGCTGTGTCTGCTGTGGGCGCTGCTCGCAAGCGCTGTGGTGCACGCCGCGATCCCAGCGCGCATGCGTGATGGTTTGTCGTCGAGCAGCATGAAGGTTCGGCTCATCGCCGTGTCCGCCGTCGCGAAGACAAAAGACCCCGAGGCCGCCGCACTGTTGCGCCCGTTGCTCGCCGACGAAGCACCGCTCGTGCGCGTGGCGGTCGTCGATGGACTCACCGCACTCAAAGACCTGTCGTCGTCAGCAGCGATCTCAGCACTCGCAGCAGATGCCGATCCCGCGGTGCGCAAAGCGGTTGAGAAGTCGAACAAGGTGTTTGAGCTGCTCGTTGTCCGCGTCGACATCAGCGAGGTGCAAGACCTCTCGGGGCGCAACTACGCCAACGTCACGACACGCTTGCAGCAAACGTTCGAGCGCGAGCTTGGCAAGCTGCTCAAGGGCGACCTTGTCGTCGAGCGCTCTGGCAGTCTGGCCAAAGGCCACGGCGCGATTTTGAAAATCCGGTCGATCACCAACAGCACCAGCGGCGGCAATGGCGTGCTCGAGGTGAAGTGCGACATGACGCTCGTTGAGATGCCCGGCAAAATCCTGCGGCTCACGTCGTCGGCTGCTGCGGCGGCGGGTGTCGAAGGTGCGATGCCGAAGTCGATCGAGCCCGAGCTCGCCAACGACGCCATCGACGCGTGCGCACCCAGCCTCGCGAAAGACTTCGCCGACTACATCGAGCAGCGCCGCAAGCGCTGAGTGCGCTGCTGGTCAGCCTTCGGGCTCGCCGAGAAACAGGCCGCAGTCGGCGCATTCACCGTTCACCAACGCGCCGGTGTGGCCGCAGGCGGGGCAGGTGACTTCGGCCGCGGTGACGTCGATGGCCTCGGTGCGAAACTGGCCCACTCCCTCTTTGGCGATGAGTGCTTCGAAGCGCGCCTTCATCACGTCGGACACGCGCGCGAGGTCATCCTCGGCGACCATCACGCCGATCTTCATCGCGCCTGCCGCGAGCGGTTCGCCTTCTTCAGCGTCAGCACTCAACAGGCACGGCACGCCGGCCTCGAGCAGTGCTGCCTCGATCTCGCGACACGCGCTCAACGAGGCGTGGATGGCGGCGACGACCTTGCGCCCTGCCAGGGCCTTGCGAGGGTCGTCACGGGCAGCGAGTGCGGCCTCAACGACGGCTTCGTCGACGAGGTCAACCTTGCAGCTGCCGCAGCGAACGAAGCCCGCGCGAAACCGACCACCGCACGAAGGGCACACCAGACCAGCCATGTGTTGTTCTCATTTCTCGCTTGGTTTGTTGTCGTTCGTCGACGACGTCAGGGCAGGGCGACCTGTTCGAGGGTGCTCGCAAGGCAGGCGCAACAGTTCTGGCCGACGCGGCTGGCGAGGCGCGAGGTGGCTTGCACGGAGCCCGTCGGTCCCACGACGGTGACCTCGTACACGCCGAGTGCGTCGCCAAAGCTGCACTGGTTTGAGCCCGCGCGCACATCGGTGTTGCAGGTGAAGGTGTCGACGGACTCGCCGTCGTGGGTGGCAGCCACGGTCCAGTCGGTGGCCGGCTGACCGGCATTGTCGACGACGAACAGGCTGATCGCCCCAGCACACGGCGTGCACACGCATTCGCCATCGACCTGTTCGTCGCAGGCAGCGATGGCGGTCAGACCGAAAACGACGACGACAGTCGCGAGACGAAGCATCTGCGCACCATGCCAGAAGCGGCCAGTAACGACCACTGGCGGTCGCGGACGAAGTTGATAACCCCGCGCCATGTCCGATTCAGTGACCGTCCTGGGTGTTGCTCCGTCGCCGGGACCGCGCACGCTCCCCACATTGTTCGCACCGCAGTGGCCCGCAATGTTGCGCGGCTTCTTTTTGCTGGTGGCCACGAACCTCTGCACCCTGGCGATCCCGCGACTCACGAACATGGGCATCGACGTCGTTGAGGGCCGCGTGGCGCAGTGGCCGTTACCGTGGGGCGCGTCGTTGGCGGCCATCCTTGGCACCATTGTCGTGCTCGCGTTGCTGGGCGCGGTGGTGCGCACGGCCTCGCGCGTGGTGTTGTTCAACGCGGGTCGTGACGTCGAGCAGGCACTGCGTCGTGAGCTGTTTTCCCACCTGGGCACGTTGTCGTCGACGTGGTTTGGCAAATCGTCGACGGGCGACGTGATGAGCCGCCTCACCAACGACCTCACCAACATTCGCCTGCTGTCGGGCTTTGCGTTCCTCAACGCGCTCAACGCGGCGATTGTCGTCGTCGTCACCGTGCCCGTGCTGTTGTCGATGGACTCGCGGGTGGCGTTGTTGGCGCTCATGCCGTTTCCGCTGGTGATCGTTTCGGCACAGCTGGTGTCGAAGCGCATGTTCAAGCGCACGCGCGACAACCAGGACGCGATCGGCGCGCTGTCGTCGGTGGTGCAGGAGTCGTTGGCCGGCCAAATGGTGGTGCGCGCGCTCTCGCAAGAAGACGCTACGCACAACCGCTTCGTCGAGCGCAACGACCGCGTATACGAAACGTCGATGAAGCTCGCGCGCATTCGCTTGTTGATGGGGCCGCTGATGGGCTTCATGGGCAGCATGGCGATCGCGATTGCGTTGTGGGCTGGCGGTCAGGCCGTCGTCGCCGGGCGCATGTCGATCGGTGACATTGTCGAGTTCAACATCCGCATCCTGCAGCTCACGTGGCCGATGATTGCGCTCGGGTTCATCGTGTCGGTGTGGCAGCGCGGCAAGGCCAGCCTCACGCGCATCAACGAAGTGCTCACCGCACAGCCCGACATCGTCGACGGGCCGCATCACCGCACCGACAGCCGACTCGCTGGCGACGTCGAGATTCGCGGCCTCAATCTCACGCTGGGCACACCGCCGCGCCACGTCGTCAACGACGCCTCGCTGCGCGTGCGCGCCGGCGGCTTCCTCGGCATCGTCGGTCGAAATGGCTCGGGCAAATCGCTGCTGCTCAAGGCCATCGCCGGTCAGGTGCCCACGCCGCGCGGAACGGTGTTTGTCGACGACATCGACGTGCGCGACTGGAACCTGCACGACCTGCGCAAAGCCCCTGGCGGCATTGGCGTGGTGCCCGAAGACGGCTTTTTGTTCTCGGCCACCATCCGCGACAACCTCACGTTTGGCATTGGCGCGGTCGACGACGAAACGCTGCAGAAGGTCATCACTCTCGTCGACCTGCGTCGCGACATCGAGCGCCTTCCAGACGGTGTGAACACGATGGTGGGGGAACGCGGCGTGACCCTTTCTGGTGGTCAGCGGCAACGCTTGGCGCTGGGCCGCGCCATCTTGTCGCGACCAGCGGTGCTGCTGCTCGACGACAGCTTGTCGGCCGTCGACGTCGAAACCGAGCAGAACATCATCGGTGCGCTTGCTGCGGCCGACATGAAGACCACGGTGATCATGGTTTCGCATCGCCTGAGCGTGCTGCGTGGCGCTGACGAAATCGTGGGCCTCGTCGACGGCCGTGTCGTCGAGCGCGGCTCTCATTCCACGTTGCTCAACAGTGGCGGGCTCTACGCGGCACTGTGGGGCGAACAAGAGCGTCAGGCTGCGTTGCAAGCCCGGCTGCAGGCCGAGGTGCAGGCATGACCAGTTCCACGTCGACACCCACGCCCAAGTCTGGCGGCGACTGGGCGCTGTTTGTTCGTCTGCTGCGCGAGCTGTCGCCCCACCGCGCGTTGATGGCCCTTGCCGTCGGCTTGTACGTGCCGCTCACGTTGCTCAGCGTGGTGCAGCCGTTGGTGATCGGCCGCGCCATCGACGAGGGCTACCGGCCCCGCGACCTTGGTGCTGTCGCCATGTGGGCTGGTGTGTTCGTCGCGGTCGTCGTCATGCGTGGGCTCGTCGAGGGCGGCCAGGGCCTGATGATGCAGTACCTCGGGCAGTCGTCGGTGCGTCGCCTGCGCGTGCGCCTGTTCGACAAGCTGCAGCGGTTGCCGATGGCGTTCTTCGACAAGCAGCCCCTCGGGCGCCTGATGACCCGCGTAACAAACGACACCGAGAGCGTTGCTGAGCTGTTTTCGTCGGGTGCGGTCAGCCTCGTGGGCGACATCCTGTTTCTCATCGGCACCTTCGTGATGTTGTTGCTGGTCGACGTGAAGTTGTCGCTTGCTTCGATGATCACGCTGCCGCCGTTGTTCGTCGGCATTCAGTGGTTTCGTCGTCGAGCCAAGGTCGCCTTCGGGCGTGTGCGCACTGCGGTGTCGCAGTTGAACGCCACCCTGCAGGAGCTGATTTCGGGCATGGCCATCGTTCAGGTGTTCAGCCGCGTCGACCACGCCAAAGCCCGCGTCGACAACGACAACGCCGCCTACACGCTCGCCAACAAAGACGCGATCTTCCTCGACGCGGGCATCTACTCGTTCGTCGATGCCATCAGCATGATTGCCATTGCCATCACGTTGGCTGCTGCACATCAGGTCGGTGTCGCGGGCGTCGACGTCGACGGTGCGCTGTCGTTGGGCGTGTTGGTTGCGTTCGTCGATGCCCTGGGCCGCTTCTTCGTGCCCATCCGCGAGCTGTCCAACAAGACCACGGTCATCCAGTCGGCCCTCGTCGCTGCTGAGCGCATCATCGAACTCGAAAACGAGCCCGAAACGATACTCGCGCCCGCGTCGCCAAAGCCCGCACAGTTCGAGCGCGAGCTGCGCTTTACCGACGTGCACTTCCGCTACGGCGCTGGTCCCGAGGTGCTCAAGGGCCTCAGCTTCGTTGTCAAAAAGGGCGAACGCGTTGCCCTCGTTGGCCACACGGGCACGGGCAAGTCCACCGTCGTCAAGCTCGTGCCACGCCTCTACGACGTCACCGGTGGCAGCATCAGCCTAGATGGTGTTGACATTCGCGAGCTCGACCCGCGTGCCTTGCGTCGACTCACGACGGCGGTGCCGCAGGAGACGTTCCTGTTTCAGGGCACGATTCGCGAGAACCTTGGTTTCGGCGCACCAGACGCTTCCGATGAGCGGTTGATGGCCGCGGCCCGTGCGTGTTGCGCTGACGACGTCATCGCGCGCCACGGGGGCCTAGCAGGTTGCTGAAAAATGGCGCTTTGGGCGCGACGATGACGTCGTCAAACTTGTGTTCGACGACGTCATTGCCGTTTCGGCGCTCGATTTCG
>JBIKRQ010000296.1:0-8015 GCA_044349155.1 Myxococcota bacterium
CTGCTTCGAATCTTCACCACGCATGACAGGTAGATCCGGAACACCCGATATTTGGCGCAGCTCTCGACGACGAACACCTCATTTCTCGTCGAGAACCGACTGCCGACTTTTTCAGCAACCTGCTAGTCCGAGCCTCGAAGAGAAACCCGCTTTGGGGTTTGTCGCCGAGGCGAGTCTCTTGAGGGGCGGGCGGGGAAACTTCCCCGCCGATCCATCAGTCAGTCGTCGCTGTCGTCGTCGCGGCGCTTGCGACGCTTGCGGGGCCGCTCTTCGGGGGCGGCCTCTTCTGTTTTGACGAGGGCCGCGTCGTTCTTCTCGACGCTCACGCCGATGCCGCCGCCCTCTTTGGGCAGAATGCGGATCTTCGTGTTGATTTCGATCGTGGTGCCCACGAGCAGCTTGCCCACGACCTTGTCGACCTCGAGGCGGCCGAAGAACGTGCGGGCTTCGCGGCCGACGACCTCGATGATTTCGCGCTTGGTTTTGTCGGCCTGGTTGACGACGTAGCCCATCGCTTCTTTGGGCAGCTTCATCTCGGCGAGCTGGCCGCGCAGCGCTTCTTCGCTCATGAACACGGCGCCGATGCCCGTCATGAGCGCCTTGCGCGCCATGTCGCCGAGCACCTTCGCGGTGAAGCCGCCACGTTCCTGGCCTTCGGGAGGTGCATCGTCGAGGTCGTCGTGCTTGTCGTCCATGGCGTGACCTTAGCAGCCCCGTACCGCTGTCAACACTGCGTGTACCGCGGCTGTGTCCCACAACGTGCCCAGGCTGAGCAGTGCTCGCGGCTCGTCGACGAACGACACCGCATGCCGCACGACATCGGGCCGAAACACGACGAGGTCGCCCACGTCGAGGTCGATGCGCGCGCCATCGGCGATGAAGTCACCGCCACGACCGCGCACGACGACGAGGTTGGCGCGCAGATGGCACAGCCCGTCGACGGGGGCGGGATCGACGTGCTCGGGGATGTGGCTGCCCACGGGATACGTGAGCCACCACGCATCCACCGCCGGTGGGCTGCCAAGTGCTGCGCGCACCGCCAAAACGACGTCGACGAGGGCAGGGTGGTCGAGGTGCGGCAGCAACGATGTCTTCGCGTAGCCGGTGCCCTGCCGCCCGGGCTCAGGCGCCGTTGCCCACGGCGTGACGACGTCGCACACGCGCCGGCAGTCGTTCGCACGGACGGCGCTGCGTACGACCACGAGCGCGTCGGAGACACCCATGTGCGCAGGCTGCCACCGTCGTTGGCGAGGCGATAGCGTCGGCACCATGGCTGTGCGCGCTGTCTACTTCGACCTCGACGGAACCCTGCTCGACAGCGAGGCGCGCATTCCGCCGGTGTTGTTCGCGGCCATCGATCGCCTCAAGCGGCGCGGCATCAAGATCGCTATCGCCACCGGTCGCCGCATGACGACGACGAAGCCGTATGCCGAGGCCATCGGTGTTGATGCGCCGTGCATCATGTTCAACGGCGCGCGCGTCACCGAGGCCGACCTCGAAACCCCGCTGTTCTTCACGACGTTGCCGCGCACGTACATCCGCGCCGTCGTCGCGCGCTGCATCGAGCTGGGCATCTATGTGAGCGCCTACGTCGACGAGCGCTTGCTGATCGACGGGCGTATTCGCGAGCCGGCCGCAGCGGGTTCAGCGCTCTCGGCACGCGAAGTGGTCGACCTGTTGGAGCTGCCGCGCGCGCCGGTGAAACTGCTGTTTGTCGACGAGCCTGAGCGTTTGTTGGAGCTGCGCCGCCTGCTCACCAAGGAGCGACTTGTGCCGCCTGGTGCGCATCTCGTGCGCAGCAATCCGCGCTTTTTGGAGCTGCTGCCCGACGGCGTGAACAAGGGCACGGCACTGTGGCGGTGCGCGGCCCACCTCGGCATCGATGTGCGCGAGATCGCCTGCTTCGGCGACGACGAAAACGATCGCGAGATGCTCGAAGCGGCGGGCTACGGCGTGGCGATGGGGCACGCGCCCGACACGGTGAAGGCAGTGGCTGACGCCGTCATTGGCAGCAACGACGGCGAGAGCCTGGCCGCAGCGCTCGACGCGCTCGTGTAGCCGGTTGCTCAGGCGGCGGGCTGCCCCCACGCCTTGAGCATGAAGAAGATGACGACGCCGGTGACCGACACGTACAGCCACACCGGGAACAGCACGCGCGTGACCTTCTTGTGCTGCACGAAGCGCTTCGTGCCCGCGTACCAGAACGCGAACAGCGCGCCGGGCACGACGACAACCGACAGCAAAATGTGGCTGATCAAGATCGCGAAGTAGACGGGGCGGATGAGGCCCTCGCCGATGAACTTCGTATCGCCGTGGACGTAGTGGTAGGTGATGTAGCTGACGAGGAACAACGCCGACGCCGCGAACGCGCCCACCATCGCGAACTTGTGCAGGTGCGGCTTGCCCTGCTTGATGAACACGAACCCCGCCGTCAGCAACGCCGCCGACAACGAGTTGAACCCGGCGTTCACGGCGGGCAGGAAGCGCAGGTCGACGCCTGCACCGGGCTCACCCGAGCGGATGACCAGCAGCCAGAACAGGAAGCCCAACGCGGCAGCAGAAACCACGGCGGTGAAGATGGCGAAGCCGCGGTCGCGGCCGGCGTCGACGGTGATGGCGCTCATGCGGCGGTTGTTGCGACTGTGGTAGCGGCCCACAACGGCACCGCCGAACACGCCTGCACGATTGCCGCAGGTTCACTCAGCGGGGCACCTTGCCGATGTACGAGGCGATGCCGTCGATGACGCGGTCGAAGCCCGGGATGTCGAGCAGGCCGCGGTTGCTGCCCATCTGCTCGCGCAATTTGTAGTGCTGCTTGAGGGCTTTTTGCCCCGCTTCGGCGAGGTCGATGTTGAGGTGGCGCGCGTCGGCGTAGCCGTCTTTCACCATCAACAAGCCAAGCGTGAGCCACTTCGCCTGCTTCGCATACAGCCACGCGATCTTGTGCGCGGGCAGCTTCTCGAGGAGCGACGGCAGATACAGCACGGCGATCGCTGTGTGCTTCGCCTCGTCGCGCGCGATGTATTCGAGCACCTGCCGCACGAGCGGATCCTGCACGCTGTCGCCGAGGGCGTGGAAGGTGTGGTTGGCGATGTTCTCGACGAACAGGTGCATGCCGACGAGCTTGGCGGCGGGCTCTTTCGTTTCGATGATGTCGACGAGCAACTGGCGCGCAAAGAACGACGGCGGATGAATGCGATCGAGCTTCTTGAGCAACCGCTGAAACGCGCCGACGTGCTTGGCTTCTTCGACCACCTGACACGACAAGATCAGGCGGGCCTCTTCGTCACGCACCGTGGCGACGAGCTGACCAGCGATCGTCATCGCCGCGCGCTCGCCGTAGTAGGTGATCGACAACAGCCGCGCCAACGCCTCGCGATCGGGCTGGCTCATCTGCAGCGGTTGGTCCCAGTCGACGGCGGTGGTCTCGTTCCAGAAGTCGCGCTTCGCCTTCTCGTAGAGGTTCACGAGCTTGGGGAAGCGGTCGGGCAACCGCTCCTCGAACAAGGCTTCTTCGGCGTAGGACACGGCCACCTCTGCGTTGCCACCTCGTAGCGGACTGCTGAGATGCCTGCATCCGCGACGACGTGGCACCGAGGGTGCAAGAGTCGGTCATATGTCCGACCGTGTTGTGCCCGCTGCCTCGCCACTGCTCATTCCAACGCGTTCGCGCGCGATGCCGACGTGGCTCGCGCTCGCCGTGCTGCTGCCTGCAGGTAGCAGCTGCCGCATCGTCGTCGACCCACAGGGCGAAGGCGAAGGCGAGGAAGGCGAGGGCGAGGGCGAGGGCGAAGGTGAAGGCGAGGGCGAGGGCGAAACGTTCGACGACCACACGCGCGGCGAGCTGGCCAGCGTCGAGGAATTCGTGGCGATCGCCGAGGCGTCACCGTCGTCGTTGGCGGCGAAGTTTGCGATCACACGCTTTGGCGATCCGCGCGCGCAGACACGGTTCTACGAGAGCGATGTCTTCAGCCTGCACGACGAGTGGTATTGGTTTCGCCTGCTCAACGGGCACGCGATCGATGGTGTCGATACGCGGGCGGTGTCGACGTCGCACGGGCCGTTTTCGTCGATCGCGCAAGTCTACTCGTGGGCCCGTGTCGAGGTCGCCGCCGGCCGCGCGTTGCCGCTCGATCTGCGCTTCTTGTCGAACGAAGAGCGCCTGTACTCGCCGCTGTTTTACGAACTCGCACTCACCAACAATCCGCGCTCGATGGGCATCGGCACCCTGGTGCACTTTCCGGCGACTGGTACGCGCGACGACGTGTGGGCGCTCGAACTCGAGTTCTCCGACGACGCCAACGAGGCCGAACTCCGCGTGTTCTTCACTGAGCTGGCGAAGGTGTTGCCCGCCGAGATCAGCGACAACCTCAAGTGGATCACGCGCTCGCAGGCGCAGGCGGCGGTGGGCGCTGCACTGCCCGGCGATTTGCGCGCACGCGTGATCAGCTTCGACGACGTCGTCGAGCCCGGTCAAACCGAGGTGTACGCGCCCGGCACCACCGCGGGCCGCTTGCTGGTGGTGCGCCCCGGCGAGGAAGCGCTGCTCGACACCGCACGCGCCACCGACGTGCTCGTCGTCGAGGAAGTGCCCGACTACCTGCCGCCGTGTGCCGCACTCATCACGGGCCAGCCGCAAACCGCACTCGCCCACGTGAACCTGCTGGCGCGCAACCGCGGCATCCCCAACGCCTTTCGCGCCGGCATCGTCGACGACGCCAACATCGAGCAGCTCGGCCGAGTACGCGCCCCGGTGATCGTGCGCGCCAACGCCGACACGGCAGCACTCGAGATCGTGTCGATGAGCGAGTCGGATTTTGCGACGTGGCGCACGCTCACCAGCGCTCCCACCGTTGAGCTGCCGCCGATCGACATCACCGGCCTCGACGACACCGTCGACCTCACCACCCTCGAGCAGGCCGAAGCCAACGATTTGCGGCGCGTGATCGGCGGCAAAGCGGCGGGCTTTGTTGCGCTGCTCACGTCGGGCGTGTCGACGGTGGACGCGCCGCTGGCCATCACGATCAAGCCCTACGTCGAGCACTTCAATGCCACGGGACTGACCACCAGACTCACGGCCATGCTCGCTGACACCGGCTTCAAGACCGACGTCACGCTGCGTCGGCTCGTGCTCGGCGGTGAGGGCGCTGTCGACGCCGAAGTCGTCGCTGCGTTTCGCGCAGCACGGCCCGTGGGCGATGTGTTGCGCGACCTCGTCGATGCCGGCGGTGTCGTCGAGCTGATCAAGACCACGCCGCTGACACCGTCGGTGCTCTCGAGCATCACCGATGTGTTGCAGCATCGCTTTGGTCGCTACGCCGCGAAGCAGGCCCTGCGCTTTCGGTCGTCGTCGACGATCGAGGATGCGGCGGGCTTCAACGGTGCAGGCTTGTACGAGAGCAACTCCGGCTACCTCGTCCCCGACGACAACGACCCCACCGTCGAAGACGCCGTGCGCGCCACGTGGTCGAGCTACTGGGGCTACGAAGCGTTCGAGGAACGTCGCCTCGCCAACATCGACCACTTGCGCGGGGCGATGGCTGTCGTCGTGCACGCCAACTTCCCCGACAGCATGGAGCGCAACAATGGCGTGGCGATCTTCTCGATCCTGCCGTCGCGCTCGCAGCAGACGAACACGCCGACGGGCTACGTCCTCGAGGTGAACCAGCAGGCGGGGGCCCACAGCGTGACGAACCCACCGCCGGGCTCGTCGGAGCTGCCGGAAACCGATCGCGTCGTTGCCGATGGCGAAGGAGCACCGCGGATCGAGCGCGTGCGCGGCAGCACCATCCTGCTGCCCGGTGACGTCGTCCTCGACGACGCCACGTTGCTCGCCATGTTCGACGACGCAAAGTCGATCACCGAGCAGTGGATCGCCGCTGACAACGCCGAAGTCGCCGCCTCGAAGCGCCGCAGCACGCTCACCCTCGACTTCGAGACGCGCACCGTGAAAGCAGGATGGCCGGCCCTGCGTTCGGGCGTGGAGCTGCCGTCGCGGTTGGTGTGGAAACAGGCGCGGCCACTGGAGCCCGGTTCGCGCGTGTCTGACGAGGTGAGCAACCAGCCGATCCCCATCGACCTGCTGCCGCGCACGCGTCGTGTGGTGCGCCAGCTGTGCGTGGGTGACGGGGTGCAGGCCAGCTACACCGCCGTCTTCACCGACCCAGCACTCACGCCCGACATGGGGTTTGCGGTCGATCCGTTTGTGGCATTTGTCGTCGTCGATTTCGTTGCAGCACAGCCCGAGCTTGGTGCTGTTGCTGGCACGCGCCGCACCGCGATCCACACCGCGTTTCGTGCAGGCTTCACCGACGGAGACTTCGTCGTCGACGTCGCACCCGAGCGGCAGACGGGCTTGAAACTCGAACGCGTCAGCATCCCGCGCGACAGCGCAGGAACGATCGACGTGCGGTTTGGTGGGAGCGTCGCCGTCGATGCGGTGTGTGCATCGACGACGACGTGGGCGGGGGCCGCCGACTTCCTCGACGGCCTGCTCGCTGTCAGCGAGTGATCAGCGAATGATCTGACCGACGCGGTCGAAGCGGAAGCGGGGCAGGGTGAACTTGCCCAGCTTCAGGCTGTTCTCGCTGCCGTCGACCGACACCCAGATGAACACGGCCTGGCCCTTGATGTTGTCGACGGGAACAGCGCCCCAGAAGCGACCATCCGACGAGTTGTCGCGGTTGTCGCCCATGACGAAGACGTAGCCGTCCTCGACGACGCACGCTTCGTCGGTGCAGCGCAAACCGTTGAGGTGCGGAGGTGCTCCGCGCACCGGCCACTGCGTGGTGCGCGGCGGCAGGTTGTTGAAGATGCTGTGGGGATGGACCGTGCCGTCGCGCTCGACGAGGTTTTCGACCTTGTGGCCCGCGTGGCTCTGGTGCCACGTGTTGCTGCCCTCGTTGAAGTCCATGTAGCTGGTGAGCGTGGCGAGGGGGAAACCCTCGTCGTCACGACCGCTGCGGCCATCGGGGGTGGTCTGCGCGTACTCGCGTCCGTCGACGGTGAGGATGGCGTCTTCGAACTTCACCTGCTGACCGGGGCCCGCCACCACGCGCTTGATCCAGTCTTCGCCAGCGTTCATGCCCACCCACTCGGGGGCCTCGAACACGACGACGTCACCCGGCGACGGGGTTGACCAGCGCAGGAAGTAAAACGGCTTCTCGGGCAGAAATCCGAGCAGGTTGGTGAGTCGGCCGAGGCCGTTTCTCGACGGAATCTGCAGGCCGTAGGTGGCGCGCCACACAAACAGATGGTCGCCGATGAGCAGCGTTGGGATCATCGAACTCGACGGAATCTGAAACGGCGCCACCGCAAACGTGCGCAGCGCAATCGCAATCGCAAACGCGAACCCCAGCGACTTCGCCTGCGCAAAGAAGCTGTCGTTCTCGGGCGGGAACACCTGGTCGATGAGTCCATCGGCACTCTGCAGCGCAGCCTCGACGTCGAGCTCGCCGTAGGCTGCACGCTCGAGGTCGGCGACCGCGGTGTCGACGCGCGCAAACACGTCAGACGTCAGCTTGGTCTTCTTGTTCTTTCTCTCGCGCTTTGCGGCCTTCTTGAGCTCGCGAGCGAGGTCGTACGCTGCGCGCTGGCGGCGCATCAGGTCCGACTTCTCTTTCGGGGCCAGCGCCTCATCGATGATCGGGCCGAGGGCGGTGGTGCCCAACCAGTACGCGAGCCCAGCAACCAGCAGGCCGAGCACGACGTTGCTGCCAGTACCCCCCTCCGGCATCACGCGCGCCCAGGCCGCGTACAACGCCCCCAGAACGACGACGGCAGCGATGGCGTGGCCGACGGTGAGCAAGCGGCGCAGACGTTTCATGACGAGCCTCAGTCGACTTTGAGCACGGCGAGGAACGCTTCCTGCGGGATCTCAACCGAGCCCACCTGGCGCATGCGTTTCTTGCCCTCTTTCTGCTTCTCCAACAGCTTGCGCTTACGAGAAATGTCGCCGCCGTAGCATTTTGCGGTGACGTCTTTGCGCAAGGCCGACAACGTTTCGCGGGCGATGA
>JBIKRQ010000031.1:0-28760 GCA_044349155.1 Myxococcota bacterium
TCGGCGTGTTGCCCGTGCGGGCAAAGAAGCAGGCTGCGGCCTTCACTGCGGCGGTGAACGCAGCAGCACAGGCGGCGGCGCGCCAGCTGGTGATGCGCGTGCTCCCCGTCGACGACTTCGCAGCACTCGCCACCCGCCGCGGTTGTGCCGTCGACGACGTGGCCTGCGTGCTGCCGGCGGGGGCGGCCGACGGCATGACCCTCGCGCTGGGGGTGTCGGTGAACGACAGCGAGACGGGCCCGGTGGTGTCAGCGACGCTGTTGTCGCCGACGGGCACACCTGTGGGGCGGGGCAGCGCGCCGCTGACCGCGTGGAGCGGCGACGCGATCGCGACGGCGGTGTCGGCGGCCGTTGATGCGGCTGTGCGCGCGCGCAGCGATCCTGCTGCTGCCACAGCAGCGGTTCCTGTCCGCGCCGTCGTCGACGCGTCAGGCGCTGCACCAGGGCGCGTGGTCCTCGAGTTCGCCTGCAACGTGATGCGCAACGGCGAGGCGGTCGGGGCGCAGTGCGCGTTGATGACCGACGCGCTGCGCGTGGCACCCCACGCGATCAACCTGCAGAGCCAGTTGGAGACGGTGGCGCTCGACGAGTTCAGCGGTGTTGAAGCCTTCAACACCCTCGGGTTTGTGCCAACGGGCGTGCGCCTGCACCGTCGTCGTGGCTTCAGTCTCGACCTGATCGTCGAGGTCGGTCAGCGCGACGCCGTCATCGCGCAATTGCGAACGCAGCTCGCAGCACAGCAGCGCTGACCTCGACGGCACTGAAGCAACTCAAGAAAAAGGGCCCGGATGGGGCCTGTTTCTTCAACGCTGTCTTCGACGTCAGATGTCGCGGAAGCGGTCGTTGGCCGACAGCGCTGGGTGGTTGCGCTTCAACCAGTCGGCGGTGTCGACGAGGGTCTGCCGCGGATCGCGCGACTGGTACCCCAGCTCTTCCTTCGACCACAGCGACGACAAACCCCAGTAGCAGCCCGCCATTTCCGTGATCACCGGATCGGGGATCCACGACGGCGCCTTCAAGTGCGTCGTCGAGAAGAACGCGTGGGCCGCGCGGGCGGCGTTCTCGAGGATCACCGGAGGCAGCGTGTGCTTCGGCGGCTCGGCACCCGTGACTTCGCCAATCATGTGGAAGAAGTCGCGCAAGCTCATGGCGGTACCGGGCAGGTGGTACACGCTGTGCGGGTGCTCGACGTCGACGAGGCGGGTGAGCGCCTGGGCGATGTCTCTAATGTCGGCGAAGTGCATGCCACCACGCGGCACCAGCGGCACATGCCCACGCATCATGCCCAGCACATGGCTGCTGCTGCGGAAGCGGTGGTCACCAGGCCCGAGCATCACCGGCGGACGCACGATCACGAGTTCAACGCCCAGCTTCGTCGCCAACCGACGGGCCTCGCGCTCTGCTTTGATCTTGCTCGCGTAGTACGGCCAGCGACCAGCGATGTCGTCGGCGTACGGCGCGTGTTCGTCGGCGACGACGTCTTCGTATTTGAAGCAGCCCACCGTGCCCGAGGTCGACACGAAGATCATGCGCGCGCCGATCTTCGCCGCCAGCCGCACCATGTTGAGCGTGCCGTCGATGTTGAGCGGGTACAGGTCCTTCGGCACATCTTGCGAGTGCTTCACGACGGCGGCGGTGTGCACGATGGTCTTCACACCGGCGACACCGGGCTTCGCGGCGTCGGGTGGTGCCAGCGGCGAACCACGCACCACCGTGGGCTTGCCTGGCAAGCGCGACGCACCTTCCGTCGAGCGGATGAGCGCGCTGACAGCGACACCCTTCTTCTCGAACGCGGCGAGCAGGTGGTGACCCAAAAAGCCCGTGGCCCCCGTGAGCAACACGGTGGACGCCGGCTTGTCGCCAGACTTCTGCTTCGGTGACGACGACGGCAACTCGTTGCTCGACGAACCACCAGCGGCGGACTCGGACTTCATCTCAGTGGTGTTCATCGCGGGCTCTCCTCAGACGACGACGACGGTGCAGCCACCCACGTCGACAACAACGCGCTCAGCTGGTGGGCATGCTCGCCCCAATCGGCCGTGCCGTCTTCGCGCGACTGCAACACACCGGTGTGGTGGAAGAAGTGGAAGGCATCTTCGACGACGGGAACGAGGGCCTTGGGATGCCCGCGCACAATCGTCTTCGGCGACACACCAGAGACATTGCTCGCGTCGCGCAGCGCACGACCCGTGAGGTCGTAGTCGGCACGCACAGGAGCAAACAACGCATCGACGACGAGGCGCACCAGCGGATCGTTGGGCTGCGGCATGTCGTGCTCGGGGGCCCAGCCGTGGCGCTCGATGTGGTGCTCGACGACGGCGTCGTTCGGGTACATGGCCTTCGCGTCGGCGAAGAACACGTGCATCCACTGGTTGCGCAGGCTCTGGTCGAGGGCCGGCGAGCAGTTCGTGACGGCTTCGAGCTTCGAGTCGAGCACACGACCGCCGCGGGCTTCGATCGCCTTCGCCAACCACGTCTCGGTGACACCACGCTTGTCGAGGCCGGTGGTGGCCAAAAACGTGCGCAGGTGAAAGCGCGTCGTCGCGGTGTTCTGCTGCAGCTCACCGACGATGTCTTCGCTGAGTTCGCGCACGTCGGTTTGCAGGTCGAGCGTCATCGGCGTGCCGCACGAGATGTGCACTCGACCAAGCGAGACGCGATCGCGCGCCAGGTCGCTCAGCCAACGCATGATCGCCCCCAGCGACATGCCGGGTTTGTCGCCGCCGGTAAGCTCCTTCTCGAGGGCACCCTCCTCGGGGACGCGGTCGTAGGCCATCGAGATGGGCAGCACCGTGAAGTGGCGACCCGTGGCCTGCAGCCCACGCAGCAAGCCGCGCTTGGGGGCCAGCGTGCGACGCGAACGGCTGCGCTGTCCCTCGACGAAGAACATCAACGAGCCATTGGCCTGCGCCAACTTCTGCAGCTGCTGGTTCACTTCGGCGACTTCGCCACCCGTGCCACGTGGGATGTAAAACGCACCCGCGCGCTCGAGGATGCGACCCACAATCGGGATGCGCGAGAAGTCGTCGGCCGCCGCAATGTGCGGCATCGGAATGCCCAGCTCAGGATGCTGGAAGCACACGTAGGCCATCAGCAAAAAGTCGAAGTAGCTGCGGTGGCTCGGCGCGAGGATGAAGATCGAACCGGGCTCGGCTTGATCAACAGCGCGCTCGAAGCTCAAGCGATCCCACGTCACCTGCTCGGTGCTCTTGCGCAGCACCTTGCGCATGCCGATGCCCAATGCACGCACAGCGCTGTTGCCGTCGGGCTTCTCGATTGCCCAGCGCACGTCGTCACTCTGGTCGTCGTGGGCTGCACCGGCGAGCGAGACTTCGGTCTCGTCCTTTTTCAGCAGGAACTTGTAGAGACCGCGGCACACGACCTCCATGTACTGGTCGGGGCTGAACTCGGGCGGCACGCACGGTGTCTTCGGCTGGAAGTCGAAGGTGTGGTGCGTGAAGTACTCAAACGCTTTGTTCAAGTAGACGACGGTGTCGTCCATGCGCGTGAGCCGCTTGAGGTCGCGGTCCTGACGCAGCACCGACAACGCGAGCTTCATCGCCTCGTTCGGAATCGCGCGGCGCGCGAGATCGTGACGGGCGTGACCGTGCCCGGTGGTGCCAAGGAACAAGCGCTCAAGCTTCTTCGCCCCCGGGCGGCTGCGGAAAAACGTCATCAGCGTCGCCGCCATCGTGTCGATGCGGAACGCCCTCTTCACGCCCACCGCGGCGTAGGTGATCGGCACCTGCTCGTCGGGCTTCGGGAACGGATGCACGAAGGCCGCATCGATGATCACCTGCGACACGATGTCGACCGGCACGACGTCAAGACGCGTTCCGGGGTGACCGTGAAACGCTGGAACCACACCCATTGAGGTGTACAGCAGCGCACCAGCGAGGGCCGCGGGGCTGTCGATCCAACCGGGGAACGGCTCGCGCCACGACGTCGAGATGATGCTCGGCCGCACAATGCTGAGCGGCACGTCGCCACGACGCTGGCACAGCAGGTGTTCGGCAACGCACTTCGTGTACGTGTACGTGTTCGCGTGGCCCGTTTCCTTCAGGTACTCGTCCTCGGGGCGCGTACCCGCGAGCATCGACTCGTACAGGTCGGTGGCCGTGCGCGGCAGGTGCGCCAACACCTCGCGAATCGGACCCGAGCGGTGCGGCGTGACGTACGCCGTCGACGTGTCAACCATGCCGACGAGGTTTGTGCACGAACGCGCGAGCTCGAGCACGCCCAGCGCACTGGTGATGTTGGCGTTCGCGGCGTCTTTGATCGGCAGGTCGAACTCGACGCTGGCCGCGCAGTGGATCACATGCGTGATGCGCGTGCGGATGGCGGCGAGGTCTTCTTCGGCGATGCCGCAGTGGTCCTTCTCGAGGTCGCCAGCGACGACGGTGATCATCGACAACCAGCTGGCAGGCAGGTCGGCGAAGATCTGCGACGGCGCCACCTTTTCTTTGAAACGTTCGGCAGGGGTCTGCACCGAGCCGTCGCGGTTCTTCTTGCCGCGAGCGACAAGGGTGACGCCAGCAAGGCCAATCTCGTCGCGACGACGGATGAGGTCGGCGAGGACAACCTTGCCAACGAAGCCGGTCACGCCCGTCAACAGGACATGCACGCCGCGATCGTCACGCTGTGTGTTCATCGTGTTCATGGTGTGTCCTTCAGGCGTTGCCGTGATGGCCGGCGCCGTTTTTGTGCTTCTTCGATGGCTTCTTCTCGTTGGTCGTCGTCGTCGTCGGCGCAGCAGGGGCTGCATGGCCGAGGTCGATCTCGCCTTCGATCGCGTGGTTCTTCGCGCCAAACACGCCGGTTGGATCGACGGCCTGCTTGATCTGACGCGTCATCGCGAGAGCGCCATCGCTGTAGATGCTGCGCATGAAGTCCTGACGCAGCTTGCCCACACCGTGGTGGTGCGAGAGCGAGCCACCTGCGGCGAGGATCTCCTCACGGGCCGCGTGCTCGAGGGCGGCGTAGGTGCCGATCGGGTCGACGACACCTTTGGCGTAGAAGCCCAGGTAGAAGTAGATGGCCACACCGCTCGAGTAGACCTGCGTGAAGCGGCCCGTGAAGAACGGCTTGCCCGGCAACCCGCGCTCCTCGTGCTCGCGCTGCACGCGACGCTGCACGCGATCGTAGAGGTCGAGGGCCTTGGACCACGGCACCGACGTCTCGAAGCTCTCGGCAATGGCCCAGTGCTCAAACGTGAGGTCGCGGATGTAGGCGATGCCGTAGGTAAGCTGGTAGCCGCGCTCACCGTTGGCCGCACCACCCTGCATGCCGCCGTGCTTCTGCGCCAGCTTGGCGACGACGTTCTGCTGGAGTTCGACCTCGTCCTTGCTGCCCTCGTACACAATCGTCGCGACCGACATCTGGTACGGATCGAAGCCCTTCACCTGCAGCAGGAACGCCTTCTCGGCCTGGCTCTTCAGCTTGTGCAGCGGGTTGTCGTTGGCGGGCTTGAGCGCCTGGCCAAAGTGAAACTGCGTGTTGTCCATCAGGCGCATCGACGCGGGCACGGCACCCGAGTTCGACAGGTCGTACAGGAAGTCCACACCAGCTTTCAGCGTCGGGAAGATCACGCTGCCGTACTGCTGCACCTCGGGCATCTCGAACAGCTTCACCACCGCCTGCGTGATGATGCCGAAGTTGCCCTCGCTGCCGAACATGATGTTCTTCGGGTTCGTACCAATGCTCTCGCGCGGACCGACCTGCGGACGCGAGACCACGCCGTCAGCAGTGACCACCTGCATGTCGAGCACGATGTCTTCGATGTTGCCGTAGCGGTTCTTCTTCATGCCGCTGGCGTTGGTGGCAATCCAGCCGCCCAACGTCGAGAACTCGACGCTGTCGGGCTCGTGACCCATCGTGAGCTTGTAGCGCGCGAGCGACGCCATGATGTGACGGCCCACCGCACCAGCCTCAATGCAGGCGAGGCGGTTGACGGGGTCGATCCACAGCACGCGGTTCATGCGGCGCATGTCGACCGAGATGATGGTGCGCTTTTCTTTCGGATCGCAGCGCAGGGCATCGGTGACGTTGGTGCCGCCGCCGTAGGGGATGAGCACCGCACCGTTGGCCTTGGCGGCCTTCACGAGGGCGACCACTTCGTCGTGGCTCTGCGGGTAGACGACGAGGTCGGGCACGCGGTCGAGCGACTCGTAGCGCACGGCCCAGATCTCAGCGCCGGTGTGGCCGTGGCCACGACGCAAACGCACCGAGTCTTCGGTGGTGATCTGGTCTTCAGCGAGGAAGCCACGCAGGGCCGAAACGAGGGCGGTGTTCTCGAGGGGGGCGGGCACTTTCGGCGGGAACTGCGACGGATTGCGGTTCGCGTAGCCGAGCGGGGCGGCCACCTTCTGCGAGAAGAACGGCAGCAGGTTCGGCAGCTCGACGTCGCTGATGTTGTAGCGGTTGCCGGTCAGGATCACGGCACCGTTGGGGCGCACGACGAACTTCGTGTCTTCGAAGCCCCAGCCTTCTTCGCTCTCGTGCTCGTCGCCCGTCGGCATGAAATGCGGCGGCACAAACTTGGTCTCACCGCGGGCGAGACCGTGCTGTTCGGCACCTTTGAAGGCGTCGACCGCCTCGCGGGCGGTGTGCAGGGCGGTCTTGGCGACGGCTTCGATCAGGGTCTTGGGCGACTGGGGCATGGTGGGCTCCTGAAAAACTGACAGCTGCGTTCCACGCGGTTTTGGGCCTGAGAAGTGAGGATTTTCCGCCCGCTGCGTCGTCGCCGACGCGCTGTGCAGCGCCATCTGCGTCGTTTACGTGGCACTTGCACACATCGCGTGGAGGCAGCGCGGTTCCACGGCAGCCACCGGCACAACGCGGTGCGTCTTGCGCTTCGCTTCCAGACACCCAGGGGCGAAAAAAAAGCGCTGGCCCCGCCAGCGCTCCTGGATCCCTGAACCGCCAGACCGGCGATCAACCGTCGGTGTGCGCCGACAGGAGTTCGAACTCGTCGCGCCGGTTGAGCGCAAAGGTCCCTTCGTCTTCGCCCACCACGGCCGGGTCTTCTTCGCCGCGCGACGAGGCAGTGACGCGGGCCCGATCGATCCCCAGGCGCACGAGGTAGTCGCGGGCGACGCGAGCGCGTTCGTCGCCGAGGCTCATGTTGTACTCGGGGGTGCCGCGCTCGTCGGCGTGGCCCACGATCCGCACGGCCAGCCCCGTTGTGCGCAGGTGCGCCGCCAACGCCTGCAACTGCAAGCGCCCCTCGTCGCTCAAGGTGGCTGCGTCGTAGTCGAAGCGCAGCGGCTGCGGCACAAACACAGTGGCCGTTGGCGTCGTCGTCGTCGCCGTTGTCGTTGGCTGTGTTGCAACAGTGGCGGCAGGCGCTGGCGCAGCACCTGTTGCCGGCAACGCCGATGCCGCGCGGCTCTCGCCTGCACCCGCACAGGCCGACACCATCGACGTCGACACGAGCACAAGGGTCAACGACGCAGCGAGCAGCGAACGGTTCTGCATGGGCAACTCCGGATGGGCGTGTGATCGCCAACCCTGTGCTGCCGCGACGCATTCCGAGCGTCAGTCGTCTTCGAGGAAAATGACCTCTTCGTCGCCAATCGACACCAGCCGCGAGGCATCGCGCACCACCTGCGAATCGAGGTGCGCTGGTCGTGCCACCGGTCGCGGACCAATCGACGAATCATGCCCACGTGGCGCTGTCGGCTCGTCGTTGTCGTTGAAGCGCACCGACAAAGGCACAGGCACGGCTCGCCCAACCCCCGCCGCGGGCGTCTTCTCGTCGAAGCTGAATTCGTCGAGCCCGGGGGCGCCGCGTGCTGACGTGGGTGGCACCGACACGGCCATGGTGTGGGCATCGTGGGCGTTGCCGCCAAAGTTCGACGTCGAGATCGGCTCAAAGTCGGCGAGCGCGTCCTTGCCACCGCCGGCGTTCGTGGGCGGCAGGAAGTCACTCATCTCGTCGAGGCTGCCGGGCGGATTGACCGTGCGCGGCGAGACCGACGTCGCCAACGTGGGCACATCGAACAGGCCGAAGTCGCTGTCGACGTCTCTTGGCAGGTCCGCCAGCCGAAACTCGTCGGTGGCGTGATCGACGACGACGGGCTTGGTCTTTGGCGGCGCCGGCTTGGGCGTGGGCTTGTTTGACTTCGCAGGCGGTGGCGCGCGTTTGTGATCGACGCCGGTCACCGACACATCGTCGTCGAAGCCGCGGGCCGCGCCCTCGTCAGATGCTCCCGTCTTGACGCCCGCCACCAGGTGCATCGTCGACAGCTGATCGCGCAGCACGCCGATTTCGCGGGTGAGCTCGACGACACGCCGTTGCGATGTGGCCGCCTTGTCGGCGAGCTCCTTCACTTCGGCGGCATGGGCTTGCGTGGCGCGCTGCACTTTGGCCTCAAGCTCTTTGAACTGCTTCGACGCCGATGACTCGAGTTCCTGCTTCTGCTCGCGCAGCGCTGTTTCGTGCTGTTGCGTTTGGCGGTCGGTGAGCTTCTCGAGCTGGGCAATGCGCGCGCGTGCCGCCGTCACCTCGTCGGTGAGCCCCTGCTGCTGCTGCGTGACGACGAGACCCCACTGCGACAGCAGCAGGTTTTCCAGCCGCTCCATGAAGATGGTTTCGTCGGGGGGCAGCGAGACAAAGCTGTCGATCCCGCGCGACAACGCCGAGATGATCATGCCGGACTTCATCGGATCGTCGACGAGCAGTGTGCCGCCTGCGAGCCGGTCGATCTTGGCGCTGCGGGCGAGGTCGACGCCCATCATGTCGCCGCACTCGAGCTCGAACAGCAGCAGGTGACAGGGCGCAGCACGCAGCCGCGTCATCACCTCGGTGCCCTTGACGAAGCCTTCGACGTTGAAACCCTGGGCCTGCAAAAACGGCACGAGGCGCGTCACTTTCGCGCCTGCCAGCATCAATCGGAATCCGCCCGGGTGTATCCGCACGTCGTCAGTCTGCCACGCCGGTGTTGACGTCGAAAGAAGCAAGCACCGCCGTCGTGACGGTCGCGCTCAGCCTGCTCACGTATGGCTCAGTCGACGACGGGTGGCGTGGGCGGCACGGCCTCGTTCGAAAAGAACGCCACGAACGCGGCAAAGCTCGCCGAGGTGGCCGTGATGTGGCCCTGCAACGCCGCGCGTTCGGCAGCACCAATGTCGGCGGCGTTCACCCGCTGCTCAAGCACGCGCAGCTTGTCGCGCATGGCGGTGAGTTTGCCGAAGAGTGCTTCGACGGGGATCTCCTTGGGCGCCAACGACGGATCGCGCGGCGACAAGGTGAGGGTGAGCCCGTCGAGGGGCAGGGTGGTGGCCCCCGGGGCCAGGCCCAACCCGGTGAGCGCGCGGCGCGTGGCGTCAATGTCGTGGGCGTCGGTCATCACTGCTCCAGCTCGCATCAAGGGGTCGTGGCAGCGGGCGCTTCTGGCGGTGGCGCGCCGCTTTCGGCGAAGTAGATGGCGATGCCCAGGGCCACGGCACTCACCACGGCGACGACGACGAGGTGCCGACCAACGCCCGTCGGGCGGGGCAAGCGCGTGCCGAACATCGAGCGCTCGGCTTGAACAAGGTGATCCTGCATCGGGTCGTGTGGTGCCATGACCCTCGATTACGTGGACGTCGACGAATCCGCAAAGTCTGCCCAAACGCAACCTGCCGCAGCACCGGTAACGCGACATCTTCCATGATCTTCGGTCATGGAGATGTCGCGATGTGTTTCCTCGGGGGCTGATGCCACGCAACGTGGGGCCCCACCCCAACTGCGCTCCGCGGGTCATCCCAAATGACCTCATGGTGCGTGTTCAATGGTCATTCGGGATGCCGCTGCCGATCCAGCCGCCGGCGAGGGATCTTGCAACGGGCGGGAACCGGCGGGCTGGTTTTGCGGTCTGAGCGAGTGCCGAGGCGCGTTCAAGCGAGCGCATCGGACAAATGACCGAGAAATCAGGAAGATCTTCCGCTGTTTTGGTTCGTTTCCGTCGGTGAACCGTGTTGACGAAGGCGGCTGCGCGCCAAAAACCTCGCCGCTGTTGGCGCCGATCACTTCGAAGGGACTTCTAGCCATGGCCACGACCAAGCCTTCGATCAGCCTGACCATCCAGCTCGCCAACGGCGGCACGAAGGTCCTCGAGTTCACGACGAGCGACCCGATCATGGTTGGCTCTGGCGCCTCGTCGCACGTGAAGCTCGACGGCGACGACGTCTCCTCGCTGCACTGCATGCTCAAGCCGCGCGACGGCAAGGTCTTCGTCCTCGACCTCGGCTCCGACGACGGCACCTCGCTCAACGGCAAAGACCTCAAGGGCGAAACCGCTCTCGAAGACGGCGACGTCGTCAGCGTTGGTCAGTGTCGCCTCACGGTGCACTTCGGCGGCGACATGCTGGCGCCCACGGTGCCGATCCGCCGCTCGGGCCACACCGCGGCCCTCGAAGAAGCCACCGTCCCGTTGCGTGAAACGCCGGTCGACGACCGCACCGTCGAGGCCAAGAAATCCCCATCGAAGCCCGCGCCGCGTCCGGCCCCTTTGGCCGACGTCACGCAGGTCGATGTCCAAACGCCCCCACCACGCCCCGAGCCCCGCACCGAAAAGCGCGCGGCCGACGTCGTGGTCGAGCAGAAGAAAGAAGCCCCGGCGGCCAAGGCACCAGACGCCCGCAAAGCGTCTCGTGAAGATGCCACCGAGGTTGTTCGCGAACGCAGGAACGGCCGCACTGCCACCGATATGGAGCCGCGAGTGAATCAACGCGAGAAGTCGAAGTCCGGGTTCAAGCTCGGTCACACCTCTGACCACCACGGCCACCGCAAGATGGGCGAAGCCGAGAGCGAAACGAAGGCGCTGACGCCCGCGTTGAGCTCGGAGTTCAAGCCCGCCGACAAGCGTTCGGTCGACGTCACGGCCACGTGGGGCAACACGGTCATCGGCGTGGCGCGCGCTGCCGCCGGCAAGAGCATCACCATTGGTGACTCCGACGCCGCCGACTTCCGCCTCTCGCACCCTTCGATTCCGTCGAAGGCCTACGCCCTCGTCACCGTCGGGCCCAATGGCGCCGTGGTGAACCCGGCGTCGGGCATGGAAGTCCTCGTCGACGGCAAGCCCGCATCGGGCTCGGTGTCGCTCGAGCAGGACCAGAAGGTCACGGTCCGCGTCGGCCCCGTTGAGCTGGTCGTGCAGTACTCGAAGAAGGCGCCCATCGCGCTGATGGTGCTGTCTGAGCTGATCGACGTTTTCTACACGAAGATCCTCGCCTTCGCGTTGATCATGCAGATGGGCCTGATCGCTGCCCTGCTCATCACGCCGCCGAGCCACAGCCTCGACGACGAAGACCTCTTCAAGAACAACTCCGACTTCACCAAGCTGATCCTCGCGGCTCAGGAAAAGAAGAAGGAAAAGAAGGAAGACCTCTCGGGCAAGAAGGCGGCTGCGGCGAAAGACGACGCCGGCCTCTTCGGCAAGAAGGACAAGCCCAAGGAAGACAAGGCCGCCTCGAAGAAGGGCGCGCCCACCGTCGACAAAGACAAGCGTGAAGAAGACCGCAAGATCGCCCAGGACGCCCTCGCGGCCCTTGGTCTCACCGGTCCTCAGGGCGCTGTGTCGAACGTCTTCGGCCCCGGCGGCCTCGGCTCGGGCGTGAACAACGCGCTCGGCGGCCTCAAGGGTGCTTCGATGGGTGACGCCGGCGGTGCTGGCGGCCTCGGTTCGCGCGGTACGGGTGCTGGCGGTGGCGGCAACGGCCTCGGCATCGGCGGTATCGGCTCGGGCACGGGCCGTGGCTCAGGCGGCAACGGCAACATCGACCTCGGCGGCCGCGGCAAGGGCACCACCAAGATCGTGCCCGGCAAGATCATCTACGAGGGTGGTTTGAGCCGTGAAGAAATCCAGCGCGTCATCAGCCGCGTCATGAGCCAGATCAAGTACTGCTACGACAAGGAGCTCAACAAGGACCCGAACCTCGAGGGCAAGCTCGTGATGTTCTGGCTCATCTCGGGCACCGGCGATGTCACCACGGCGTCGGCGTCGCAGAACACCTTCAGCGGTGCAGCGGCGGCTCCCGTCGAGCAGTGCGTCACGCGCATCATCCAGCGCTTGAAGTTCCCGACCCCCAAGGGCGGCGGCGTTGTGAACGTCACGTACCCCTTCGTGTTCTCGGGCTCGGGCGCTTGAGCTGAGCAAGCACGCAGACGAACAAGAGCGGGCCGCAGGCCCGCTTTTTTTGCGTCAACGTCGACACCGCACAAAAAGAAAGCGGGCGTCAGGCGCCCGCTTGCTTCATCCGTGCTCAAACCGAGGGCTCAGGGCACCGCAGCGGCCGCTGGAGCAGCCAACGCGGCGTTGCGGGCGTCGGCCTCGAGGGAGCGCTGCCAGCCCACCAGGAACGCGCCCAGCAGCATGAGGATCAGGCCCAGGCGACGCACTTTGCGCCCGAACAGCCTCATGTCGGTGGTGAAGCCGCGCTTGAGGTTCACCTTCTTGCGCTTGGCGGCCATCGGGCCGTCGGGACGCAGCGTGTAGACCCAGCCGCGCACCATCATGGTGAGCCCCAGCAGCGACAGCGGAATGCCGACGACCATGAAGCCCATCAGCCGGCACCGTCGGCGCGGTCGGCTTCGATTTCGGCAATCAGCTTGAGCATTTTGCGCTTGATGACGTTGCGCTTGAGCGTGCTCAGGTAGTCGACGAAGAGCTTGCCATCGAGGTGGTCGCACTCGTGCTGCAGCGCCACGCTCTTGAGGCCCTCGGCTTCGATGCTCTGGGGCTTGCCGTCGAGGTCGATGTAGTCGACGCGGCACTTGGCAGCGCGCGTGACCATGCCGCTTTCGCCCGGCACGCTCAGGCAGCCTTCGTCCCACTCGAGCTTGCCCGACTTGTCGGAGAAGACCGGGTTGATGAGGGCCACCGGGGCTTCGCCGCTGCGCGCGGGTTCCGATGTGCCTTCTTCTTCGCCCTTGTTCTTGTCGTACGCGCGGATGTCGACGACGACGACGCGCTTGAGCACGCCCACCTGCGGTGCGGCAAGGCCCACGCCGTCGGCTTCGTACATGGTGTCGAACATGTCTTGCACGAGGGTTTTCACGTCGTCGGGGACCGAGCCGTCGGCATTGAGCTCGACGGGCTTGGACGTCTTCAACAAACGGGGATCGGGCCAGATGAGGATGTCGCGCAGAGCCATGCGCAAGGCCTAGCAGCGTCGTGGGCGGTCGTCATGGGCGTTTGCGACTCTCTCCAATCCACGAAGATCAAGACGGATTCGACCCGGTCGCATCACGCGCTCGCGTCACTCTGGGCAGCGGGCAGGGCGTTGACGGGGCGTCGCGGCAGCGCCGGCAGGCGGATGATGAACGTGGCGCCGTGGCCCGTGGCGGGGGCTTGAATGCTGCGGACCTCGATGACGCCGCCGTGGTGCTGCACGATCCGCTGACACAGCGCGAGGCCCAGGCCCGTGCCGCGATCTTTCGTGGTGAAAAACGGGATGAAGATCTGCTGCAGCACCTTTTGCGACATGCCCGGGCCCTCGTCGCGCACGATGATCTCCACCGAACGCGTGGGCGCTTTCACGCCGAGCAGCGCTGCATCTTTGAACGTTTCAACAGCGCGCGTGGCGAGGCTGACCTTGCCGTTTCGACCCATCGCGTCGGCCGCGTTGAGCACGAGGTTGATCAACACCTGCTGCAACCGTTCGGCATCACCGTTGATGTCGGGCAGGTCTTCGTCGAGGTCGACGACGAGGTCCATCGTGGCCAGGTCGTGTTGCATGAGCTGTGCGGTGCGGCGCACGGCATCGTTCACGCTCAGCGCCACGAACGTGCCGCGAAACGGCCGTGAGTAGTCGAGGAACTCGCTGACCACGCCGTTGAGGCGGTTCACCTCGTCGACGATGATCTCCATCAGTTCGCGGTCTTCGCCCTTGAGCATGTTCGGGTCGAGCTCTTGTGCTGCACCCTTGATGGCCGCCAACGGGTTACGAATTTCGTGCGCCAAACCCGCCGACATTTCACCCAGAGCGGCCAGACGATCGCGCTCGCGCAGCACGCCGAACAAGCGCGAGTTCTCGACGTTGACGGCGAGCTGGTCGCACACCGCAATCAGCGCTGCGATCTCGTCGGAGGCAAACGCATCGGCCAACCGCTCGTCGCGCAAACACAAAAAGCCCACCACGTTGCCCTGCACGCGCAACGGCAACACCAGGTCGGCGTTGAGCGCATCCAGCCCGCCCAACAAGGCCGCGTCTTGTGCTGCCGAGTCGCTCACCTTCACCGCCGGATCGACGGGCGACAGCACGCGCTCGTCGACGCGACCGATGCGGCGCGTGAGGGCTTCGCGCAGCAGTGGCGTTTGTGTTTTCAACAAGAACGCGACCAACGCCGGATGCGTGTTGCCGTCGAGGTGCTTCACGGGTTCTTTGCCGCGAAACGCCGTGAGCGCAAACGACAACCCGCTGTGATCGAGCAGGAACACGCTGGCGTGCGTGGCCCGCTTGGCCTCGTAGATCTCGTCGAGCACGGCGGCAAACGCGCGCGGCAACTCGATGGTGGTCATCAAGCGCGACACGAGCCGGCGCAGGCCACGGCTGAACGTGAGCTGTTCGCGAAAGAACACGCGCGTCGCGGTTTCTTCAAGCCGCGTTTTCACGGGCTCAAACAGAATCAAAATGAGCGAGCTGGCGACGAGGGTGTTTGACAAGAAGAAGCCGCGGCGATCGCCGACCCACAAGAACAACACGCCGTACACAACCGCCAGGATCAACGCGAGCGAACCAAACACGAGCACCTTGCCGAGCAGCTCGTGCAGGTCGAGCAGGCGCGACGACAAGATGGCCTGCGACAAGAAGTACACGTACAGCGCGACGACGAGGCCACCCACGGCAGGCACGGGAATGCCCGCGAAGGCCACGAGGTCGATCGCCTCAAACGCGACCGCGACGATGCCCGCCCACGCCAACGTGCGCAGCCGTGTGCGCTCGGCGGCAGAGTCGATGCGCGACGCGACGTCGAGCATGCGGGCCAACCGCACCAGCAGCAGCAACAGCAGCACCATGCCGATGCCCGCCACCACACCTGTGACTTCGATGGCGGGCGTGAGCGCCAACAACACCACGCCCGCAACGATCGCGGTGAGTCGACGTCGACGCTGACGCGCCAGCTGCGAGACTTCGCCGAGGATGCCGCCAAAGAACACATCGGCCGCGAAGATCGCCAACGACGCCATGACGATGCGCACACCGATGAAGCGCGTGGGGTCGCTCAACGACGTGCCGAGAAACGAGGCGTGGTAGGCGCCCGTGGCGAGGGCAAACACCGCGAAGCGCACCGTCGAGTTCTGCGTGCTGCGCAACAACAGCGCCGCCGCCGACGCGACACACACGATCACGGCGACGAGCGACGATTGCGAAGCAAGGGTGTCCAACATGACGGCGGGCTTTCGCAGGAGGAACGGCTGTGTCGGCTGACACGCAAACAGGTGACAGACCGTTGACGGCGGGGCGCATCATGGCGCGGCGGTGGTCAAGTGTGTACACTCAGATCAACCGCGACGTTGCTTTGGCGACGACGAGGCCGACCGATGCCTACCGTCGTGACGACGGAGGCCGACCAGGCAGGAGTCCGTTGCTCCTGAGTTCGCAGCGCCGACGTGTTTGGGTGCGGTGTTCGTGGTTGATGGTTCGAGTTCGTGTCTGCGTGGCGAAGAAAGAGCCTGGTGGTGGCGTCTGAACGAACCCCGACGAGCCGTGATGGTTCTTCGTGGTGGTCTGTGAGGTGAGCCTTCTCCATGTCGATGTCCATGACTGCGTCCATGTCTGCTCCGTCGATCTCACCGTCGATGGATGCTCGTGTCCTTGTGCTCAACCGTGCCTTCCAGCCTGTCGCCGTCACGCGTGCGATGCGGGCGTTTGGCTTGCTGTTTTCCGGTGCAGCGCGCGCCCTCGACCATGAATTTCGCTCGTTCGATTTTCTGTCGTGGGCCGAGCTTGGCACCGAACTGGGTGACGACGTCATCCACACGCCGCGCATGGTGCTGAAGGTGCCTCGCGTGGTGGTGTTGCAAGCGTACGACCGCATGCCGCGCACGCAGGTGCGCTTCAGCCGGCAGAACGTCTACCTGCGCGACAACTTCACGTGCCAGTACTGCGCGAAGGTGTTTCCGCGGACGGCGCTCAACCTCGACCACGTCGTGCCCCGTTCGCAGGGTGGCCGCACGTCGTGGGAGAACGTGGTGTGCTCGTGCGTGCGCTGCAACCTCAACAAGGGTGGGCGCACGCCAGAGCAGGCGGGCTTGAAGCTGCTGAAGGTGCCGAAGCGGCCGTCGTGGTCGTCGTTGTCACCGAGCATCGGCAAGATCCCCTACAAGGAGTGGGTGCCGTTCGTTGATCCCGTGACGGCGTCGTACTGGAATGCCGAACTCGAAGACGAGTAGCGCTCATGAAACACGGCCCCGCGAGGGGCCGTGTTTCATCTGGTGCGGTTGCGCTGGCGGTTGGTTCACAAAGCAGAACGCTGAAAGCATCCGCGTCATGGCCGAGGCGGTTGCCGCCCGCGCGCAGTCGCCGCCCACCAGGCATTCCGTCGGCCAATCCGACAGGGTCACGTCGGCCCTGGCGCAGGCGCGGTCGTCGTCACTGGCGCTCCAGGTGATGCTCGCATGGGCCGTCTCGCCGTCGTGTCCGAGGGGCCGCGGCACGTCCATGACGATCGAAGCGCCGGGCAGCGGGCAGGCGCACTGGCCGTCAAAGACCACCGGGCTCGTCGTCGCCATCGCCAGGTGCTCGTCGGGCGTGTCGTGGGTGAGCGCGAGGGTCACGGTGGTTGTGTTGCGTGTAAGGTCGAAGCCGGCTTCACTCACGCGGCTCTCGGCACCACACGCGATGCCACCGGCAAGGCCACCATGATCGACGACGGCGAACCCGTCGGTGAGCGCAAACGCAAACGCATCGGCATCGCTCAGATCGAGCAAGCCGGCACCCTGCAACAGTCGAGTCTCGTTGCTGACCACGCCGAGGTCGAACGACGCCGTGTCGTCGAGGAGATCGCGCGTGAATTCGAGCGCGCCGTCGGCGGTCGTGCCGCGAAGGACGCACCCGTCGAAGGCGAGCACGACGCTCGTGGCAACGCCTGCTGTGCAGTCGACGGTCGAGGTGAGCTGTCCCGCCGTGCAGGCGATGACCTGCGGATCGCCGCACGACACGCCGTCCCAGCCGTTGGCGAGCAGGTCAGCACCAGCGCCGCTGTCTGCCAGCAGGCGCAGGTTCTGCGCGACGACGACCGCGCCTTCGAGTTGCGCACCGCCCTGGGCCACCAGGGTTGCGAGATCGGCCGGATTCAACAGCACCGCGGCGAGGTCGTCGAAGCTCGGGTCTTTGATGGCCTCGACCACGCGGTTCACCGTCGAGGGGCGCACCAGATCGGAGCAGGTGAGTTGCTCGACCAGGCGGTCCTCGAGTGCTGTTGCATTGAAGGATGTGTCGCAGCCCGTGAGTGCTGAAAAGGCCAACGACACCACACAAGACGCCTGCCAGGTTCTTCATGAACACGCCGATCGTGAACGTCACGTGCCTCACGCCTGGGGCGGATGCATTTCACGTGGTGTTCGTGCACCGGCCGCAGTGCGCACGTTTCAGGCGGCCATCGCGTGTTTCAGGCGCGATGAAACATCGCCTACAGCGCCACGCTCAACTGCAGTGATGCCAGGTCGCCGATGCTGTTGGCGATGGTGCGCGCGTCGGCGGAGCTGCCGTCGCCGACGTCGATGTGGCGGAAGCTGTAGTTGAACAACAGCTTGGCCTGCTCGGTGAACTTGTACTGCGCGCCAAGCACGACGTTGCGAAACACGCGGCCCGCAGGCGTGCTGCTGTCGCCGCGCATGAGCTGCTCCAGACGTGCGTCGAGTTCAAACGGGCCGAGGTGCTCAACGCCGACGTCGCCGACAATGCCCCACGCGGTGCCATTCGGGTCGACGCTTACGGCCTGCCCTGCAAACGGCGGCGATGCGCCGAGAAACAGCATGCCGTCGGCGGCCACGGCCTCGACACGGGTGCGAACACCAAAGGCCCGGGCATGCACGCCCACGCCGCGGCGGTCGCGGTCGACGACGGTGCTGGCGCCATCAATGCTCGCCGTGCGCGTGCCGTGTTGGGCCCAGGCGAAGACACTGACTTCTTCGCGCCATGGCGACGTGCGCTTCTGGGACGACAGCAGCCAGCTTGCCGAAGCACGCGCGGTGAGGTCTTTACTATCGTCGTTGTCGATGCCGCCCACATGGCCCTGTGAACCCATCACCGCCCACGACAGCTCGAGGTGGTTGCCGACGAGCGGGACAGAGGCGGGCAGCAGGTGGCTGTTGAACAGCTGGATCCCGAGGTCGCGGTTGGCGAACGCGGGGCCAGCGAGTGCTGCGTCTTTCACGGGCTGTTCCAGCATGAGCTGCGAAACCAGCAGTGAGAACGACGTGAAGTCGGCGGTGAGGGGGTTGGACTCGAGGGTCTCGCCCATTGTGGGCAGCTTGAACTGGCCGACGCGCACGCGCACACCGGGGATGGCGTGCACGCTGACGCTTGCGTCGATGAGGTTGACGTTCACACCGCGCGTGGCGGCATTGTGGCCGGCCTCCACGGCGACGAGGTAGGTGACGGCCCCGTGCGTGAGCGGTGCGGTGCCGCGTGCCCCCAGGCGCAGTCGACGCACATCGACCACCGCGGGGCTGTCGATGTTGAACGAGGGCGTGTCGCCATTGAAGGGCGTGAGTGCCTCGGAGGTGAGGCCGGTGACCGGCGCCGCACACGGCGTGCTCTCGACCACAAGCTGGGTGAAAGCGATGGGCGCGACGGCAACGTCGGCGCGGCCTTCTTCGCTGCCACCGATCATGACCCAATCGGCGGCGCCTGCCGGTGGTCCCCACATGACAGCTGCAAGGCCGACCGCCAACAGCGCGTGTTTCATGACGTGTTTCGTGAAGCGTTTCATGGACTTCTCGGTGGCTGGGAGAAATGAAACAGTGCGCGACGCCGGCACCGCTCAGTAGCGTGCGTCGTCGGGCTTGCCGCCCGTGGGCCAATCCTGGGCCTTGTCGGCGAAGTCTGGACGCTCAAAACGGGTGACGTACCAGGCGACGTCGAAGGCCTCGTCGTCTGTGAGCGTGTTGCCCTGACCAAGCGGCATGTTGTGCTTGATGAAGCCGGCGGCTGTGCGCAGTCGTGCCATGCCCGCACCGATGTTGAAGGTCGCCTTGCCTGAGAGTGCTGGAAACACCACCGTGCCGTCGGCTGCGGTGACGCCCGCCCCTGTGGGCCCGTGGCACGAGAGGCAGCGCGTGTCGTAGACGACCTTGCCGCGTACCGGGTCTGCTTCGCGCTTCAGCTTCGCCAGTGGAATCTTCGCGTCGTCGGCGACAGCCTTGCCGTCGACGTCAGCCGAGAGCCAGGTCATCCAGGCAACGAGGGCCTTCATCCCCTCGCTGTCGGGGGGCAGTGCCTTGCCGTTCATGCTGCGCTCGAAGCAATCGTTGATGCGCTCTTCGATCGTGTCGTCTTTGCCGGTGCGGGCGCGGTACTGCGGATAGCGGTCGGTGACGCCGACCCAGGCCGCCGCATGCGGCGTGGTGCCAGCACCCAGATGGCAGTTGGTGCAGCGCAGGCCGTTGCCGACGTGCGCGGGCAGTTCTTTCGCCGTTGCATCAGCGATGGCCTTGCCGCGGCGAATCAGGCGCGAAGCTTCGTCGTCGGGGAGCTTCGAAGGATCGAAGCTCCACAGCGATGCAGCGGGAGGTGCCGCGGGGGTCACGGTCGCGACCGTTTCAACTGTTTCAGCAGGCGTTGCTGGGCGTGTTTCAGATGGCGCAACAGGCGCTGCCCCAGACGAGCACGCAGTCACACTGATGAGCACAGACACGATCGTGACGCTTCGCAAGAGCATGTGAACCTCAAGGTTGTCGACGAGCAGCTCTGAAGGAGCGAACTCGCTGGCGGGTCAGGCGAAGAAGGCCTGGGCTTGCTTGAAGAGCAGGAAGACGGCCATCACGAGGACAAAGACCGCGAAGCCCTTGCGGAGGCTTTCTGGAGGAACACGCTTCGCGAGGGCCGCACCAACAAAGCTACCGGCGACGGCCGCAGCGGTGACAATCCCGACGAGCTTGAAGTCGACGGTGACGTGGCTGGCGTAGCCGGCGAACCCGGCGAAGGACTTCAGGGCGATGACGACGAGGGAGGAGCCCACGGCCTTGGGCATGGGCAGGCCACCGAGCAGGGCGAGTGCTGGCACCACCAGGAACCCACCGCCGGCACCCACGAGGCCCGTAACCACACCCACGATGATGCCCTCGGCGATGATCTTCGGGATCGGCAGAGAGGTCGACTGCTCAGCGGTCGGTGGGTTCTTGCGGCCGCGCCACATGGCGATCGCCGTGCCGAACATGATGACCGCAAAGATCACGAGCAGAACGCTCGCCGGCAGAAACTTCGCAAGCTTGCCGCCGAAAAACGCGCCCACCATGCCCGCACCGGCGAACACCAACGCGACGCGCCACACCACGTTCCCCGCCCGTGCATGTTGAATCGAGGCGACGAGGCTGGTGGTGCCAACGACGAGCAATGAGCTCGCGATGGCGCTCTTCTCTTCAACGCCCAGGGCATAGATGAGAATCGGTACGGTCAGGATCGAGCCGCCGCCTCCCAGCAGCCCGAGCGAGATTCCGATCAGCAACGAGAGCGCGACGGCAAGGATGATGGTGCTCATGACGGGCACATCACCACAGATCGTGCCAGCCGTTCAAAAGCGCTCTGGAGCAACGCGACCGGGGAAGCGATCGATCACGCAGCGCGAACGTGTTTCGCTTCGCGTTTCATCGGATGTTACGTTCTGTTTCACGTTGTTTCATCGTTTCGCCCGGGGGCGTCGCTCGTCTGTCAGCGGCGACATCAGCGCCAGAGGAAGCGGCATCACCGTCGTTGGCAGGCTGCATGCACACGAGTGATGCAAGCCGCTCATGTGGCCGATGCACCTCATCTCTCCCCGGAGCACCTGCGTGAATTGGACAGCGTTCACACCCCTTCCAGCACTCTTTGGCGGTGCGCTGATCGGCGTTGCCGTGTCGATGTTCCTCCTCGCCACGGGGCGTGTCGCTGGCATCAGCGGCATCGTGGGCGGGGTGCTGTCGCCGAAGCCGGGCGACCTCGCGTGGCGCGTCGCGTTCATCACGGGGCTGTTGGCTGTTGGCCTTCTGACCTCGTGGGTGTCGCCGACGATGTTGGCGGCGTCGACCTCGCGCGGACCCGTCGCGATGGTGGTGGCCGGGCTCGTCGTTGGCTACGGCACACGCCTTGGCAACGGTTGCACCAGTGGCCACGGGGTCTGCGGCTTGTCGCGCTTCTCGGTGCGGTCGCTGGCCGCCACCGTGACGTTCATGTTCACCGGCATGGTCACGGTGACACTCATGCGCGTGCTGGGCGGTGCTGCATGAGCATCGATACCAACCGAAAAGTGACGCTGGTTGCTGGTGTTGTTGGCGTGGTCTTTGGGCTTGGGCTCGTGATCTCGGGGATGACCCGTGCCGACAAAGTCATCACGTTTCTCGACGTGGCCAGCGGCGCCTGGGACCCGAGCCTCGCGCTTGTGATGGTCGGGGCCATTGCTGTGCATGCGGTGCTGTTTCGCGTGATCGTGCGTCGCTCGTCGCCGCTGCTCGACGTGAAGTTTCACCTCCCGACACGAAAAGACATCGACTGGCGCCTCCTTGTTGGTGCGGGCTTGTTCGGCATCGGCTGGGGCCTCGGTGGTGTGTGTCCTGGGCCCGGGTTGGTTGCCGCCGCCTCGTTCAGTTCGTCGATGCTGCTGTTTGTCGGCGGCCTGATCGTTGGCATGGCCGTGTTTCAAAAGACCAATGCGGCGTGAAACATCGACAGTAGCGTCGAGTCTCAAAGCTCTGCGGTCGTTGGCATGTGGGAGTTCGCAATGCGTCTGCTTGTTCCGCTTGATGTTCGTGGTTGTGCGCATGCTGTGATCGAGCGTGCGTTGTGGATGACGCGCAAGGTGCCCGGCGCCTTGATCGACATCATGACCGTGACGCCGAAGCCGTTTCCCGATGGCATCCGTCAGCTCGTGGTCGATGGACAGGTGCGGCCACTCGATGCAGCGCTCGACGAGGAGACCGCCGCCCTGCTGCGGGGGTACGTCATCCTGCTCGCGAAGAACAACGTGCTCGGCGACATCGTGGTGCGTGTTGGAGCGCCAGCGTCGTGCATCGTGAGCGAAGCCCAGCGTCGACAGCCAGATGTGATCGTGATGGGCAGCCATGCTCGTGTCGGCGTCGCGCGCGCCGTGTTTGGCTCTGTGGCCGAGACGGTGCTGCGCCAGGCTGGCATGGCCGTCCTTATCGAGCCGGCTGGCAAGGGCCTCAACGAACGCCCGAGTGCCGCGAGCCTGCAAGTCGACGCAGAGGCAAACGGCTGACGGCGTTTCCGCCACCATGCAAACGACGACGCGCGCTGACGCGCGTTGTGTTTTTCGGCGCCAGCCGAAGACGCTGTCCAAACGTCTCGCTGGCGTTTCGCTCAGGGCAGCAAGGCTCGATACGCGCGCAGGCCGCCCTCGATGAAGGACGCGTTGCGGTAGCCCATCTGTACAAGTGCGTCGGCCGAGAGCGCGCCGCGGTTGTTCGCGTTGCAGTAGCAGAGGATGACCGTGTCGAGGTCGGGGATGAGGGCCTCAACCTTCATCTCCAGCTTGCCGCGGCTGAGGTTCAACGAGCCCGCAATGCTGTCGACCGCGTGCTCTTCGCTGTCACGGATGTCGAGGAGGACTGCTCCTTGACGTTGCAGCTCGTCGACCGTGGTTGGAGCCGTGGCGTTGACGCGGCTGCGGGCGGCATCGGCGAGGGCCTGAAACTTCTGCGTGTACTTCATCGTTTCTCCTGTGGTGGGCGGGCTGACGGCGTCCTGGGGGAGCGAGCGACGCTCGTCGGGGGGGCGAAACAGGCGGGAACACCAAGCGAGGAGACACACGACGACGTCGTTTTCTCCTCAGCCGTCAAAAGCGCCACATCACGCCGGTCCCAAGGTCGGTCTCGAGCACCACCTCGGGGTCGAGCAGGACGGCGGCGTCGAACTCGACGAACAGCTGTAGCCGTGGCGCGAGTTCGGTTTCCACAGCGAGCACCGCCGCGCCGCCCCACGCCGGGTTGTGCTCAAGGGCGGCTGCAAACACGGGCCCACCACCGACGATGATCGCGGTCCGATCGGTGATGGGAAAGCCGTGCTCCGCGAGCACCTCCAGCAGGGCGGCGTTGCGGTCGGGGTCATGCAGCCACTCGCCAGCGACCTCGACGACCAACGCGCCCTCGAAGAATTCGTGCTCGAGGGCCAGGCCAACGCCGATCAGCGGTGTGCTGTCGCTGTCGAGCCAGGTGCGGCCAGAGAGCACACGGAGACTCACACCCGAGTCGTGACCGCCGTCCTCGTGCGCAGGTGCGGTCGCTGCTGCGGTCGAAGCCGTGAGTGGCGGTGTTGCACAGAGCAGGGCGAGCGCAGCAATCGTTGGGAGCATGCACCAGGCAGACCACACACCGTGCCAAGCGGCAGCCGGTCGTCCTGGGCCTTTCGAATGCAGCGCGCTGTTTCATGTTTCATGTGCTACGAACGAGAGGTGAAACACGTTGCATCACAGCGGCATCGCCACGACGTGCGCGGCTGGCACGACTTACGCAACGGTCGTGCACAAGAGGGTCGCATCCTCCTCTGAAAGGACCGAACATGACGCTGCTGTTTCGCCAACTCTTTGAGACCGAGACGTCGACCTACACGTACCTGCTCGCTGATGAGCAGAGCCGCGAGGCCGTGTTGATCGACCCGGTTCGAGAGACCCTCGATCGTGACGTGCAGCTCATCACTGAGTTGGGCCTCACGCTGACCCACGTGTTGGAAACCCACGTCCACGCCGACCACGTGACGAGCGCTGGTTTGCTGCGCGAGAAGTACGGCGCGAAGACGTGTGTCAGCGACGAGGGCGGTGCGGCCTGCGCCGACATTCCACTCAAGGATGGTGCTGAGATTCGCTTCGGCCGCCACGTGCTCGAAGCGCGCAAGACGCCCGGGCATACCAGCGGCTGCATGACCTTCGTCGAGGCGTCAGAGAAGCTGGCGTTCACCGGCGACACGCTGCTGATCCGCGGCTGTGGTCGCACCGACTTTCAGCAAGGCGACAGCCACAAGCTGTTTCGTTCGGTGCACGAGCGCATCTTCACGCTCCCCGACGACACGCGCATCTACCCCGGCCACGACTACAAGGGCCGAACGATGACGACCGTCGGCGAGGAGAAGGCCTTCAACCCGCGCCTGGGCGGCGGCAAAACTGAAGCCGCGTTTGTCGAGATCATGGCGGGCCTCAAGCTCGCCTACCCGAAGAAGATCGACGAAGCCGTTCCGGCCAACCTCAAGTGTGGCTTTCCGGAGGGTCGTGTGATGCAAGAAGCGCGTGATACAGAGTGGGCACCGATGAAACGTTCGGCGTCGGGAGTTCCCGAGGTCACCGTTGGCTGGGTCAATGGGTCGATGGCCGCGGGTGCCTATCGCTTGATCGATGTCCGCGAAGCCGATGAGCTCGTCTCGGAGCTGCGCGCCATCCCTGGCATTGAGCATGTGCCGCTTGCCACCGTCGCGAAGGCGTCGCAGGGCTGGGACAAGAAGGCGAAGCTGGTGATCGTGTGCCGCTCGGGCGGTCGCAGCGGTCGCGCCGCCCTCGAGCTCGAGAGCCTTGGCTTTCACAACGTGGTGTCGATGGCTGGCGGCATGCTCGCGTGGGATGGCCCGCGGACCTGAGCGCGGCTCGCGAGCCAGGCTAGAAGCTCCACATCACGCCGGTGCCCAGATCGGTCTCGAGCACGAGCTCGGGATCGAACAGCACCGCACCGTCGAGCTCGACAAACAATTGCCAGCGTGGTGCGAGTTCCGTTTCGATCGCGACCACGGCGAGCGCGCCCCACGCCGGGTTTTCCTCGTGTGCTGCGGCAAACAGCGGGCCAGCGCCGACGATGATCGCGGTGCGGTCGGTGACCTCAAAGCCGTGCTCGGCCACCAGCTCCACGAGGGCCGCGTTGCGCTCGGGGTCGTACAACCACTCGCCCGCGACCTCGACGGTGAGCGCGCCGTCGAAAAAGTCGTGCTCGACCGCCAGGCCAACGCCCAGCAACGGTGCGCTGTCGGTGTCGAGCCAGGTGCGCCCCGACAACATCCGCACGCTCAAGCCGCTGTCGTGCTGGTCGCGCGCGCCTTCAGCCGTGGTGGTCTCGGCCACCTCCGGTGCAGCGACGACATCCTGAGCGTCGGAGGCGCCGGGGGCGCCACACAGGGCAGAAGCCAACATAGCCGCGGTGCGCAACATGGGCCGAAGCAGACCACGGAACACCACCGGCCGTCGCGCACCGTCCCACGCGCTGTTTCATGTTTCGCAGCCGTGTTTCATCTGTTGAAACACGACTGGCCAAGCGCCGCAGATGAACGCGCCCGGGCGTTGGCATGGCACACGCAAGAAGTGGTGGCGGAGGCACACCATGACGCTGCTGTTTCGCCAACTCTTCGAGCCCGAGACGTCGACCTACACCTACCTGCTCGCCGACGAGCAGAGCCACGAAGCGGTGTTGATCGACCCGGTCCGCGAGACCATCGACCGCGACGTGCAACTGCTCACCGAGCTGGGGCTCAAGCTCACCCACGTGCTCGAAACCCACGTGCACGCTGACCACGTCACGAGTGCGGGCCTGTTGCGCGAACGCTTCGGCGCCAGGACCTGCGTGAGCGACGAAGGCGGCGCTGCGTGTGCTGACGTGCCCCTTGCCGACGGCGCCGAGGTCCGCTTTGGCCGCTACGTCCTCGAGGCCAGAAAGACCCCTGGGCACACCAACGGCTGCATGACCTTTGTTGAGGCGTCCGAGAAGCTCGCGTTCACCGGCGATGCGCTGCTGATACGCGCGTGTGGCCGCACCGACTTTCAGCAGGGCGACAGCCGCAAGCTGTACCGCTCGGTCCACGAACGCATCTTCACGCTGCCCGACGACACCCGCGTCTACCCCGGCCACGACTACAAGGGCCGCACCGTGACGACGGTTGGCGAGGAGAAGGCGTTCAATCCGCGCCTCGGCGGGGGCAAAACCGAAGACGCCTTCGTTGACATCATGGCGGCGTTGAAGCTCGCGTATCCAAAGAAGATCGACGAGGCCGTGCCTGCCAATCTGAAGTGTGGCTTTCCGGAGGGTCGTGTGATGCAAGAAGCGCGTGATGGTGACTGGGCGCCGATGAAACGTTCTGCTTCGGGCGTTCCCGAGGTCACTGTTTCATGGGTGAAACAATCGATGAACTCGGGCGCGTACCGCCTGATCGATGTGCGCGAGGCCGACGAACTCGTCTCAGAACTGCGGGCCATTCCTGGTGCTGAGCATGTTCCGCTCGCCACTGTGGCCAAAGCTGCTGCTGGCTGGGACAAGAAGGGCAGGCTCGTGGTCGTGTGTCGCTCGGGCGGCCGCAGCGGTCGGGCGGCGCTCGAACTCGAGAGCCTCGGGTTTCACAACGTGGTGTCGATGGCTGGCGGCATGCTCGCGTGGGATGGCCCGCGTACCTGAGCGCGGCTCGCGAGCCAGGCGAGAAGCTCCACATCACGCCGGTGCCGAGGCAGGTCTCGAGCACCAGGTCGGGGCCAACCGGGGGCCTCCGTCTCCAGCAAAACCGCGGCGAGCGCCCCAGGCCGCGTTTGCTTTGAGTGCTGCCGCAAACCGGCACCGACGATGATGGCCGTGACCTCGAAGCCATGCTCGGCCACCACCTCGACGAAGGCGGCGTTGTTCGCTTGAGCAGCTGCAAGAACTCGCGCTGCACCAGCGGCAAAGTGAAGTCACCGCACGTTCCACTTCGTAGCGGTCTGGCGCGTTGGCTTGCCGCCCTCCTTCATTTTGGCGACGCTTTCTCGCCGCTGCCTCAATCGAGGCGCGGGCCCTGACACACTGACGTTTGGGAGAACAGCATGTCCCGTCTGGCTTTCGCGCTGCTCTGCACCGTGGCGGTCCCCGCTGCAGCCCACGACATCACGCAGGTGGCCGACAACCTGAACCTGTTCGGCGGTCTCAGCGCCGGGATCACCGTGGGGGCCGACGGCACGGTTTTCGTTGTCGAGAACGATGCCTTTGCCGCGCGCACCCCGGTCGTCACGCAGATCAGCCCAGACGGTACGAGGACCGCGCTGACCAGCGCCGGCGAGCTTGGGCAGGGAACGGACATTGAGCTCGTCGGCAACCGACTGATCATCGCTGATGGTGTGGGGCTTTCGGAGCTCTCCGCCGGATCGAGCCGCAACCGCGTCCTGCAGATTGACCTGGCGGGCCCCACCACGACGACGCTGGTGCCTGAGGTCAACAACCCCACCGGTTTGGCCGTCGACGGCGACGTGCTCTATGTGGCCTCTTTCGCCGATCGTGCCATCTATCGCTTCGACGCCGACACCGGCGCGATCGTCGACACCTTCGTCAGCGATTTGCCGCTTCAGCCGTACGACATCGAACTCGATGGCGACGGCGGCCTCTACGTCGGCGGTCTGGGCATCGGCCTGGCTTCGCAGACGAGCGTCGTGCACGTGCTCGCCAATGGCACCCTCGGGGCCCCGCTGACGGTGGTTGGACTGGCCGACCCTGTGGGCCTCGCGGTCGACGGCAACGGTGACATCTGGGCCAACTACTACAACTCATCACGGCTCGTGCGCTTCTCGGCCGACGGGAGTTCCACGGTCTTTCTTGGGGCGCTCACGGCAGCGAACGCAGGCAACGGCCTGAGCATCGACGACGACGGCAACCTCTTCACCTACCTCAACAGCCAGACGGTCTCGCGCGTGAAGTGCGGCGCGGCGCCCTCGGCATCTGGCGCGCCCAACGTCGACCCCAGCATGACCGCGACCGGCGCGACGGCGTCGATGTTCGGCGGCCTCGGCGCTGGCCTGACCGTGGATGACCAGGGGACGTTCTACGTCGTGGAGAACGACGCTTTCGGCGGGCGCATCCCAAGAGTCAGCCGCGTCACGTCGGATGGCACAAGGACGGCGCTCACCGCCGACGGCGAACTCGGACAAGGCGCCGACATTGAGCTGGTTGGCAACCGTCTCATCGTTGCCGACGGTGTGGGGCTCTCTGAGCTTTCCACGGGCTCAAGCAGGAACCGTGTCCTGCAGATCGATCTGGCGGGGCCGACGACGACGACGCTGGTGCCGGTGGTCAACAACCCGACGGGCCTCGCTGTGGATGGCAACACGCTCTACGTTGCCTCCTTCGACGATCGCGCCATCTATCGCTTCGACGCGACCACTGGCGCCACCATCGACACCTTCGTCACCGACCTGCCCATCCAGCCCTATGACATCGAGCTCGACGGCAACGGTGGCCTCTACGTGGGTGGGCTGGGAATCGGGTTGGTTCCGCAGCAAAGCGTGCTTCACGTCCTGAGCAGCGGCACCCTCGGCGCGCCCTTGACTGCCAATGGCGAAGCCGATCCCGTCGGCCTCGCGGTGGACGGTGTCGGTGCGGTCTGGGCCAACTACTACAACTCCCAGAAGCTCGTGCGCTTCACGACGGACGGCGCCCCCACGGTGTTTCCGGGCGGCCTCACGTCGGATCTTTCTGGCAATGGTCTCGCGATCGACGCGTGCGGTTCGCTGCTCTCCCTCGTCAATGGATCACCCGGATCGCCGATCATCCGCCTCGATCGGTTGGGGACACGATTCCCCCTCGAGACTGCCTTCGAATCGGTCGCCGGCATCAGTGAAGGCGAAGGAGAAGGAG
>JBIKRQ010000297.1:0-8009 GCA_044349155.1 Myxococcota bacterium
GAGGCTGGGCACCGTTTGCACCGTCGCGGGCTCGTCGGGCTCGTCGGGCTCGGCGGTCTTTGCCTTCCTGGCTTTGGGCTTCGTCGGCGACGGTGTCACCGCTGGTGGTGCGGTCGTTGGTGGTGAACCAAGAGCGTCGAGGTCGGCTTCGGACAACACCTTGACCCCCAATTGCCGCGCCTTTGCCAGCTTCGAGCCCGCATTGTCGCCCGCGAACAGCAACTGCGTCTTGCCCGAGATGGACCCAGAAACCTTCGCGCCAAACTGCTCCAGCAGCGCTTCAATCTCGGCCCTTGGGCGCGAAAAAGTACCGGTGACGACGACGGTTTTGCCGAGGATATCCACACTGACTCCGTGGGTGCTTGCTGCGGCGAAGCATCGGTCCGATGCTCGACTGACCGCAAACGTGTTTCACCACCAGGCCGTGTGCGGCGCGCTCCCCAACGCTCCAGCACTCTTGATTCGGCTCACGCCGCGGCGCCGCTCGTGCGGGCTCGTCGTGAAAACGGAGACACTTCACACACTTCCGCTGTATCGGAAGTGTAGACATGTTCAGGCGCGCCCGAGCGGCCTCTTGAATGGCGCCAGCACCGCAGCGCTGCTGTCGCCGTCGCGGGCACGGGCCTGGCGCAAGGCGCCGACGATGTCGTCGAGGGTGGGCACGGGCGCGTCGCGTTCAAGGCGCCGCACCATCACCTGCAGGTTGGCCTGCGCGCGCTGCCACACCGGGTCGAATGCCGTCGACGACGACACGACCAGATGCACGAGGTCCTGCGCCTTCTGGCCCGCGCTGTACACGCCCGGCTTGAAGAACATGACGTCCCACGAGTACGTCGTGGCGCGGTTGTTGGCGGTGTCGTCGCGCTTGATCTTCTCGAGCGACGAAAACGCCTGCTCCGACAACGATGGGATGCGGTAGTGGCCGGCGTCGGCGTCGGAGCCGTCGTCGAGGCTGGCGTGGCCGCGTTTGGCGTCGCCGTGGTTGGTGTCGCCGGAGTGGGCGTTGCCGCCGTACTTCGCGTCGCCGGCTTCGTCACCGCTGCCGCTGCTGCCGTCGGCACCCTGGGCTTCGTGGCCACCACCGTCGGCGTCGCCGCCGCGCCCGCGCTTTTTGCCTTCGCCGCCGTCGCCCTCAGTGGCGTCTTCGTCTTCTTCCTCCTCGAGAATGCCGCGCTCGATGGCGTCTTTGCCGAACAACGCGTTTTTGCGGCGCTCGTCGGTGCGGGCAGTGTCGGCCTTCAAACCGCGGGCGACGTGGAGCTTGGCGGCTTCGCGGGCGTTTTTGTCGAGGGGCTGCTGGACGTCGTCTTTGCTCGCCTTTTTCGACTCGGTGTTGCCGGCCTTGTCGGTCTCGGCCTTCTTCGCGTCTTTGGTGCTTTCGGCTTTGCTGGCGTTGGTGGCCGTTTCGGCGGCACCGCCGACGTGGCCGGCTTTGTCGGATGTCACGCCGTGATCACCGCCAAGCTTGTTGAGCAGCGCGTCGAGGAAGTTGGTGTCGGGCGTGGAGTTCTTCGCGATGTCGGCGCGGTTGCGGTCGCCTTGTTTGAGCAGGCTGCCGCCGCGCTCGAAGTTGTCTTTCGCCGCGGCCGGGTCGGGCTTTTCGGGCTGGGCGGGCGCGCCGGCGATGCCGACGTTTTTGAGGGCTTCGGCGGTCGTGGCGTCGAGCTTGCCCGTGGGCGGCAACCCCTGCGCCTGCTGGAACTGCTTGAGCGCGTTGCCGAACTGGGTACCGAAGTCTTTGCTCGCCGTGGCGGGGGCCTGAAAGCCACCATCCTTCAAACCGCCCAGAATCTGCTGTGCTGCCTCAGAAGGCGTTTGCCCGGGTTGGGGCAGGTTGTTGTCGGCGACGGCCTTCTGCACGGGCTGAGGCACGTTGGTGGGCTGCGACGACGTGGGTGCCGTCGGGTTGGCCGGTGCCTGGGTGTGCATCGAGGGCTTCACGGTGACCATGGGCGAAGTATGCCCGATCTCCCGGTGCTGCGACGCTTCGGCCGACACAGGCAACTTGCTCGATGCCGCCGTCGGCACAACACTGCGCAGGCCATGACGAATGTGTTGCGCGACGCTGCGATGAAACTCACAAGCCCGATCCGCACCGAGCGCGAGGCGGGCGAAGCCACCCTGATTGCTGCCCGGGCCGACGCCGTAGCACCGCTGCTGGCGGTGCTCGAGTTTGCGATCCGCCAACCACCCGGAAGTCTTGGGTTTTCTCCGGTGGCGCGCGCGTCGTTGCTCATCGGCGCCCTCGGCGCGCGGCAGGCGGTCCCCACACTGTGTCGGGTGGTGAAAAGTGGGCGGTTGGGCGCAGACGACGGCGCCTTCATCGCGCGCGCGTTGGCCGAACTCATCGACGGCCGCGACGCCTTCGACGACGACGTGCGCGACGCCCTCGAACACCTTTCGACATCGACCGATGGCTACACGCGCGCGTTCGCTGCCGAAGCGTTTGGCGCCCTCGGCGACCAGCGCAGCAAGAGCCGCGTGCAGGCCCTCACCGAGGACAAAGACCCGTGGGTGCGCGACAAAGCGCAAGCCGTGATGCGCAAGCTCGTCGACGCTGCGGCCGCTGCTGCGGGTGATTCGTTCTCGTTCGCCGACTTCGCCGCGATGGCGCAAGAAGCAAACGCCCAGGGTGGTGCCTTGCGCCCGTGGTTGGTCGACCTCGACGACGGCCGGCGCCCGGTGCGCGAAAATGCGATCAACGAACTCGTCAAAGCAGGCGCTGCGTCGGTGCCGTTTTTGCTCGAGAAGTTGAACCAACCCGCACCGCGCGCGCGCGTCGCCGCCGCTACCGCCCTGGGTCGTTTGCAGCCCCCCGAAGCGGCCGCCGCGTTGTTGATTGCCGCGTCGTCGGCGGGCACCAGTCCTGAGGACCGCGAGCTGCGCCCCGTCGCGTTGCGCGCCCTCGCCAACTGCCTCACGGGTACGGAAGAAGGCCTCGCGGCGTCGATTCTGCCGATGACCCGCGACGACGATCGCTTCACGCGCGCGGCGGCGTTGCTGTGTTTGGGGCGCTTGTCCGATCGGCGCGGCATGAAGGCGGTGGTCGCCGCCATCCTCGAAGACGACCCGTTTGTCGTCGAGAGTGCCGCGGTCGCGTTGTCCGAAGGTGTCCGCGAAGAAGACGGCGAACTTGTGCGCCCGTTGCTGGTGGCCCTGGCCAAGCGCCCTGCCCCAAAGGCCGCGGTCAAAGAAGCGATTTTGATCGCGTTGTCGCGCATCGCCGTCGACGCGCCGGCCCTGCGTGTGCGGGCGCGGCATCGTGTGCGTCGCGACGTGTTCGGCACCACCTCGAGCACGCGCAAAGCCGCGATCGTGTTTCTCGAGCGCATGTACGACGAGCACGATCCGCCGCCGGTGTCGGTCGTCGACGACGTGCTCTCGCGCTTGCACGACGACCACCCCGAGGTGCGCGTGTGCGCTGCCAGCTTTGTGTCGCGCCATCTCGAGCCCGGCTTCACGGGTGCCGCGTCGACGTTGACGAAGGCCATCGCCCGCCAGGACCGCACGGTCTCGCTGCTGTGTCTGGAGGCGTTGCGCCGGCACGACACCGACGCGGCCAAAGCAGCCCTCGAAGGAGCCACGCGATCGAGTGACGACGTCGTCGGCGCGCGTGCTGCTGAGCTGCTCACCGACTTTGCGCCAAAGACCGCGGAGTGGACGTTTTCGCTGCGGCCCGTCTCACCAGCACCCACCACGTTGCCGGCGATCGCCGAAGTGCAGCGCCCCCGCCGCGTGCGCGTGGCGACGTCGGGCGACGTGGTCGAAGCCAAAGACGGCCCCGCGGGCGAAACGACGACGACGGTGGTGACGACGACCACGGTGGTGTCGACCACGCGTCATGAGCCCGCACACACCGACGACGACGGCCCGGTCAAAGGCGACATCGTGGGTGCTGCGCGCAACTGACGACGACGACAGCGCCTATCGCGGCGCTGGTTTGAGTGCGTGGTACTTCATCTGCACCTTCTCGAGGGTCTCGCCGCGCACGAGCATTTCGACGGCGTCAGCGCAGTGCTCAACGAGGATGCCGGCGTCTTCGGCGTCTCTGCCTTTGAACGCGCCCAGCACGTGGTTGATGACGCCACCTGCGGGCTTCACAGCGCCCTCGGGTGCCTTGCTGCGCGGGTGACCGATGCCGGCGCGCAGGCGCAGGTAGTTTTGCCCAATGCAGCTGTCGATCGACTTGAGGCCGTTGTGCCCGCCCGGCGAGCCGCCGCGCTTGAGCTTGATTTGCCCGAGCTCGAGGTCGAGGTCGTCGTGGACGACGACGATGGTGTCCAGTGGCGCTTTGAAAAACGCCATCGCGGGCTGCACCGATTGACCAGACAGGTTCATGAACGTTTGCGGCTTGAGCAGCAGCGCTGGCGTCGAGGCGATCGTGCCCTGCGCGAGCTCGCCCTTGAACTTCGCGCCGAAGCCCAGACGATGACGACGCGCGAGCACGTCGAGCACCATGAAGCCGACGTTGTGCCGGGTGTTTTCGTATTCGCGACCGGGATTGCCAAGGCCAACAACCAACCACATGGCGGCTCTTGTGTCGTCGTCGCCGCTGCTGGTCAACGCCGGTAGCGCACAGCAGGAGCCTGTCATGGCCGTCGATCTCGAACGTGATGCCGCCGTCGATCTTGCTGCGGCCGTGCGCGCCAAAACGGTGTCGCCCACCGAGCTCGTCGACGAATTCATCGCCCGTGTCGAGCAGCGAAACCCGTCGCTCAACGCCGTGGTGGCCACGCGCTTCGACGCCGCCCGCGCCGAGGCCGCCGCTCAAACAACGCAGCTGATGAACACCGACGACACCAGCACGCTGCCGCCGTTTTTCGGCGTGCCGGGCACCATCAAGGACTGCTTCGGCCTGCAGGGCTTGCCGCACACCGCGGGGTCGCTTCGTCGTCGTGACACCCTGGCGCGCGTCGACGGTACCGCCCCCGCGCGTTTGCGGGCCGCAGGCATTGTGGCACTCGGTGTCACAAATGTGCCCGAGATGGCGTTCTGGAACGAGACCGACAACCTCGTCTACGGCCGCACCAACAACCCCTACGACGTCACGCGCACGGTCTCTGGCTCGTCGGGCGGCGAAGGGGCGGCGGTCGGCAGCGGCATGAGCCCCATTGGCCTGGGCAGCGACGTCGGTGGCTCGATTCGCATGCCCGCGAGTTTCTGCGGCGTGTTTGGTCACAAGCCCACGGGCGGCCTGGTGCCGGGCACGGGTCATGTGCCGTCGCCGTCGACGACGTTGTCGCGCTTCACGTGTCACGGGCCGCTGGCGCGATCGGCGAAAGACCTGCTGCCGTTTTTGCGCGCGATTGCTGGCCCCGACGGCCACGACCTCGGGGTGCTGCCGGCGGGCACGGTCGATCTGCGCGACATCGACGTCGTGCGCGAGCTCCCCCTGCGCGACGTGGTCGTGCACGTCATCGACGACTGCGGCTGGGTGTCGCCATCAACGCCGGTGCTGTCGACGGTGTGGTCGGCCGCGAACGTCCTCGAGAAACACGGCGCACGCTTGCACCATGCGCGGCCCCCCGAGCTGCGGCGCGCCTTCGACATCTGGGCCGAGTCGATGCAGGCCGGCAATGAAGGCGAGCGCAGTTTTGCCGAGTGGTTGGGCAACGGTGAGCGCGTCTCGGTGCGCGCGGAATTGCTGCGCATCTTTGCTGGTCGACGTCGTCACACCAGCGAAGCGCTCGCGTTTGCGCTGCTCGAAAAGGCGGGCAAGCGCTTGCCGATCGTGAGCGGTGGCTTGCAGTTGCGCGAGCAGTTGCGGGCCCGTCTGCGCCAACTGCTCGTCGACGATCGCCACGTGATCGTGATGCCGGTGTTTCCGACCACCGCGTTTCGCCATGGCCACGCCAGCCGCTACCCCGGCGCGTTTGTGTACAGCGGCTTGTGGAACGTGCTCGAGCTGCCGGCCACCGCCGTGCCCCTTGGCGTCGACGGTGGTGGCCTGCCACTGGGCGTGCAGGTGATCGGCCGCCACGGTGCCGACCGCACCACCATTGGTGTGGCGACGTGGCTCGAGCGCTTGCACGGCGGACGTGTGCCGCCGCGCTGACGCCTTCAGGGGCGACGACGACGACGACGACGCAGCAGGCCGAGCAGCACCACGCCCGCGAATGCAACGCCACCATCGCTGATGCTGTTGCAGCCGCAGCCGCCAACCGTGGAGGGCTCTGAACAGGTGACGTCGACGTCGTAGTAGCGCGGACGGCCGGGACGCTCGGGCTCAATGCGCACCAACACGTCACCTGCAGGCAGGTTCGTCGCCGTGGTGGCCCGCGCCGTCGACGACAACGCGGTGCCATCGCTGCTCAAGATCGTGGCCACGACACCTTCGGCAACGCTCACACCAAGCACGTCACCTTCGCGCACCTCGACGACGTAGAAGTCGAGGTCGGCCGCCACGAGCTGGTTGCGCTGCTGTCCGCAAAACGCGCGCGTGGCGGTGGCGGTGGTGTCGTTTTCCTCGAGGGCGTCGTCTTCGCCGGTGGTGGGGATGTCGCCGCCGGGTGCGGAGCACGTCGCCGTCAACCGGTACGTCGTGGCCGCTGTCGTCGTCGTCACGCGCGCGAGCACGGCCGGGCCCGTCGACACACCGCGCAGCGCACCACCCGCCACATCACCGTCGCTGCCCAACAGCGTTTGGCCATCAGCACTGTACAGCTCAAGGCCAATCGTGGCCCCCGTCGTCGACGAAATGCCCACCTGCACGGCGGTGTCGGCGGGCGCGTCGATCGCGAACCAGTCTTCGTCATCGGCCGCCACGACGAGGTCGAGGGCGTTGCCGCAGCGGATGGCGAAGGCGTCGGCGGAGCTGTCGTTGTCTTCGCCCACGGTGTCGGGGTCGCCGGGGTTCACAGCACCTTCCGTCGACAACTCGATGGTCCGCGCCGGGGTCACGACCTGCTGGCCCGCGGTGTCGATGGCCCGCACCTGAAACGCGCGCAGGCCCACACCGACGTTGACGACCCAGGTGAAGACGTTACCGGCTTGCGTGCAGGTCACCGCCTGCCCCGAAAACGGACACGGAAACACATCGCCCGTGAAGCTCCACAACAGCTCGACCGACGCGAGTTGCAGATCGTCGGTCGCCGTCGCCACCACCTGCATCGTCGTGTTCGCCGGGAGCACCTGCCCGTCGGCAGGCGACGACACGCTGGCCGTGGGTGGGGTGGTGTCGGTGGGTGTGGGGGTGACCGCCCCGCCGTCGCCGAGGTCGACGGTGCGCCTCGCGGTTTCGCTCACGTTTCCCGACGTGTCGGTGGCACGCACCGCAAACGTGCGCGAGCCCTGACTCACCAGCACGTTCCACGTCGACACGTTGCCCGTGCGCGTGCAGGTGACCGCACCGCCGCCGAAGTTGGTGGGGCAGTCGAACACGTTGCCGGTGAAGTCCCACACGAGTTGCGTGCTCGCGACGGCGACGTTGTCGGTGGCCGTGGCGCTGATCGTGATCGTTGAGTCCTGCTGCAGCACGGCACCATTGGCGGGCGCGTTGATGCTGACCGTCGGCGGCACCTGCTCCGTCGGCGTGGGCTCGCCGCCGTCGTCGCCAACAGCCCCCAGCTTGTCCAACAGGATCTGCACGCTGTTTTGCGAGGCGCGGTTGCAGTTGCAGGCCCGCGGTTGGAACTCGCCGCACTGCTGGTCGCTGTCGCGAAACGTCTTGGCGCCGCAGCCGCCGAGGTAGGTCATCGGGTCGGGGCAGAACAGCTCGTGGTCGAGGGAGAAGCTGTGGGCGATTTCCTGCGCGGCGGTTTCGCAGATGGCCTGCGTGTTGCCGCCGTAGACCTCGGCGAACGTGAAGTTGATCGCGGTGTCGAGCACCTGGCAGTTGAAGTTGTCGATGGGGGCCACACCGCCAACGCCCGAGGGCAAGCCCACGTCGTTGGGCAGGCCGCCAATCACGTGCTCCACATAGCGCTCGTTGGCCGCGGGCTCGGTGTCGACGATGGTGACGTTGAAGCGCGCGAACTGGTCGACCACGCAGGCGACGACGTCGTTCCACG
>JBIKRQ010000298.1:0-7940 GCA_044349155.1 Myxococcota bacterium
AGGATGGTTCTTCGGCACCCGGTCGGCCGGCGAAATCAGGCAGAGCATCGACGACTGCTTCGAATCTTCACCACGCATGACAGGTAGATCCGGAACACCCGATATCTGGCGCAGCTCTCGACGACGAACACCTCATTTCTCGTCGAGAACCGACTGCCGACTTTTTCAGCAACCTGCTAGCCTGCGCTGATGCGCAGGCTTTTTTGTTCGCTCGCTGTGGCTGTGGTCGTCGTCGCGGGGCTGGTGGCCTGTGATGCCTCGTCGGGCGAAGGCACTGAAGGCGAAGGCGAAAATGCTGAGGGCGAAGGCGAAGGCAGCGTTGACCTTGGCTGCGACGGCGACGACGCCTGCGCTGATGGCCTTGTATGCGACCTGCCCACGGGCACGTGTGTGGCGGGCTTTGACTGCTCGGTGAACACCACGATTTGCGGGTTCTGCGGCGACCCAGAAGTCGACTGCGGCTTCGGCTCGGCCGACGCGTTTTGCGATGAGGACCATGGTGGCGTGTGTCGACGCACGAAGGGCGCGTGTGCGCCGTGCACCGACGACAACGAGTGCGCAGAAGGCAGCAGCGGACTGGCGAGTGTGTGCAGCGATGGCTTCTGTGCACCGGGGTGCGGGCCGTGCGGCGATGGCTTTCAGTGCGTCGACGGTGGCTGCGTGCCCCTGCCCGGCACCACCGCGAGCGGCACCTGCGACGGCACCATCTTGTGCGGCGATGGCACCACCTGCCCCGATGGCGAAACGTGCAGCGACAGCGGCGTGTGCCTGCGGCTGTGCGACGTCGACGTCGACTGCCCCACCGGCACCATCTGCCAGGCCGATGGGCCAACGCAGAACACGTGCGTGGCGGGCTGCCCGTTTGGTGTGCGCGTCGAGCAGGATGGCGTGCAGTTGATTTGCCATGGCGACGGCCGCTTTGGTGAACCGTGCACGACGCCGGGGTCGAGCGAGGGCTGTCCGTCGTCGACAGCGTGCACCGCCTCGGGAGCGTGCGACCTCGCCGGCTGCCAGCGCGATGACGAATGCCCCCTGCCCCGCACGTACTGCGACGTGCCGAGCGCCACCTGCAAAAACGGCTGCAACGACGACAGCGACTGCGGCGCGTTCGAACTGTGCGACGTGGCGGCCCACGTGTGCGAAGCGCAGGGCTGCCGCGGCAAAGACACCTCGTGCAACAACGGCGAGTTCTGCTGCGGCAAAGAGCTCTACAGCGACGACGCCACCTGCCCTGCGCCCGCCGTCGATGGCGAGTGCTTCTTGGCGCCCGACCCGTTTTGCCGCACGTGCGCTGACGACGACGATTGCGCCGACATCAGCGCCTTTGGCTTCGGCTCGTTCTGCTACGAAATCAAGCGCGAAGACCCCAACACCGGCGAAGAAGTGAACTTCGGCAAATTCTGCTCGGTGGGCTGCTCGTCGAACAACGACTGCCCGCGCGGTCTGCGCTGCATCGACGACCTGCCCACGCCTGGCGGTGGCACCACCTCGGGCTGCCTGGAAGCATTGTGCGCCGGCTTCGCTGACGCGCGGCAGTAGACGACGACGACAACCTCTGCGGTGGAGACAGCGATGCTGGTGCGGTTTGTGTTCAACAGCGCGCTGTTTGCCGTGTTGATTGCGGGTGTGGGTGTGTTTGGGCCGGGGCGCGGGCACGTCGACACGCCGGTGCTCGTGGGCATCACCGCGGCCGCGGCGCTGTGGGCGGGTGCGTTGGTCGCGGCGATCGAAACACGGTTGCGCGAGTTGCCTGCACGACGACGGCTGCTGTGGTCGGCGTGCTTCGGCGGGCTTGCCTACCTTGGGCTGTTTGCGGGGCTGCTCGGCGTCACGAAGATCGCTGTGTCGCCGCTGGTGCTGGTGGGCGGCTGCCTGCTTGGTGCCTTGAGCCACGGTGCGCGCAGCCAGGTGGGCGACGACGACGACGGCGACGGAGAAGACGAAGCAGACGACGCTACGGGTTCGCCAGATCGATGAAGCGGCGCTCGTGGCCGTCTTTGGCGATGTCGATGGTGAGCGCTTTGCGCAGGCCGAGCACCGGGTTTTCGACCACCACCTGATGCTTGCCGCTTTGCACCATGAAGCCGACGAGCGGGGTCTCGGCGGCGACCACCACACCATCCACCACCACGCGGCCCCAGGGCTCGCTGGAGATGCTCAAACGGCCCACGCCCGCCTCGGGGATGGGTGCGGGCGCTGTCGGCGCTTGTGCGGGCTTTGGCTTCGCTGCAGGGGGCTTCGGCTGCGCCGGGGGCGCCGGTGGGGGTGCGCTGACCACCGCCGCTGCCGGGAGTGGAGCTGGCGTGGGCGCTACTGCGACGACGACAGACGCAGGTGCAGGGCCCGGCGTGGGCGGCAGCGGCGTGACCACCTCGGCGGGTGGCGTGACCTGCGAGATCGCAAGGCCCGCCATGGCCACGCTGACGGCGACAAAACCGATCACCAGCCCTGGTCGACGACGCGGAGCAGGACGCCGCAAAATCGTGTCGGCGCCCGCGAGGCCCGTGACGCGCTGGGTGTGCCGGCGCACGTCGGGGGCAATGGCGGTGACGTCGCGGCGCGGGGCCTGACGAACGGCACGAGCGACGAGGCGCGACAAGCCATCGAGGCCGCGCTCGTCGATGAGCTGGTTGATGGTGGCGAGCGCTGCCGACGCCGTGGGCCGCGTTGCGGGGTCTCTTTCCAGGAGTGCTGCGACGAAGTCGGCGAGGGCGGTGTCGATGCGGGGGCCGGCGACGTCGACGTGGTCGAGGCGTTCGACCTCGCGGTGGCGAACCTGCTGCACGATGTCGGCGTCGGTGGGGGCGTCGAACAAGCGGCGGTTGGCGAGGCACTCCCACAGGATGACGCCGACGGCGAAGAGGTCGGCGGCGGGGCCCACGCGCTCGCCGCGCGTTTGCTCGGGGGCCATGTAGCTGAACTTGCCCTTGAGCTCGCCGGCGACGGTTTGGTCGGTTTTCAACCGCGAGGCGGCGACGCCAAAGTCGGCCAACTTCACGCCGCCGTCTTCGCCGAGCAACACGTTGCCGGGTGAGATGTCTCGGTGGACGACGTCGAGGCACACGCCATCGCGACAGGCGCCGTGCACGCACGACAACGCCGACAGCAGCGGCCTGGCGATCGCCAACACCAGCTCGACGTCGAGCGCAACGCCCGTGGCGCGCGCCTGCTCGAGCAGGATCGACAAGTCGATGCCGCTGACGTGCTCGAAGACGAGGTAGGGGCCCTGCGCGTCTTCGCCACGGTCGACGAGCTGCACGATGTGGTCGTGGTCGAAGGTGGCGTGCAGCACGCCCTCGTCGAGGAACAAGCGCACGAACGAGGCGTCGAAGCACAGCGGTGGACGAATGCGCTTGATGACGACGTCTTTGCCATCGCGGTCGCGCACCGCCTGAATGACAAGCGCCATGCCGCCTTCCGCGAGCAGGCCAAGCTCGCGGTAGGACTCTGCAGCAGGCGGTGCCGTCGTCGTCGTCATGGCCTCGCTTCGGGTGGAGTGCGGTCAGGCGTTGTTGCGGCGCACGATGTCCCAGATTTCGTCGTCGCGCAGCGTGCGGTTGTGACTCTTGGCACGCGCGAAGATGGCCTGCACCAGCGCCTCGCTGGCGACGACGCGGCGCTTCTCGAGCCAGTAGCGCACGTTGCTGAGCCCGCTCATGTGGCCCACTTCGATTTCCTGCTCGCGCCCAAACCACCCTGCCGGCACGCCTGAGTAGATGACGTCGGCGAGGGCCATGTCGCCGAAGCGATCGCCCTTCTTCTCGGCCTTGATCACCGCGGCCGCGTGCACACCGGTGGCCGTGCGAAACGCGTCGGCGCCGACGAGCGGGTAGTTCACCGGAATGGCCACGTGCGTGGCATCAGCGACGAGACGACACCACGCCACGAGCTGGCTGACGTCGTGGTCGTAGGCACCCATGAGCTTGAGGTTGACGATGACTTGATCGAGTGCCGTGTTGCCGACGCGCTCGCCGACGCCGAGGGCCGTGCCATGCACGCGATCGACACCATGCTCGAGGGCGAACAACGCGTTGGGCACGCCGAGGCCGCGGTCGTTGTGGCCGTGCCAGTCGAGCTTCACGTCTTCGCCGCTGCGGGTGATCACGTCGCGCGAAAAATCGATGAGGTTGCGCACACCATCGGGCGTGACGTGGCCCACGGTGTCGCACAGCACCAGACGACGACAGCCCAGTTCAATCGCGTGGCGGAACAACCGCTCGAGCGTGGCGGGCGGCGTGCGCGTGGTGTCTTCCGTCACGAACGCCAACTCGAGGTTGTGCTGCACGGCGTAGGTGACGGCCTCTTCGGTGGAGCGCAGCAGGCGGTCCATGTCCCAGTCTTCGGCCAACAAGCGCACGGGGCTCGTGCCCAAAAACGCGTAGACGCAAATGGGCACGCCCACCTCGTCACGGATGCGCACGATGGGCTCGATGTCTTTGATCACCGTGCGCGCCGCCGCAGCGACCTGCAGTGGCAAACGACGATCGCGGATGTGGGCGGTGATGGCCTTGACGTCGTCGATGGCGCGCTGACCTGCACCAGGCAAGCCGATGTCGGCCATGGTGATGCCGATGGCCGCCATGAGTTCGACGAGCTCTTTTTTGACCTCGATGGGTGGGTCGACGACGGAGGGGCTTTGCAGGCCGTCGCGCAGCGTTTCGTCGAAGAGCTCGACCTTCTTGGGAAAGACCTTGCCCGTGCGCTTGACCTCGTTCCAGTCGTAGACGAGGTCGGCGTTGGTGTGGTCGACGGGGGTCGCAGGCACAGTCGCAGTCATGGCGCGCTCGGGGGCGATGGCGGGTTGGGAGACAGCAGACGACGACGAGCGGTGTGTGACGCCAGCAGCAACGCCGTGGATGCCGTGTAGCTGAACAACAGCTTTGCCGGCGTGGCGTTCTCGTTGCCGAAGAAGATCATCGCGATGTGGACCAACGCGATGAGCAGCAACAACGTGGCGAGGCGACGGCGTTCATTGCCCGTGCCCATCAGGCGCATCAACATTCAGGGGCTCCCACGGCGCAGGCGCAATTCGACGAAGCGCTCGTCGACGATCACAAAACAGACCACACAGGTTGGCCGCGAAAAGCGCTCTTCGCGACCACCATCAACCTCGACGGTGGTGACGCGGCCAAAGGCACGCCGCAGCTCGGCGCGATCGGTGCCGATCGACAAGCCACCCAACAGCGGTCCCGACCACGACGCAGCCCCCACCTCGTTGTCGACGGCGTAGAGTACGATGGAGGCGACGCGGCGGCGCTCGTCGAGCAACACACGAATGCCGTTGGCTTTGTTCGCCGCCTCGGCACCGTTCATGAGCGTGCGCAGCCGCAGCGAGAGCGGCCCCACCACGGCCTGCACGTCGAGGTTGTCGAACGGGCGATCGAGCAACGACTCGAGGGCCTCGAACGACGGCGCCTCGGCACGCGTTTCGGCCCGCAGACGCTCCAGCTCGTCGAGCGAGATGCGCGCGGTCTTCAACGACGCCTTGGCCGCCGCGAGTGCGGCAGATGTTTCGGCGCGGGGTTCGTGGCGTGGTGGGTCGTTCTTCATGGGGCCTTCACGGCGCTTTGGTGGTCAGCAGACGCAGACAGCGTCGTCGTCGTCGCGGTGGACGACGACGACGCCAGCACCGTTCAGAGGCGTTCGACGAGGACGGCGATGCCCTGGCCACCACCGATGCACGCCGACCCCACACCGTAGGTGCCCTTGCGAGCGCCCAACGCGTGGATGAGGTGGGTGGTGATGCGCGCGCCCGACGCGGCCAGCGGGTGGCCGATGGCGATGGCGCCACCGTCGACGTTGAGCTTGCTCGTGTCGGACACTGCGTCGATGCCGAGTTCCTTCGCGCAGGCGAGCACCTGCGGGGCGAAGGCTTCGTTGATCTCGATGAGGTCGACGTCGTCGAGGGTGATGTCGGTCTTGGCCAACAGGTTCTTGATCGCCGGCACGGGACCAATGCCCATGATGGTGGGATCGCAACCCGCAAGGCCCCAACCCGCAAGGCGCGCGATGGGCGTGAGGCCAAGGGCCTTGGCGTGGCTCGCCGTCGTCATCACGAGGGCGGAAGCACCGTCGCAGATGCCCGAAGCAGCACCGGCGTGGATGACGCCGTCTTTCTTGAACGCCTTGGGCAGCTTGCCGAAGCTGGCCGCCGTGGTGTCGGGGCGGTTGTGCTCGTCTTTGGCGAAGGCGACGACGTCTTTTTTGACCTTGACCTCGACGGGCGTGATTTCGGCGTTGAAGGCGCCGTTGTCTTGCGCGGCCTTCGTGAGGCGCTGGCTGCGTACCGCGAACGCGTCGACCTCTTCTTGCGAGATCTTGTAGACCTCGGCGAGCTTCTCGGCGGTGAGGCCCATGGGCATGCCGGTGAAGCTGTCGGTCAACGACGACCACAGCGTGTCTTCCATCGCGGGCGACTTGCCGAGCGTGGTGCCGAAGCGGACATCGCGCACGGCGAACGGCGCCTGGCTCATCGACTCGGTGCCACCGACGAGGACGACCTTGGCATCGCCCACCATGAGCGCCTGTGCACCGAGGATGACGGCCTCAAAGCCCGAGCCGCAGAGGCGGTTGACGGTGAGGGCTGGCGTCGACTGCGGCAGCTCGCAGCGCAGACCGATGTGGCGCGCGAGGTAGATGGCGTCGGCCGACGTCTGCGCGACGTTGCCGAAGATGACCTGGTCGACGTCGGCAGGCTTCACGCCCGCGTCCATCAACGCCGCACGCGACGCGACGACGCCAAGGTCGGTGGCGGTGTGGTTCTTCAGGCTGCCGCCGAAGGTGCCAAAGGCCGTGCGACGGGCCGACAGGAAAACGATGTCGTCGGAGAACGTGGCGGACGGGCGCTTGGCGGCTTTCATGCGGTGCTCCTGAAAGAGAGGGATGAGGTGGCATAGCAGGCTGAGGGACAAATGGCCGAGGGTTGCAAGCGGATCCGGTCGCGACGCCCATCTCCTCGTTTTTGCGCTGGTATTTCGGCGTTGATGTTTCCTTGATGCCGCACCGGCGCGCTTTGACACGGCCCTGACAGCGTGCGCCCTACAACGTTGTTCGTGGTTCACAGCCACCGGAGGTTTCATGTCGTGGACGTCGTGCTCAATCGCGTTGGCGCTGGCTGCTCAAGCCACCGGGCTCCCAACGGCCCCCGAAGGACCCACCACGGTGGCTCCGGCAACACCGCCAGCGGTCGTCGACGAGCCAGCACCTGCTGTCAGCGACGCAGCGCCTGTGGCCACCGAGCCGGCGAGCGCTCCGCCTGTCGAAGCGACCGCGGCGACGACCACGGCGGCGGCGACAACCACGACGACGACGACGACAACACCGTCTTCGGCGCGGCCGTGGCTCAATGGCAGCAGCCATCAGCGCAGCGTTGTACGTCGATGTGAACACGGCGTTCTCGTTGCACCAGCCCGAAGACCACACGCTCACGGGCAGTGGCAGTGTGAGCCGCCACAACGAGGTGGGCCTCAACATGGCGACCGCTGGTGTCGAGTGGAACGTCGCCAACGTGATTGGTCGCTTGCATCTGCAGTTCGGCAACACGCTGGCGATGGTGCAAGACGGCGACGGATCGGTGGCGCGCGGCCGCACGTTGAGTGTCGAGGCGCTCAAGCACGTGCGCGAAGCGGCGGTGGGCTACCACTTCGATGTGCTCGATGGCGTGAACGTCGAGGCGGGTTTGTTCTCGTCGTTCGTCGGTGCTGATGGCTACTTGCTCGCCGACAACTGGCTCTACAACCGCGCGCTCGTGAGCGAGTTCACGCCGTTTTACTTCACCGGTGTGCGTGCGCAGGTGTTCATTGGCGACGTGAAGATCGAGCCGTGGATCATCAACGGCTACCAGACCTATGGGCGTTTCAATGAAGCGCCATCGGTGGGGCTGGCGCTGCGGTGGGCCGCGAATGAAGCACTCGTCCTTGTCGCCAACGGCTATGCCGGCT
>JBIKRQ010000032.1:0-28620 GCA_044349155.1 Myxococcota bacterium
GCGTGGCGGGCGCTTCCGACGGCGGCACCGAAAGCGACGATGGCGCCTCGGCAGGTGGTGCGCACCACCCGTCGCGATCGCGGTGCCACGTCCACGACGATGTGTATGGGCCGTGGGCGTCGACGATGTCGCGAAACGCAGTGCTTGCCGAGCCGTCGAGGCGCGCGAGTTCTGTGCCGTCGGCTTTCAACAATGCGAAAGGCAGCAGGCTGTCGGCGCACCAGGCGCTGTAGCTGATGCGGGGGACGTCGAGCAGGACGAGCAGCGCTTCGCCGTCGACGGACCAGCGCAGCTCGGGCTGTGCCCTGCGGTCGACCCAAAACGCACGCGGTGGCGGCGCGCCAAACACCATGCGGTACGCCAGCAACGGCGGCGGATCGATGAACACCGAGACGTCGCTGTTGGAGACCCCGGCGGCGACCACCGCCGTGTGGCTGGCACCCCGGTGCGTGGTCACGACGGGGATAGCGATGGTGTCGCGCGTCGCGTTTGGCCCGGCCTCAACGATCACCGCCGCATAGCCAAGGGCGTAGACGGCACATCGGTGCAGTGGTGCGTCGAGGACGATCGCGAAGGCGATCGCGGTGCCCGCAGTGACCAACACCAGCGCCCACCACCATGGGACCAACAGCACGTGCGCGGTCACGAGCAGACTCACCGCAAGCGCACTGATGAGCAGACGACGACGACGACGACGTGGCAGGCGCGGGATGCTGGCGGGTGTTGCGGGGCTCGGCATGTGCCGACAACCGCGGGCGCGCGCTCACGCTTCCGCGATCAGTGCGGCGTGGGCAGCTGCGCCCAACGGCGGAGGCTGTCGATGCGCAGGCGCTCCATGTCGACGCCAAGGGCTGCGGCGCGCGCCCACTCGTCGCCGAAGGTGGTGCCCATGGGCGTGGGGTCGTCGCTGCCGAGCACGCAATGCACGTGGTGCTGCTGCAGCGTGCGCAGCGGGTGCTGACCGTGCTGTGCCACAAGCTGGGCGAGTGCTGTGGGGATGAGCAGGTGGTTGCTGTGGGGACAGACCTCGAGGGTGACGCCGTCGTCGGCGAGGCGCTGCATGGTGCTGGCACGCTGCACGCTGTGCACGCCGTGGCCGATGCCCTGCGGCGATAGCGCCAGCATGCGCTCGACGGAGCGGTGGTCTTCGAACTCGCCGGCGTGGATCGTGAGGTCGCTGAAGTCGCCGCGCAGGTCGACGAGCAGCTGCCGCAGTGCCTCGGGCATGGGCTCTTTGTCGGTGCCCGTGACAATGCCGAGGACGTCGAGGCCGCAGACGCTGCGCTTGTGTTCGCGCAGCATGTCGCCAAGGGCCGCGTAGTGGGGCGCACTCTCGAACGTGCGCGAGAAGCCAACGCGCACGAGCATGGGCTTGCCCGTCGACGTCATGGCCGCATCGCGCGCTGCCAACACGCGCAGCAGAATTCGCCGCGCGCGCTCGGCAAACGCCACGGGTGCGAGCTCGCGCCACACCACACCCTCGTTGTCGAGGAGCGTGCGCGTCATCGAGAAGAGGCTGATGCGCATCTCGAAGCCGTCGGTGTCGGCCGCTGCTTCAACGAAGGCGCGCTCGGCGAGAAACGCGATCGCGTCTTCGCTGATGTAGGCGACGCGGGCCTTTTGGATGCAGGCGTAAAAGACGCTGGCGTCGTCGGTGGGGCCCGCCATCGTGAGCGCTGCGCCAAGCTCGTCGCCCGTGCGGTGGCGCTGCGTGACGACGTCGAAGAACTGTGCATGCCGCAGGTCGAAGGTGACGGCGACCGCCGCGAGTGCTGCTGCTGAGTGCGAGCCCTCGAGGTGTCGGTGGAGATCAAGCTTCATGCGGACGCATACTCAGGCGCTCACGACGTGGCCAGCGGCGCTGTCGCGCAAACCTTCGCGGTCGAGGTGCAGACGACGTGGCATGCGCTCAGCCAGGCGCGGGTTGTGGGTGACGACGATGGCCGTGATGCCCTGGTCGACGTTGAGGCGGGCGATGATCTCGTGGATGCCTTCGCCGGTCTTCTCGTCGAGGTTGCCCGTGGGCTCGTCGGCCAACAGGATGCGAGGGCTGTTGATGAGCGCTCGCGCCAACGCGACCCGCTGCTGCTCGCCACCCGAGAGCTCGCCGGGGCGGTGATCGAAGCGTTTGCCGAGACCCACCTGCTCGAGCAGCTCCTTGGCGCGCTTGTCGACCTCGCCCCACGGACGACGACCAACGCGGCCCGGCATGCTCACGTTCTCGAGGGCGGTGAACTCCGGCAGCAGGTGGTGAAACTGAAACACGAAGCCGATGCGCTCGTTGCGAAAGCGCGCGATGGCACCGGGGGTTTGCTTCCAGACGTCGACACCGTCCATGACGACGTTGCCGCCCGACGGCGTGTCGAGGGTGCCAAGCACATGCAGCAGCGTGGACTTGCCTGCCCCCGACGGGCCCGTGAGCGAGACGAGTTCGCCAGCCGCAATGTCGACGCTCACGTTTTTGAGCACCGGCACTTCATTGCCATTCATCCAATAGCTTTTGACCAGGTTGCGCGCTTCAATTTTCATGTTTGGTCATCCTGGGCGGAACGCAGAGGCAGAATTCAAACCCTTGGCGTGCCGCCAATGGTTTGAATGTATTGATGAATTCGACCGCAAGCGGTCGAAAACGTGAAGCGGCGCGCAGGCGCGCCGGCAGCAGGAGCGGCGGCTCACTCGTAGCGCAATCCCTCGACGGGCTTGAGGCGCGCCGCGAGCAGTGCCGGGTAGATGGTGGCCAGGTACGACAGCCCGAGGGCCGCCACGCCGACCAGGAACACCTCGAAGGGTTCGACCTTCACTGGCAGATTTGAGATATAGTAAACATCGGGATCCATGCCGATGCCAAACGTCTCGATCAGCTTGCAGACGCCGACGCCGAAGAAGATGCCCACCGCTGTTCCCACGCCGCCGACGGTGATGCCGTAGGTGACGAAGATCTTCATGATCGACGTGTCGGACGCACCCATCGTTTTGAGGATCGAAATCTCCTTCGACTTCTCGATGACGAAGACGATGACGACGGCGGCGATCAGGAAGCTCGCGACGATGACGATGAAGTTCAGGATGATGAACATCGCGATTTTCTCGAGCTTGAGCGCCGAGAAGAGGTTGCGGTTCATCTCCATCCAGTCCTTCGTGCGGTACGGATAGCCGCCGATGGCGCGCATGATCTCGCGCGACACGCCCTGCACGGCGTCGACGTCGGCGAGCTTGTACTCGACACCGGTGGCGGCACCCTTGAGGGCCAGGAAGTCCTGCGACTCGTTGAGCGAGATGTAGATGAACTTCGAGTCGTACTCGTACATGCCCGAGTAGAACGTGGCGGCCACGCGGTAGGCGCGGGCCTTGGGGATCGGGCCGGTGGGCCCCAGCTCGCCAAGGGGCGAGATGACGTTGATGACGTCGCCGACGAAGACCTTGAGGTTCTTCGCCATCTCGACACCAATCACGATGCCGGGCACCTGCGTGACTGCACCGGCCGCAGGCACGTCGCCAACACCGCCGGCTGCTTTGGCCACGGCGTCGATCGCGTCGTCGGGCTTGACCGGGCTGCCGTCGCCGAGCTTTGGCGCGACGACGATCTTCGACGGGTCGAGCAGGTGTTCGATGTCGCCCTTCGTGACGTTTTTTCGCAGCTCGGTGACCGAGTCGATGGTCTTGACGTCGATGCCCTTGAGCAAAGCACCGGTGACGTTGGTTTCGCTGCTGACCATCACTTCAGACAGCACAAACGGTGTCGCGCCGATGATGCCTGGCAGCGCGCCGGTCTTTTTGACGACGTCGTCGTACTCAACGAAGTCGCTGCCGTACTTGAGCACGAGCAGGTGGCTGTTGGCGCCGAAGATCTTGCTGCGCAAATCGGACGAGAAGCCGTTCATCACGCTCATGACGACGACCATCGCCATGCTGCCCACCGCCACGGCCAACACCGAGATGACGGTGATGGTGCCAACGACGTCGCCGCCCTTGCCCATCAAGAAGCGCCGACCGATGAAGCCTTCGTAGCCCCAGCCCGTGTCGAGCTCGCCGTCGCCGCAGAACAAGAAGCCGAAGCTGCCGCCAAGGATGAGGCTGAGCCCGAGCAGCAACAATGCCGACAGCAGGATGACCGCGTAGTAGGCCGCCGCCGTGCCGTAGGTGAACAGGCTGCTCGCAAACGACGAGAACACCACCGGCAGCAGCGCCACCAACGACGTGACCCACAACGCCTCGAGAAACGCCACGCGACGCGCCAGCAGCGCCATGACGAAGCCACCGACGACGCCGCCAGCGATGAGGCCGATGGCCAACACCATCTGCACGGGTTCGCCGCTGAGCTCTTCGACCTTCGTCGCGTAGAGCCAGGCGAGGGCCACGAACGCGCCCACAATGCCCGTGCCTGCACCGATCGCCGCGGGGTGCATGCCACCCTCGGCACCGCGCTTGAAGAAGCCACCGCCGCGGCTGGCGACGTCGGCAGGCAACCGCGTGAGCGCGAGAAACACCGTGATCGGAAAGGCGAGGATCGAAAACGGCGGGGCTGCCGCTGCGACCGCAACGCCCAGTGGGAGGGCCGCCACGAGGGCCGCGCGCGCTGCCGTGAACCCAAGCGTGAGCAACCACGCGGCCACTGCCACGCCGGCTGCTGCTGCCATCTGAACCGAGGTGTCCATGAGCGCTCCAGGGACCATCAAAACGAAAGCGACGTCGACGTTTCAGGCGTCGACGTCGTCATGGACGCAAAACTCAACCGCCGGTGCGGCGCATCTGCGGGAACAGCAAGACGTCGCGAATCGTGCTGCGGTTCGTCAACACCATCACCAGGCGATCGATTCCGATGCCCAGCCCACCCGTGGGTGGCATGCCGATCTCGAGCGCGCGGATGAAGTCTTCGTCGAGGTCGTTGGCCTCGTCGTCGCCGCGGTTCTTCTCGCGCAACTGACCCTCAAAACGCTGGCGCTGATCGATGGGATCGTTCAACTCGGAAAACGCGTTCGCGAGTTCCATGCCTGCCACGATCAGCTCGAAGCGGTCGGTGACGGCGGGGTCGTTGTCGCGCTTTCTGGCCAGCGGGCTCACCATCAACGGGAAGTCGGTGATGAATGTGGGGTTCGTGAGCGTGCGTTCGACCTCGTGATCGAAGACCGAGTACAGCAGCGTGAGCGCGATGTTGCGACGACGCACACGGCCTTCGTCGGGTGCACGACGCGGCAGGTTCATGTCGCCGGTGTCTTCGTCGAGCGCTGGGTTTGTGCTCGGCGGGACCGTGGGCTCGTCGCGCACGGCGGCACCTTCGGCGGTGGCATCGCTCGACGCGAACGCCTCGTCGACACGACGGCCCAGCTCGGACCAGAAGCCCGCGCCGTACGACGCGAGTGCGGCCTTCGCGCGCGTGACGATGCCCTCAGCACCAGGCTTGATGCCGGGGATGATGCGGTCGGCTTCTTCGTCGCTGAGGCCCTTGAGCACGACGTGCAGCGGCTCATCGGGGGTGGCGGTGTGCCCAACAGCGACGGACAACGCGTGTGCCACCGAGCTGATGCCGCGGAGGTCTTCGGCAATACCGAGGTGCTCCTGCACGAGCTGGGCGATGGGCGCACGACGCCACGGGCGCGCAAACTCGACCATGCGATCGGCGTAGGGCAGCTCTGTCGACGTGTGCAGCGCATCGACGAGGCCGGTGACGACCTCTTCGGTGAGGTCCATCATGTCGAGGTAGGTGGCGTACGCCTGGTAGACCTCGATGGTGGTGAACTCGGGGTTGTGCCGCGTGGACACACCTTCGTTGCGGAACTGACGACCGATTTCGTAGACGCGCTCGAGGCCACCGACGACGAGGCGCTTGAGGTGCAGCTCGGGGGCGATGCGCAAGAACATGTCGGCGTCGAGCGCGTTGTGGTGCGTGACGAACGGCTTGGCGGTGGCGCCACCCGCCATGTCTTGCAGGATGGGGGTTTCGACCTCGATGAAGCCGCGCTCGTCGAGGTACTTCTGCACGCCGCGGATGATCTTGCTGCGCGTGCGGAACGTTTCACGCACGTCGGGGCTCGTGATCAAATCGATGTGGCGCTGGCGGTAGCGCTGCTCGACGTCGGCGAGGCCGTGGAACTTGTCGGGCAGCGGCCGCAGCGCCTTGGTGAGCACGCGAAAACCATCGGCGGCGAGGCTGAGTTCGCCCGTCTTGGTCTTCATTGGCGTGCCGGCGACGCCGACGATGTCGCCGAGGTCGGTGAGCTTGAGCAGCTGGTAAGCACTCTCGCCGACGCGATCCAGCTTCACGTAGACCTGGATGTCGCGCGACGACGCGTCACGCAGCGTGATGAAGCTGGCCTTGCCCATCTGCCGCATCGTCATGACGCGCCCGGCGACGGTGTGCACCGTCGTGATGCGCGCGAGGTCGTCGGCCTCGAGGGTGCCGTAGGCACTGTGCAGCTCGGCGGCCGTGACCTCGGGGCGGAAGTCGTTGGCGTAGGGGTCGAGCCCGACGGCGCGGATTTTCTCGGCCTTGTCGATGCGCACCTGCACGAGGCGGTGGGCCTCTTCGGGGGTGTTTTCAACTGGCGAGGTCTCGTTCTTTGGTTCCGTGGACACGGCGCGCTCCGTCGTCGATGCAATGCTGCACCGTCGTCATGGCGGCCGCGGTGTGTCAACGCGGGCCGGCGTCGATGGTCGTGCAAGCCGCACCTCCCAAATCGCTATCGGCCTGCTACAGCGCGCGCCATGTCTGACGTCGAGACCACTGGCCGGCACAGCGCCCTCGTCTGCCTGCCGACCTACAACGAGCGCGAGAACCTGACGTCGCTGGTCGACGAGCTGCTCGAGACCGCTCCTGTCGACGTGCTCGTGATCGACGACGCCTCGCCCGACGGCACTGGCCGCGTCGCCGACCTGATCGCCAAACGATCGGGCGGACGTGTGCACGTGCTGCACCGGGGCAAGAAGCTTGGGCTGGGCACCGCCTACGTCGAGGGCTTTCGCTGGGGGCTCGAGCGCGGCTACCGGTTTCTTCTCGAGATGGACGCCGATTTCTCGCACCAGCCCCGCTACGTGCCCGCGTTGTTGCGCGCGGCCGAGCACCACGACGTTGTGCTGGGCAGCCGCTACATCGACGGCGGTGGCGTGGAGAACTGGGGACTGCTGCGGCAGGGTCTGTCGCGCGGCGGTTCGATCTACGCGCGCTCGATTCTGCATGTGCCCGTGCGCGACCTGACCTCGGGCTTCAAGTGCTTTCGCCGCGAAGTGCTCGAAGCCGTCGATTTGTCGACGGTGACGACGACGGGGTACGCGTTTCAGATCGAGCTCACGTGGCGCGCCTTTCGCCTCGGCTTTCGCATCAAGGAAGTGCCGTTTGTGTTTTTTGAGCGTGCCGGTGGGCGCAGCAAAATGTCGAAGGACATCGTCGCTGAAGCGGTGACGGCGGTGTGGAAGATGCGATTCGGCGCATGACAGTGCTGCTCGTCGACACGCCTGCTGGCCTTGGCCTCGTCGACACCGAGGCGCCCGACCTGTCGCCGCTCGTGCTCGACCTCACGTCGCCACGCAAGCTCGCGCGCAGCGACGACCTGGTGCGGGCCCTTGGCCGCGACAAAGGCATTCGCACCGTGTTCGATGCCACCGCTGGCCTGGGGCGCGATGCGCTGGCCCTCGCTGCGGTGGGTTTTGACGTCGTCACGTGCGAGCGCTCGCCGTGGATGCAGGCACTGTGGGCCGACGCGCTCAAGCGCAGCGGAGACGTTGCGCGTTTGCGGTTTGTGCAGGGCGATGCCGTGGAGAAACTGCGGTCCCTCGTCGACAGCGACGACGCGCCCGACGCGGTCTACCTCGATCCGATGTACCCGCACGAAGGCCCACGCAAAGCACTTCAGCAGCGCGAGATGCGCTTGTTGCGCGCCGCCGTGGGCGACGGTGACGACGTTGATGCCTTGTTCGCAGCAGCGATGGCCGCGGCGAAAAAGCGCGTGGTGGTGAAGCGGCCGAAGAAGGCACCGACGATTGCGAACGCGACGCCGACGCACACGTGGACCGGCGTGTCGACGCGCTTCGACCTGTACGTGCTGCCCCCGCGCTGACCCGCCCCGCCCGGTGTCGTCGTCAGCGCGACGCGCCCTGTCCGTCGCCTTCGTCGGCGGCGCGACAAAAGCTGTGGACGGTCACGGCGCGCGAGGTGCTGTCGACGTGCAGGGTGGCGGGCTGGCGAACGTGGTCGCTGTGGCCAACGGTGGTCTCGACCCGCTTGCCGCCCCGACGAAGCGACAGGCGTACCTCGGGCCGACCGTCGACGAGCAGGGCGCCATCTTCGCGCTCCTGGACACACACTTCGGTGCCGTCGAGGGCGACGCGCCAATCGCATGGCGACGACGGACCAGCGACGAGCCAGACACGCCCGTCGGCATCGACGATCTCGGCTGAGCAATCGCCCTCGGCGCCGAACGCGAACGGGGTCAATGTCGGTGGCGATGACGCGACAACGCGCGTGGGCACCGGCGGCGGCGCGGGCGGGAGCGGCACGACGACGGGGATGTGATCAACAAGCGGCGCTTCGACGACGACGTCTGGCAGGTACCGGCGCCACGGCCGCCCCTCAATCGTGGTCGCGACGACGATGGTCACAAACAACGCCGCCACGGCGCTGACGCATGCCGCCACAATGGTGATCGACATCCGCTGTGGTTTGCGCAGAAGAACCGCCACGAACAGCCCGCTGCTCGCGCACACACCGACGAGCAGGAAGACCCACGAGCGATCGCAGCTTCGGGCGCCGAACGTCACGTAGACGGTGACGCACACAAGAAACGCGACATTGAGCAGGCCAACAACACCGTGCAGCGCGCGCCCCCAGCGGGGTGGTCGACCGCGCGTAACGTTGTGGATGACGACGAGGGGCCACGTCACCAGGAACACCATCGACAGCAGCCACATGCCGAGACCGCGGTCGTCGCCTTCGCCTCTGAGCAACGCCACGAGCACGACGAACGGCTGCCACGACGCGCTGACGAGCAACCGACGCAGACGAAGCGCGAGTCGTCGACGCGACATCGAAGGCGGCCTCGAGGTCAGCGGCGCTGCAGAAGAGACAGGCTCGGTCATCGGGCTCCAACGTTGACGAATGTGGCGGGTGCGAGCTCGCCTATGCCGGCTGAGGCGTGGGCCAAACTGCTCATGGCGGCAGTGTCTTCCGCTGGATCCGTGGTCGTGGGCGCAGCATCGATCGACAGGCGTGTCGACGCGCTTCGATCAGCACGTGCCGGCAAAGGCGCTGGGCTACGCTTGGCCATGCGCATTGTCGCGGTCGCCGACACCCACACGTTTCACGACGAGCTCGTGGTCCCCGACGGCGATGTGTTTGTGCACGCCGGTGACATGTGCCGCGGCGGCGATCTCGACGAGCTTGCTGAGGTGGCCCGCTGGATAAACGACCTGCCCCACCGCACGAAGATCGTCGTCGCTGGCAACCACGACCGCGCTTTCGAGGACCACCACGCTGAAGCGCGCGCCTTGTTCGGTGCCGATGTCGTGTACCTGCAGGATGCCGGCGTCGTCGTCGACGGCGTGCGCTTTTGGGGCAGCCCGTGGCAGCCCGCGTACAACGATTGGGCGTTCAACCTGAAAACCGGCGAAGCACTCGCGGCGAAGTGGGCGCTGTTTCCCGACGACATCGATGTGCTCATCACGCATGGCCCACCTGCGGGGCACGGCGATGGCTTCAACAAGCACGGGCCATGGCCAAGACCGTTGGGCTGTGCCGACCTGCTTGAGGCGGTGCGACGACGTCGTCCGCGGCTGCACCTGTTTGGCCACATCCATCAAGATGGCGGGCTCACCAGCGACGACGGCGTGGTGTTTGTGAACTGCACCACGTGGGAATGCGAACGCCCGCCGACGGTCATCGACCTGGTCGGCGGGCGTGTGGTGCCGGTGGTCGTGCCACCGCGCTGACGACGTCAGATCAGACGGGGTAGACGCAGTGGCGCCGGCGACGAACCAACCAGGCGAAGCGGGCGAGGAAGCGGATAGGAAGGGCTCTGTCCCAACTGGTGGACTTGTGGGTTGCGCAACCGGTGCTCAACATCCCAAAGCTGCGGTGTGGGCGCACGTTTACCGGGCCCGGCGCACGGGCCCGGCAACCGAGCTCACGGGTAGAACAGCTCGAGGTTGATGGGCGGGGCCTTGGCGCGGGCCGTCGGCAGCGGCAGGCAGTCGCGACAGCGAGCATGCAGGAGACAGGATGACAGCGACGTCGCCCTGTTGTTTTCAGCGGGAGCAGGTGACGTACGTGGCAGCTGAAGCACCAGTGACCCCCGGCAATTGGAAACCAGTCGTCGTCGGCTGCGGCATCGCTGTCGTCGTCACGGTGCTCCGATTCGTCTCGTGTCCAGGGGCGGCGCCGGGAACGGTCGTGCTCTACAATGGTGCGCGCGACCCGCACCCCGCGAGTTCCAGCTTGGCGCTGACGGCGGTCGACAGGTCCCGGCCGATCCAGACGGTGACACGGGAGGAGCGCGACGAACGGGCTGGCGGGACACGACTCGACACCCTCGACAACAACGACGAAATGGCAGGCTACGCATCACGCCGCACACGGACCCCACGCCTCGATCGCCGTCGCGGCTTCTCGGTCGACGTCACCCTTCGGGTCGAGGCCGAGCGCCACGTGCGTAGGGATCGCGCTGGCATCAGCATCACGGTCCTCGCCGAAGACCAGCGCGGCATCGAACTCGGCTTCTGGGAAGATGCCGTGTTCGCGCAAGATGGCGGCGGGCCGTCGACGCTGTTCGTGCACAGCGAAGAAGCGCCCATCGATACAACGACGAAGACGACGTGGCGCGTCGATATCGAGGGTGAGCGCTATCGGGTCTTCGCCGACGGCCGGCTGGTTCTCACCGGACCCGTGCGCGACTACCGCGCGTGGACGCCACCCCTGCCCCTATTCCCCGACGCATACGAGCAGCAGAGTTCCGTCGTCATCTCGGACAACACAACGTCCGCAGCGGCCCGCTTCGTCCTGCACGCCATCGTCGTCACGACCCGTTGAGCCTCGATGTCCCATGCAGTGTTCGACCGACCGCGAGAGCGATGAGTCGACCAATGGTAAAGGGCGTCAGCGCGATAGAGACCGCGCACAACGCTGCAGGCAGGCCGAGCGTCGAAAGCAGGAACGTGAACCCGCGTATCTGCGCCGTCGTCGACACGACTGAGACGAGAGTATAGGTCGTCCAGATCGCAACATTTACTGTCATGGCGTAGCGAAAGCGCATGCGAAGCGACGGCTCCCCGGCCGCCAGCCCGCGACCAAGCTCTCCCCCGGCTGCGCGCAGCGCGAGGGGGAAAACCAGCAGCAGCCACGCCGTCGCGTCGCCGAAGAAGCGCACATAGACGTCGAGGATCTTCTCATCGGTGAGCTGCGCCGTGACGGCGAGGGTCAGAAGCACCGTCATGGTGCCGACCGGGAGTCCGATGATCACCGATACACGACGACCGACGGCCCGCTCTTCCATGGTGCCAGTGTGCGCCGCACGACGGAGAAGACAACCGCTCGACGGGCGAGGACGACTTCCGCACGATTCTCGCCGGCGCCCTCGTCACGCCTTTCACTCGTCCTTCACCCGTCACCTCGACGGTGGCCTGCAGCGTCGTAGACACCCCCGCGGTGCGCTCGCCCGGCCAGCCTGGTCCCTGGCCGTTTGCGGGCTGAGGCCCTCGTTGAGCGGGCGAGGCCAGGCTTTGGGCCGGCCCATTCTCAATCTTCGGGCCGACCCACGCGGCCGTGCCCACCGTGGGCGCTCGACCACTCAGACGGGGTAAACGCAGTGCTTCTTGGGCAGGCGCTCGTCCGACTTCGTGGTCATGTACGCGAGACGACGCACGAGTTCGGCGCGCAACGCGTTCGGTTGCACCACGGCGTCGATCACCAACGACGACGCCAGCTTCTTCAGGTCGACGTCTTCGCGGTATTCGGCGCGGAGCTTCTCGACGTAGGCGGCGCGTTCGGCTTCGGGCAGTGCTGCAATCTTGTTGGCGTAGACGGCGTTGACCGCGGCTTCAGCACCCATCACGGCGATCGACGACTGCGGAAGTGCGAGCACCACGTCGGGCTCAAACGCAGGGCCGCTCATCGCGTACAGGCCAGCGCCGTAGGCCTTGCGCACCACGACGCAGATGCGCGGCACCGTGGCTTCCGACATTGCCGCCAGCATCTTTGCGCCGTGGCGGATGATGCCTTGCTTCTCGACCTTGCTGCCGATCATGAAGCCCGGCACGTCGGTGAGAAACAGCAGCGGGATCTCAAAGGCGTCGCACAAGAACATGAAGCGCGCGGCTTTGTCGGCGCTGTCGACGAACAACACGCCGCCCTTTTGCTTCGGCTGGTTCGCCACCACGCCCACGACGCGGCCGTCGATGCGCGCGAGGCCGGTGACCATCTCCATCGCGAAGCGCTTTTTGACCTCGAAGAAGCTGCCTTCGTCGACGATGGCTTCGATGAGTTCTTTGACGTCGAAGATGGTCTTTTCGTCGATGGGCACGATCTGCTCGACGCTGCGGCCAGCCTTGGGCGCTTTGGCAGCGATGACCGCAGGCTTCTCACCGGCGCGCTGCGGGAAGTAGCCGAGGTACTGGCGCGCTTGAGCGATGCCCTCCTCTTCGTTCTTCACGAGGAAGTCACCGCAGCCGCTCTCGCTGGTGTGCATGCGCGCACCACCAAGCTCCTCGAGCGTGACCTTCTCGTTGATGACCATCTCGGCCATGCGTGGCGAGCCGAGGTACATGCTGGCGTTCTTGTCGACCATGAAGACGACGTCGCAGAACGCGGGGATGTAGGCGCCACCGGCGGCCGACGGTCCAAACAGCACGCAGATTTGCGGCACGAGGCCTGAGAGCTTCACTTCGTTGTGAAAGATGCGGCCCGCGTGACGACGTCCGGGGAACATCTCGATCTGGTCGGTGATGCGCGCGCCGGCGCTGTCGACCAGGTAGTACATCGGGATACGGTAGCGGAGCGCCTGCTCCTGGATGCGGATGATTTTCTCGACGGTGAGCACACCCCACGAGCCCGCCTTGATCGTCGAGTCGTTGGCCATGATCGCCACTTCGCGACCCTCGATGCGACCGATGCCGGTGATCACACCGTCGGCGGGCAAACCCTCAGCCATGCAGTTGGCGAGCGCGCCGTCTTCGACAAACGAGTCGGCGTCGACGAGCAGCTCGATCCGCTTGCGCGCAAACAGCTTGCCCGAAGCAGCGTTCTTCTCGTGGGTGCTGGCGGTGCCGCCCTGCTTCACGAGGTCGAGGGTGTTGGCGAAGGTCTCGGCGGGGTTGCTCATGCCGGCGGTGTCAACGCACGGCGCGCGCGCGTCAACCACCGACAGCAGCGACAGCGACGACGTCACCGCAAACGGCAGCGACGTCGTCGATGTTGACCGGCGTTGAGTTTCCCCGCCCACCCTCGCCTCGGCGACAAAACCGAGGCTCAATGACGCAGTCCGTCAACCGCCGATGCCACGACACTCGCACGCGGATTGCTGACACAGCGGTGTCGCTCCCGTGCAGGCGTCGTTGCAGTTGGCGCCGCACTCGCACGAGCACGTGTCGAGGTTCAACACGCGCGTTGGCCCGCACTCCTGGGTCGTGTCACAGCCGCACGAGCACGTGTCGGTGTCCCAGACGAAGCCAGGCGCACACGTCGCGTCCTCGACGCACTGACACGCGCAGGCGTCTTCGTTGCAGGCCTCGCCGGCACCACAACCACCACAGCCGGGCAAGCAATCCACCTCACACGTGCGGCGGTTGCAGAACTCGGTGTCGGCGAGGTCGGCTTCGCCGCAGTCGTCTGGGCACTCGTAGCGGCACGTGGTGCTGTTCCAGACGAAGTTGGCACCCGGCGACGGCGTGACCGGTTCTTCGCGGCAGACGTAGGCACAGGCGTCGGCGTTGCACACGTGGTTCACCGACGGCGCCACGCCACCGCAATCGGCGGGGCATTCGCAGGCACACGCTTCGAGGTTGCACTCGCCGGCACCATCGCAGCCGCCGCAATCCGCGGGGCAGCGCAGCTCGCACGTGGCGGCGTCGCAGATGGCGTTGGGTCCGATGTCATTGCCGCCGCAGTCTTCGGGGCAGGCGTAGTCACAGGCCGCGACGTCCCACACGAAGTTCGGCCCTGGCGACACCGAGCCCGGGGGCGGCACGGGGCACTCGTACAAGCACGTGAACGCGTTGCACGTCATGCCATCGCGCGGCGGCGCACCACCGCAATCGGCGGGGCACTCGCACGAACACGTCGACACTTCGCACACCGCGCCACCGCCGCAGCCGCCGCAGTCGGGCAAGCACTCGAAGTCACAGACCTCGACGTTGGTGTTGCAGACCTGACCGCTGGGGGCTTCAAGCCCGCCGCAGCCACCGCACTCGTACTCGCAGGTGGCGAGGTTGCACGTCGAGAACGGGCCTGGTGCATCGCCGACACAGCCGGTGCATTCGTAGGTGCACGAGTCTTGTTGGCACTCAAAGCCAGGGCCCGGTGCGGGGCCGTTGCAGTCGTCGCACGCGCAAGCACACGCCTCGACGTCGCAGGTGAAGCCGGCGTCGCAGCCACCGCAGTCGGGCAGGCATTCAGGCGTGCACGTCACGGGGTCGCAGGTCTCGTTGTCGGCGAGGACACCGCCGCAATCCGACGGACACAGGCACTGATCGTTCACGCAGATGAGCGGGTCTTCACACAACGCACACGGGTCGTCGTTGCCGTCGGGGTCGGGGCTGTCTTCGATCCAGTACTTGTAGCTGGTGGTGATGCGTCGACCGAGGTTGGCGGCGTCGAAGGTGGGGCGGCAGTTGCCAAAGAACTGGAGCGAGTTGGTGACGCCGTCGTAGTCGAAGCCATTGGTGCGGCTGCGCGGCACATCGTTTTTGTCGCACGAACCAAACGTGGTGACCGCCGCGTCGAGCGCGACCTTGATCGACGCCGAGATCGGCGGCTTCGTCAGCACGTACGGCGATGCCTGCGCGATCGATTGCTGCAGGATGAGGCGAATGCCGTCGCGGATCTTTTGCGACTGCTGTGCGTCGCTGTCGGGCGGCAGCGCGACCTCGATACCGCCCATGTCGGCGAAGAACTTCTTGAACCGGCCATTGGTGTTGGCGTCGGAACAGTTGCTGCCCGCTGGGCAGACAATGCCAGCAACAAACGCGCGCGACGCGGCAGTGCCCGCACCGTCGATGTTGTTGAAGAACGCCGTCCACGTCGGAACCGACATCTCAGCGATGACATTGCCTTCGGGGAGGCCGGCATACTCGCCGTCGGATTGCTCGGGCGCATCGGTCACGAACAACACCACGGTATTGGCGCCAGTGCGCAGCTTGCGCACATCGTTGCTGGCGCGCGGCAGCATCGGGAACGTCCCCGGCGGCGACAGGTAGCTGCCAGCAGCGCTGTAGGGGCCACGGTCTTGGTTGCGGCCGCAGGCCTCGCCGTCGGCAGCACCACCGAGGCTCACATCCCGACGCACGACCGAGCCGCGGTTCACATGCGACACGTCGTTGTCGTTGCCGGGGTCGGCCTCGAGCGTGCGAAACTGCGTCGTGCTCGTCACTTCAGCGACGGTGTAGTTGCCGTTGTAGGTGCTGCCCGAGTTGACACCCGAGAGCGCAATCCGCTCGCCGACCAGAAAGCCGTGTGCTGAACCCGTGGTCACCACCACGGTGCCGCCAACGCCGCTGTCGTCGATCGCGTTGACGTTGATGTTGGTGGCCGTGAGCAGGTTCGTGCTGATGCCTGGCCCGGTCACCGCGCGGCCCATCAAGCACGCCATCGGACGGAAGAAGTTCTCACCGCCGTTGCCGCCAAGGCCAATGTTGTCGATGCACGTCTGAAACGTGGCGACGTTGTTGGTGAAGTCGCAGTGGCGCGGCGATCCGGTGTTGCCTGCTTCGCCGTCCCAATTCGCTTGTGCGCTGCCGATGTTGTCGACGTCAGAGGTGAGCACCGAGAGGCGGAAGTCGATGGTCGATGCCGACAACTGCGAGCCAATTTCGGATGCAGCCGTCGCAACCGCTGCTTGCTCGTTGTCCATCGAGCCCGAGTTGTCGACGACGAGGATGAAGTCGACCTTCTGCGCTGCCGTGACCTCGAAGCGATCGCACTGCGTGCCGGTGTCGTCGCCAAACTGCGCGACCGCCGAACCGTTGGCGAGGTCGTCGAGGCGGAACAGCGCCTGCTCGCTCGACGTCACCCGCGCCGTGGGCGCCATCGCTGCAACGAGGATGGTCGACGCATCAGAACGACGAATCAGCTCCACCTGCAGGTTATAGGGGCCCACGTCGTCGCTGCCTCCCGCGGTGAGCACGCCGGTCGCTCCGGCGAGGCGCGCGAGCACGATGTCGTTGAGTGCTTTGCGCACGCGCTCGTTGCCGGTGTCGCTGTAGGTGTAGCGACCGATGACGCCTTCCTGACCGTCCCACGTCGTGAACGTCTGCGTCGCCGAGGTGTTGCGCGTGCCGGTGCTGCTGAGCGTCGTTTCGAGCTGGGTGAGTTGTGCGCTCACATCGCCCGCACCGAGCGCGCCTGCCGCGAGTTTGACGGCGACACCGACCGTTTGCGTGGCTGGGTCGAAGACCATCGCGCCGCGTGTGCTGCCGCCCTGCACGACCGTGGTGATCTGCGCGTTCGCCGCCGCAAATGGTGCTTCTGGCACGGCGAGCACGAGGTCGGCGGTCTGATCGGCGCGCGTCACCAACGTGATCTGCCGCAGGTTCTGCACCGCACACGCGGCGGCATCTGCGCCGCCAACGTCGGCGTTGTTGTTGGGGTTGAGTTCGCCCGCATCAACACGCCCGTTTTGGTTGGCGTCTTCAGCACCGTCGTCGACGCCATCGCCATCGGTGTCGGCCGCGGTCGGGTTCGTGGTCGTGGCGGGGTTCGCGTCGATGTCGCAGCTGGCGAGGCACGCCGTCGTCGTCTGCGCCGGTGCGGTGGTGCGGCACACGGTGCCCGACTCAAGACCATCACTGAGCCCGTCGCCGTCGGTGTCGTTGTTGAGCGGGTCGCTGCCGGCGGCCACTTCAGCACCGTCGTTGAGGCCGTCGCAGTCGGTGTCGACGCTGAGGGGGTCGGTGTTGCGCGTGCGCACTTCGACGCCGTCGCCCAGGCCGTCTGCGTCGGTGTCGGCGAGATTGGGGTTGGTGCCGCGGGTGGCTTCATCGGGATCGGTCAGCCCGTCGCCATCGGTGTCGACGTCGGCGATGCGCGGGTTGGTCTCGTTGGCGTCGACACGGTTGTTGCGGTTGAGGTCTTCGCCGGCCACGCAGGTCGCAGCCACCGTCGCAGGACCATCGCACTTGCCGTCGCCGTCGGTGTCTGGGCGCGTCGGATCGGTCTCTTGCCCAAGCGGATTCGGCGCCCCAAGCGCGCCGTCGCGGTTGAAGTCTTCGACGCCGTCGTTGAGGCCGTCGCCGTCGCTGTCGCGCACGAGGGGGTTCGTCCGCGTTGCGGTGTTCGCGTCGAGCAGCGCCGTGGGGCAATCGAGGCGTGCGGTGCGTCCGAGCTCAATGCCGTCGCTGACGAGGTCGCCGTCGCTGTCGACGAGCAACGCGTTGGTGCCCGCGGTCCGTTCGTCACTGTCGCTCACGGCGTCGCAGTCGGTGTCGGCCTTCTGGTTGTTGGTCTCGCCGGTGTCGACGCGACCGTTGGTATTCAGGTCTTCGCCAGCCACACAGCCAGCGACAGCGATCGCACCGTCGCACAAGCCGTCGCCGTCGGTATCGACGCGGCTGTCGTTCGGATCGAGGACACCCCGCAGGCCATCGCCGTCGACGTCGAAGTCGCCCACGCGCGGGTTTGTTTCACCCGGGTCAAGCAGGCCGTTGCCGTTGTTGTCTTCGCCGGCAGTGCAGGTGCCGATGTCGCGCGGCCCATCGCACAAGCCGTCGTCGTCGCTGTCGGCGTCGTTGGGGAACGTTTCACGCGGGCTGCCCGAAGCGGCGATGGCACCGTCGCGGTTGCGGTCTTCGAGGCCGTCGGGGATGCCGTCGGCGTCGGTATCGCTCGCGCGCGGATCGGAGTTGGTGGCCACCGCGGGATCGAGATCGACGACGACACCGGTGCAGGTCGACACCCCACCAACGGGTGCAACCCTGCCGAGTTCCACGCCATCGCGGATGCCATCGCCGTCGCTGTCAACGCGCGTGGGCGTGGTGCCAAGCGTGCGCTCATCGCCATCGTTGACGGCATCGCAGTCGGTGTCGCTCTCGAGGGGTGAGGTCTCGCCCACGTCGACGCGGCCGTTGCCGTTGACGTCTTCGCCCCCCGCGCAGCCCGCACCGTCGAGGCCGCCGTCGCACAGGCCGTCGTTGTCGGTGTCGGGGTCGTTGGGGTTTGTGCCGTTGGCCGTTTCGCGCACGTCGGCGATGCCGTCGCCATCGGTGTCGGTATCAGCGACGCGCGGGTCGGTCTCGAGCCCCGAGGTGAAGTTGTCGCCGTTGAGGTCTTCGCCGGCAGCGCACACGTTGGCCACCGCACCAGGTCCGTCGCACAGGCCGTCGGCGTCCATGTCGGGGTTGGTGGGGTCTGTTTCCTGACGACCGCCGGGGTTCGCCGCGCCGAGCGCACCGTTGCGATCGATGTCTTCAACACCGTCGTTGATGCCGTCGCCATCGGTGTCGCGCAGAATCGGGCTCGTGACGGTAGCGGGGTCGGTGTCGACGACAAACGTGCCCGTGCAGCTCACCTCAATGAACGCGGTCTTGCCGCGCTCAAAGCCGTCGCCCAGGCCGTCGCCGTCGCTGTCGAAGTCGAGCGCATCCGAGCCGAGGGCGCGTTCGTCGTCGTCACGCAGGCCATCGCAGTCGGCGTCGACGCTGCGCGGGTCGCTCTCGCCCGGGTCGATGATGCCGTTGCCGTTTTCGTCTTCGTCGCTGTCGGAAACACCGTCGCCGTCGGTGTCGGCGCTGTCGGGGTCGGTGCCGTTGGCCACTTCGTCGACGTCGGCGATGCCGTCACCGTCGGCATCGGGCAAAGCACCGCCGATGGGGTCGGTGCCGTTGGCGAGTTCGTCGCCGTCAGAGACACCGTCAGCGTCGCTGTCGGCCTCGCCCGGGTCGGTGCCGATCTCCACTTCGAGCGCGTCGCTGAGGCCGTCGCCGTCGCTGTCAGCGTCGAGGGGATCGGAACCAAGGCCGCCACCGTCGCCGATGATGCGGTTGCAGCCGATTTCCTCGCCGTCGCTCAGGCCATCGCCGTCGCTGTCGGGCTCGGTGGGATCGGTCTCGCCCTCGTCGAAGCGGCCGTTGCGGTTGGTGTCTTCGTAGTTGTCGTCGAGGCAGTCGAGGTCGCTATCGACCAGCGTCGGGTTCGTGCGCGAAGCGTCGTCGGCATCGAGCGTGGTGAGCGGACAGCGCGCGTCGACGGGGATGGTCTTGCCGGCCTCGACACCGTCGGGGAGGCCGTCACCATCGGTGTCGTACAGCGCAGGATCGGTGGCCTGCCCGCCGGGCCACAACGTGCCGAATTCCTCTTCGTCGTCGATGCCATCGCAGTCGCTGTCGAGCACCGCGTTGTCGCCGTTGTCGATGTCGGGATCGCCCACGACGTCGGGGATCGTGAAGCCGGCGTCGACCTCACCTTCGCCTTCGCCCTCACCCTCGCCTTCACCTTCCCCCTCGCCTTCGCCTTCGCCGGGTTCACCCTCGCCCTCGCCTTCGTCACCGCCGTCGACGGGCGGGGTGTTGCAGCTGTCGCAGCCGACGAGCATCGACGCGAAGGCAACCGAGGCGAGCAAAAAACGCGGACGAAGCATGAGCACTCCCGGGGGGAACCAGCATCGTAGAGTGTGCGTGATCGACAACACGATCTGCGCGCATTGTGGGACAACCCGCCGATGACAGATCTCCCTCGTGGTGCCTTCGGCGACCCCCGCGCGGTCAGCTCGCGGTGGGCCCTGCCCCCCGACGGCAACGGCCTCACACCTGCGGAGGCGTTGGCGCACAAGGTGCGACGTCTGGGCCTCGAGCGGGCCAACAGCGTCGTGGCGGCCGGCGACTTCCGCATCGTCGAGGGCGACCGCACGCGCGTCCCTGCCGTCGACGAGCGTCTGGTCAAAGGCACGCTCATCGAGTTGTGGCGCCTGCCCCCCGACGACCCCGACGACATCGTCGAGGCGCCCACGATCTTGCATCACGGCAACGGCATCCTTGTCGTCGACAAGCCGGGCGACCTCGCCGTGCACCCGACCGCCCGCTACCTGCACGCCACGCTGACGAGCTGGCTCCGGCGAAACGGCACGCCGGCGAATCCGTGTCACCGCCTCGATCGCGAAACGTCGGGCGTGCTCGTGTGTGCCGACGACGGCGTGGTGGAACGTCGTTGGAAGCAGGGCTTCGCGGCGGGCAAGGTGAAAAAGCAGTACCTCGCCGTCGTCGACGGTGTGCTCGACGCTGAGCAGCGCATCGACCTGCCGCTGGCCCTGCAAGGCGATCGGGGTTTGGTGCGCATCAAGATGGTGGTCGATGTCGACGGTGCGCCCAGCGTCACGCGTGTGGAGCCCGTGGCCGTCAACGCTGCGCGCACGAAGTCGTTGGTGCGGTGTCACCCCGAGACGGGCCGACAGCATCAGCTGCGCGCGCACCTCGCGGCGATCGGGCACCCGATCGTCGGCGACAAGCTGTACCAGATGGGTGAAGCGTGGTTCGACGCCTTCACGCGCTACGCGCTCACCGACGAGCAGAGGGCGTTGCTCACGGTGCCACGCCAGTGCCTGCATGCCGCACGCGTCGAGCTCGACGGCGAGGTGTACGAAGCCCCACTGCCGTCGTCGTTCGAACTCGCGCTCGCGTGAGTGCGAGTGCGAGTGCGAGTGCGATGGCTCAGTCGTTGATGACCATGAGCACGTCGCCTTCGGCCACGGGCTGACCTTCGGTGCAGCGGACCTCGACGACGGTGCCCGGGTCCATGGCCTCGATCGGCATCTCCATCTTCATCGACTCGATGATGATCAGCGTGTCGCCTTCTTCGACGGTGTCGCCCACGGCAGCTTTGATCTTCCAGATGGTGCCCGTGATGTGGGCCTTGATGTCCGTGGCCATGTGCGCTCCTTGTGACGACGTCGATCCAAAGAATCGAAAAAGATTCGGCGCCGCGGTGCATAGCACACACGACGCCGGTGACGACGCGATCCGTTGACGTCGTGCGTCAGCGGTCCAGTTCGAGAGCTCGGTGCAACGCCACGCCCGAGAGGCGATCGCGCCCGCGGGTTCCCAGGGCCGCCACCAACAACTGCTCGTCGGGGGGCTCAGGCGCACTGAAAGCCCGCGCCAGCGCTCCTGGGCCTTCGACCTGCACGACGGCGCCATCGGTGGCCGCGAAGCCGTAGCGCACGCCTGAGGTCGTTTCGAGCACCAGCCGATCAAGGCCGCTGCCCCGCACCGCCTGCGCCACGAGTTCCACGTCGACGTTGATCGGCTCTTCTTCGCGCGACAGCAGCCGCCACGACGCACCGCTGCTGCGCGGGATGCGTTCCTGCACGGTCCACTTCAAGCGCGACGTGAGCCAGCCCAGCATGAGCCGCGCCGCCGACATCGACGACGTCGACACCTTCACGCGAGCAATGTTCCACAGCGGCTGATGCCCACCTGGTGCATCAAACAACGACGCCAGCAGGCTCCGCAACGACGCCGTGCGCAGCCAGTTCATGTCGACCAGGGTGACACCGTCGAGCAGACCACCAACGTGCGCCAGCCGCGACAAGCCGCCCTCGGGAGCGGCGCCGGTATCGACGATCAGGCGATCCACACCCGACAGCAACAACCGCACCGCGGCCGCGTTGTCGGGCGGCGCGCCGGCCCACCACAGAGCCGTGGGCACGTCGGGCACGACGAGGGCGCGCAACAAACCCGGCACATGCTCAGCGCCTTTGCCGCGGCTCTCGATGTGAATCTCCTCGGTGCACAGCAGCTTGCCGCCGCCAGCGCCGATGTGGCAGTTGGCCGAGACCCACGCCTCGATGGGCTTGCCCGTCGACGCATACGGCTGGTTCTTCACCAGGATGGTGCGCGTGGGCACCGACGACACGAGCTTGTCGGCGAACTGCTTCGCGCGCGCCGCCGCGTCGTCGTCGGTGGTGTAGACGATCAGGTTCCACGCACACGCCCGCGTGAGCGCCTTCGACTGCTCCTGCGACTGCGTGCGCCACAACGACGCGAGCTCTTTCTCGATGCCCGCGACGTCGACAGCGACCGCCATCCCGCCGAGCGGGGTGCCTGCGGGTGCTGCTGGATTTGCCTTCGTGTCGATCATGTCTGCCTGCCTCATGCCCTGCCCCGCGCTCGAGGACGTTCACTCACAACGCCGACGACGCCATATCGACGTCGTCAGCGCTCGCTGCGTGTTGCTAGAGACGACGCCAGGTGTTGCCTGAGCGTCGAAGCATTGCGTCGCTCTCGTCGGGGCCCCAGGTGCCGGCCTCGTACGTGGGGATGCCCTTCACAAAGCTGCGCTTCCACTCTTCGTGGATACGGCTGATGTAGCGCCAGCTCGCATCGACCTCGTCGGCGCGCGTGTACAGCGACTGGTCGCCGAGCATGCAATCGAGCTGCAGGCGCTCGTAGGCCTCGGGGGGCTCGGTGCCAAACGACGTGCCGTAGCGGAACTCCATGTTCACGGGATGGATGTCGAGCGTGTTGCCCGGCACCTTCGAGCCGAAGCGCACCGAGATGCCCTCGTCGGGCTGGATGCGGATCGACAACACGTTGGGCTCCGTCGACGACTTCTCGCCGAACAAGCGGTGCGGCGCGTCTTTGAACACGAGGGCGACCTCGGTGACCTTCTTCGCCATCGCCTTGCCCGAGCGCAGGTAGAAGGGCACGCCCGCCCAGCGCCAGTTGTCGATGAACATCTTGAGGCCGACGTAGGTCTCCGTCGTCGAGCCCGCCGTGACACCAGTCTCTTCCTGGTACGACGGAATCGCGCGCCCACCAACGCTGCCAGCGCGGTACTGGCCACGCACCACGAACTCGTCGAAGCGACCATCGGGGATCGGCCGAAGGGCTTTGAGCACCTTGACCTTCTCGTCGCGCAGGTCGGTGGCGTTGAGCGACACCGGCGGCTCCATCGCCGTCAGTGCCATCACCTGGAAGAGGTGGTTTTGCACCATGTCGCGCAGGATGCCGGCGTTGTCGAAGTAGCCGCCGCGGCCCTCGATGCCGATCGCTTCAGCGCCGGTGATCTGCACGTTGTCGATGTAGCGGTTGTTCCAGAGTGGCTCGAAGAACGCGTTCGCGAACCGGAAGACCATCAGGTTCTGGACGGTCTCTTTTCCGAGGTAGTGGTCGATGCGGTAAATCTGGTCTTCGCGCAGATGACGCAGGCAGTGCTCGTTGAGCAGGCGCGCGCTGTCGCGGTCGGTACCAAACGGCTTCTCGATGATCACGCGGGTGAACGGGCCGTCGGTGCTCTTGTTGATCAGGCCGTTGTCGTTGAGCTGCTTGACCGCGATCGGGAACGTCGACGGTGGTGTCGAGATGTAGAACACGCGGTTGCCGGCAATGCCGCGCTCTTTGTCGATGGCATCAAGGCGCTCCTTGAGCGCGATGTACGCCGCTGGGTCGTCGTAGTCGCCCGTGTGGAAGTACACGCCCTTCTCGAACTGGTTCCACAACTCGTCGGTGGGCTTGTGGCGCGCGAACTTCCCGCACCACTCCTTCATGTCGATGCGGAACTGCGCATCGCTGACTTCTTTGCGCGCAAATCCAACCACGGCGAACGACGGCGGCAGCAGGCGCTCGGCCATCAACGAGTAGAGCGCGGGCACCAGCTTGCGCTTCGTCAGGTCGCCCGACGCGCCAAAGATGACGACGGTGCAGGGCTCGGGCGTGCGGTCTTCAGTGAGACCCTGGCGCAGCGGATTGGAGGCAGAAGCGGTCACGGTGTCCCCTTGGGTACAGGCGGTGCAGGCGGCGATCCGGTCAGCGGAACAACAACGACGACCACGAGCCGGCCGACGCGGCGCGCAGGCTACGCCGAACCCCGCCAGCGGGGGCAAGCGCTGGGACGGTCTGGACGATGTGGATGGGTGGGCGCATGTCGCACCCTGCGTCACGACGACGAGGTCGTGCGCTTACTCGCAGACGGCGGGCACAACGACATCGCACGCGAGCGGGTCGTTGCCAGCACAGTCGGGGAACGGGTCGACGAGATCGCACAGGCAGTCGGCGTCGCGGTCGGCGCCAACACCTGGCACGCGGCACGCGGTGGGCTCGGTGCTGTCGGCGACACCGTCGTGGTCGAGGTCGGCGTCGGCGCTGTCGACGGCACCGTTGTGGTCGAGGTCGACGTCGGCCAGGTCGATGGTGCCGGAGCCGTCGAGATCGGTCGCATCGTTGTTGCCGTCGCCGTTGCAGTCGACGCCGTCATCGATCACCGAGCACGTCGACGTCCCGATCGTGACCGCCACGAGCGGCGCACCGTCGGGCACGACAACAACGTTGAACAGCGCGCCCACGCCGATGTCGAGCTGCACGCGGACGTCCAGCAGACCGGCAGGCACCTGCACCGACGACGACGGCGCATCGGCCGACAATTGGGCAATCGTCGACGACGCGCCGTCGGCCGTGGCCGTGGTGGTCGCGGTGGGCACGAAGTAGTTGGCCTCGCCCGAGGCACGCTCGAGCACGCCTTCCGCCGCGCGAAACGCGAGCGTGGTGGTGGCGACGGCGGCAGCGGTGTCGACGACAGCGACCACGCCAGTGTCACCGACGTTTGCTTCAACGACGCCAAAGCGCGTGGGCCGCGTCGCCGCCACCAGCGGCTGCAACGCACCACGGTCCCAGGCGAACGTGACGACGGAGACCGTGCCGGCTGCAAGACCGTCGATGCGCCACGCACCGGCGACGACGCCAACGCTCGCCTCAACCGGCATGGTGAAGGCGGCGCCCTCGGCGTCGGTGACCGTGCGCACCACGACGACGCGGCACAGTTCTTCGGCGGCGCACGATGGGGCGGTGCCGGCGAGCGATCCCGTGGCCACCAGTTCAACCGTGCCGAGGTCGAAGCCCGTGAAGTCCGAGGTGACGGCGGTCCCGACGTCATTCAGGACGGGGCGCGCATCGATCGCGGCGGCGTCGGCGACGCCGTCGTCGTTGTCGTCGACGGTGATCACCAACGGCCACTGCCCAACGGGCAGCGCGTGCAACTGGGCGGCGCCGTTTGCGTCGCTGACCGTGACGCGGGCGCTGAGCGCTCGGACGACCGCGTTGTCGACGACGGCGCCGTCCTGCTCGACGACCAGGCGCACATCACCCGCACCGAGATCGTCGACACGATCGAGTTCGAGGCACGAAGTGGCCCCAAGCGAGCACGCAGTAACGGCGACGACGACGGCGGGAGAGACGCGCATGGACCTGTCTTGCCTCAAACCGGCACGGCACTCAACGCGCAACGCCCAGGTCAGCCCCGCGCGGCTACCGTTTGTCTCCGTCATGTGACCGAGGTCCGTGCAGGCAACGATTGCCGATACAGCCCACAGCAAGAGGTTCTGTCATGCCCGTTACGTCGCTCCGTTCGTCATCCACTGCGCTGCCACCTGCCACGCACCTGCAAGGACAGATCGATCGCGGCGGCATCGTCAGCAAGGGCCAGCAGAACGACAGCGTCCGCGAAGCGCAGTCCCTCCTTGTGGCCCACGGACACAACATCGACGTCGACGGCGACTTCGGCAGCAGAACCCAGGCCGCCGTGGTCGCGTTTCAGCGCAGCCGCGGTCTCAGCGCCGACGGCGTCATCGGGCCCGACACGCTGCGCGAACTCAAGACACCGGCTGGTGCTGCGCCCCGTCGCAACGGCACCGAAGGCGGCCTCACGCCGTCGACGCAAGATCGCATCCCCGGTCAAACGGGTGCGGACTTTCAGCGTCAGGCCGAACTCGACGCCGCTCGTCGTCGCAACGGTGCCGCGAACAACTCGTCGCCCAACAACGGAACCACACCGGTCACCCTCGCGCCCGTTGGTGCAAGCCAGGCCGAGAAGTTCGCGCACTACCGCAACATCGTGATGCAAAACGGTGGCGAAGATCCGCTCACCAGCAACAAGCCCGTCGTCCTCGGTGTGCGCGGCATCGACAAGAGCGGCAACACCCACGCGAGCACCAGCGCCCGCGCCTACGACGACACCTTCGTCGTGCTCAACAAAAACGGCAGCGTCACCGAGCTGCGCGGCAGCACGCATGCGGGCCAGAAGACGTCGTCGCTGGTGAGCGCCGTCGGCATGATCCGCAGCGGCAACTTCGACGTCGTGCCCAACGGCGTGCGCTCGAAGGACAACGGCATGGCGTCGTGGCACGTGCGCACGAAAGACGGCTCGGGCAACATTCCGGGCACGCGCGACACCAACGGCGATGGCCGCTTCTCCGATGCCGAAATCGCGAAGCGCTCGACCATGACCGAGATCTTGTTTCATCCGGGCAACGTCGACTCGCCGCAGTCCATCGGCTGCCAGACCCTGCCGCCCGACGAATACCGGCGCTTCCTCGCCGCGGTGGGTGGCAATGGCTTCAGCTACAGCCTCGTCGACGCCAACGGCCGCACCTGATCGTGCGCAACGCACGGCCACCTGAGCAGCCCGTGGCCGCGCTGACGACCGCCCGCGCCGAACTCGCGGTGGTCACCAGATTCGAAGACCTCGACGACGACACAGCGCTCGCCCTCTGGCGGGCGTTGCTCGGTGTGGAGCGCCGCTGGCAACGCCCGCTGAGCTGGTTGTTGGTGGGGATCCCCACGAGCTGCAGCGGCCTTGCCCTCGTCGGCGTGCACGACGTGGTGGCGCCGTTGGCGGTGGTGTTTGTTGCTGCGTACGGCGCATCGCTCATCGTGCTGCCACTCAACGCTGGGCTGATCCGCGAAGAGGGCGCGCAGCTCGGCGTGAGTCGGACGGTGCTGCGGCAGGTACGCCGGCTCGACGTGAACACGCGCAGCCACGTCCGGGACGACGACGCGTTCCTCGTCGAACTGCACGCGGCTCAAGCGCGCGAGCAGCGGCATCGCGCACAGCCAACCGCCATCAGCACGCTGCGCCGGATGCTTACGGGTCCGTAGGCGCCGCGTAACGCTCGCAGACGCCTTGAAGCACCGCGAGCCACTCGGGGCACGCCTCGCCCGTCGAGAACGTGCCCAGGAGGTCTACGGTGAGCGCGTCGCCGACCTTTTCCACACGCACCCGCGATGCCTCGAGTTCAGTGCAGCCTTCGGGGCAGTCGCCGCCAAAGTTGAGCATGAGCCACACGTTCTTGCCGTCGACCTCGAACTGCTCAACCTCGACAACCGGCCCGTCCTGGGTTTCCTCGACGCCGGGGAAGGCGAACTGGACGCTGTCAATCGCCGAGAAGACCTCGCGAATGAACTCTGGTTGCAGACGCGCCGGCCACGACGCTGAGAAGGAGTTCTCGTCGGCGTCCACCACTTCGCCGCCGAGCGCTTCGGCCAACGCTGTCACCGACACGAGCGCTTGTGCGTTGGCCGCCGCGACCGCCTCGTCGTCGGCGTAGACAAACGACCCATGCACGCCTCGTGGTGCGTCACCGTTGACGAAGCCGAAGTTCACGGCGGGCAGGTCCCGCTCGATGGCGGCGAAGTCAGCAGCCACGCGCGCATAGGTGTCCTCGCTCGCCACCCAGCGGTCGCGGTCGACGACGAGGGCCGCCTGCTCGGCGCGACCATCAGCACGGGACGAGAGCGCGCGCGCGGCGGCATCCGGCAGGTTCTCGGGCAGCGGTGCCGGCACCAGTTCGCGTGCGGGTACGGGTTCGTTTGCTTCGGGCTCGACGACGGCGCACGACGCGAGCACGGGCACCACCAACGCAGACCACAGCATCTTCATGAAACACCCCAGCGCGAACGATACCCGCCGCGCACAGGACTGCACGCGCACAAAAGAAACACCGGAGGCAAGCTCCGGTGTTCCGTCGTCCTCGGTTGTCGTCGACGTCAGGCCGGCGCCATCGCCTTGTCGATCGCCACCACCGCTTCGTAGCGAAACACGAGGCGGCCCTTCTGCGGCCCCTCTTTCGTCTCGGCCTCGTAGCGAAGCTCGGCGTCGGCATCGAGGTCGATGATCGCGTGACCGCCGTGCTCCAGCGCGCCGAACAGGATCTCCTCGGTGAGCGGGCGCTTCACCTCGTCGCGAATCACGCGCTGCAACGGACGCGCACCGAGCACCTTGTCGTAGCCCTTCTCGCCGAGCCAGCGCTTGGCCTCGTCGGTGATGGCCAACGTGATCTTGCGATCGGCCAGCTGCGCTTCGAGTTCGCGGATGAATTTGGCGACGATCTTTTCCATCGCCTCGGGCTTGAGCGCGTCGAAGGCGATGCGCGCATCGAGCCGGTTTCGGAACTCGGGCGTGAACATGTTTTTGTAGGCGACGTCGTCACCGCCGAAGTTGATGGTGTCGCCAAAGCCAATCTTCGCGCGCGCCAAATCGCGTGCACCAACGTTGCTCGTCATGATGAGCACGACGTGGCGGAAGTCGGCGGGCTTGCCGTTGTTGTCGGTGAGTTTGCCGTGGTCCATCACCTGCAACAGGATGTTGAAGATTTCGGGGTGCGCTTTTTCGATTTCATCGAGCAGCAACACCGTGTGCGGCGTCTTGTTGATCGCCTCGGTGAGAAT
>JBIKRQ010000299.1:0-7877 GCA_044349155.1 Myxococcota bacterium
CTTCAAAAAGGCCCTTGAGCAGGCGCTCACCGAGATGGACCTGAACAAGGCCCTCCGCATCGCCTCGATCAGCCCCAAGCACCCCGTCTGCCACGTCGCCCGCGCGGGCTTGATGAAGGCCAACGCCGGCGAGCGCGACCTCGTGCGCGCGATGGAGTCCGCCCAGCTCGAGGCCATGCCGCGGCTGATGGGTCTCACGTCGTTTCTCGCCATGCTCGGCAACCTCGGTACCCTCATCGGCCTCATCGGTACGGTGTTCGGCATGATCGAGGCCTTCGGCGGTCTCGGTGTGAGCGACTCGGGTCAGAAGCAAGAGATTCTGGCGCGCGGTATTTCGGTCGCCATGAACGCCACGGCGATGGGTCTTATCGTCGCCATCCCGGGCTCGTTCTTCGCCACGTTCTTCAGCCACCGTCAGGAACGGCTGCTCGACCAGATGGAAGAGATCAGCCTCACCATCGCCTCGCACATCAGCCAGGCCGCGCGTGAAGCCAAGCTCAAGCAACAGTCGGCGCGCTAACCATGTCTCGTCGTCGCGAACACCATGAGAGCGAAGTCGACCTGGCCGCCCTCGTCGACGTTCTCGCCAACATGCTCTTCTTCCTGCTCGCCACGGTGACGTTGCTGCAGCTGAAGACCTTGAACGCGGCTGTGCCGGCGTTGTCGACGGGCGAAGTGTCCACGGGCAAAGCCGTCGACGTCAGCGTCGAGGTCCGCGCCGATGGCTTCCTGCTCAAGGCCAGTGGCGAGCCCGCCGACAAAAACGCGGTGTTCACGCCCGTCGACAAAACCATTCCGCGCAGCGGCGATGGTCAGCTCGACACGAAAACGCTGAGCCAGGAACTGTGGGCCATCAAGAAGGTCGCGCCCGAAACCAAGAACATCATGATCTTCCCCGAGCAGGGCATCTTGTTCGAAGAGATCGTGAAGACCATGGACGCCAGCCGCGAAGTGCCGTCGGTGCTCGATCCGAAAAAGAAGATCCCGATGTTCTCGCGTCCCGTGCTTTCTGAGCTGGTCACCGACGCCGACACGCCGCGCGTGGAGCCCTGACGATGTCGACCGAGTACCTGCCGAAGAAAAAGAAGCGGAACCGAGGCCTCAAGCTGCGGCCCCTCGATCTCGCGCCGCTGATCGACATCAACGCCAACTTGTTGTTCTTTCTGATCATCGCCAACTCGGTGCAGGAAGACCGGCTCACGGCGGGTCGTGACATCGAGCTGCCGAAGTCGTCGGCCACGGCGGCCGAAGCGGGCGACCTCATCTCTGTCGTTGTCGGCTTGAACTCGATCACCGTGAACGAGAAGGAAGTCGTCGTCCTGCAGTCGGGCAACCTCGACGGCAAGCTGCTCGACGCCAAGCGCGATTCGCGGATCGTGCCGCTCTACACGCACCTGCAGGATCGGTTCAAAGAACTCGTGGCCGCGGGCGCTCAGCCGGGCGCTGCCGACGACGAGAGCAAGATCCCCGTCGTGCTCATCCAGGGCGACAAGCGGTTGCCCTACGCCACGTTGTCCAAGGTGATGCGCACCTGCGGCGAGGCGGGCTTCACGCGCTTCCGGTTTGCTGCAGCGGGCGGCGGCTGACGTCGTCGTTCTCGGTCGTGTCTGACGCCGTCGGTTGCAGCATGCACCGACGGCGTTTTTCGTTTGCGGGCGCAAGAACGAGGCGTTGAGCCGCGATGTTTTGAGGCGCACGCCGTCGCTGGTACTCATGGGGCATGCTTGCTCTTGCGCTCGCCTTGTCGTTGACCGCTGCCGCTCCCGCTCCCGCGAAAGCGCCGGCGAAGCCCACAACGTCGACGACGAAACCCACCACCATGCCCACGCTGACGCTGCCGTCGTTCAAAGCACCGTCGTCGTTTGCGGCCACGGTCACTGTGGTGGTGCAGGGCGTGGTGCCGCCCGCACCGTGGCCCACGACGCCGAAGCAGGAGTCGCTCGAGATTGGGGCGGCGCTGTACGCCCAGCGGTGCGTGCTGTGTCACGGCGACAGCGGCGCTGCCGACGGTGTGGGCGCGCGGCGCATCAAGCCTGAGCCGCAGCACCTCGACGACGTCATCTGGCAGGGCACCGTCAGCGACGGCGACATCAAAAAGGCGATCCTCGACGGCGGTGCCGCCGTGAGCCGCAGCCCGATGATGCCCGCCAACCCCGACCTGAAAACGCGCCCCGACGACGTGCAGGCCCTCGTCGACTACGTGCGCTTCTTGCGCCCGAACACCGGGTCGGCCACGGCCACGATCACGATGTCGACGGGCACAACAGCGGTGGCCCACGCGGTCGCCGACGAAAACGGCGATGCACGCCTCGTGATCAACGCCGTGCCGCTCGGCAAAGCGAAGGTGCTGGTGCAGCGCGACGAGAGCGGCGCTGTGGCGTGCACCCTCGACATCGTCGTCGTGAGCGGCGGCGTGACCGCGACGTGCAATCCACCGGCTCCGTAGCGTTTGTCGACTGGTCGCGGGACGGTCGACGCAGCCATTGGGAGTCTCTAGGATGGACCCATGGTCAGCGTGATGCTTGAGTTCACCGAACAGCGAGCGGCAGCACTCCAGGCGCGTGCCGAGGCCGAAGGTGTCTCTGTCGCCGAGCTTGTTGCGCAGGTGCTCATGCTCGACCGCAGTGACGTCGAGTACGACTTTCCGCGCGAGCGCGAGGACGAGATTCTCAGCTCACTCGACGCGGCCGACGAAGGCGATGTTGTTTCTGCGGACGTTGCAATGACCGCACTGCGTGCCCTTCGGCGATGAAGGCGCGGGTCGAGTTTTCCAAGGTCGGATTCAGAGACCTGCTCGCGACGACGAGGAACTGGCAGGAGCATCATCCGGCGCGCGCAAATGCGTTTGAGGAAGAGTTTACCGGCGCGCTCGAGTTGCTCATGCAGTTTCCTGAGAGCGCGCCACTCGCGACGCTCCGTCGCAACAAGGGGCTTCGCTTGAGGGTCCTCGTCGAGACCGGGCACCTGGTCTTGTACCGGTACACGAAGAAGACACAGGTCATTCTCGTGCTGGCTGTCAGCGCCACGCGAGCAACTGCGCAACGACCCTGAAGAACACTGAGCCTCGAAGAGAAAGCCGGCTTTGCCGTGTTGTCGCGTCCCCGCCCATCAAACGTGTGCGGCGATGACGCCAGGCGTCGAAATCAGCTGGCAAATCCAGGCCTGCCGACGACGACAAACCCTGCTAAGGCGCGGCTTCGCCTTCCACGCTTTCCGGGTGCCACATGACTGCCTTCGTCTCGCGCCACATCGGTCCTCGCTCCGCTGACCTTGCCCACATGCTCGACGTCGTCGGTGCGCCGACCCTCGACGCGCTGATTGCGCAAACGGTCCCCGCGAACATTCGCCTGCCGCGCGAACTCGACTTGCCCGCACCGTCGTCGGAAGCAGCGCTGTTGCAGGAACTCACGGCGATTGCGGCGAAGAACAAGCCAACGAAGAGCTACCTGGGCATGGGCTACCACGACGTCGTCGTGCCCGGCGTTGTCCAGCGCAACATCCTCGAGAACCCCGCCTGGTACACCGCCTACACGCCCTACCAGGCCGAGATTTCGCAGGGCCGCCTCGAGGCACTGCTCAACTACCAGACCATGGTCGTCGACCTGACGGGCATGGAGATCGCCAACGCCAGCCTCCTCGACGAGGGCACCGCCGTGGCCGAAGCGATGGCCATGGCCCTGCGCCTGCGCGGTGAAGACGCGCCGAAGCAGGTCTTCGTCGGCGTCGACACGCACCCGCAAACCATCGCGGTGGTGCACACGCGCATGACGGCGTTGGGCGTTTCGGTGGTGGTCGACGACGTCGACACCTTCGCCGACCACGCCTCGGTCTCGGCGGTGTTTGTGCAGAACCCCGCCACCGACGGGCGCGTGCGCGATCTCAGCGCGTTCATCGCGGCGGCCCACGCAGCCCATGCCTACGCGATCGTCGCCACCGACCCGCTCGCGCTGTGCCTGATGACGTCGCCGGGTGAGCAGGGGGCCGACATCGTCGTCGGCACCACCCAGCGCTTCGGCGTGCCCATGGGCTACGGCGGCCCGCACGCGGCGTTCATGGCGACGAAGAAGGCCCACGCGCGCGCGATGCCCGGTCGCTTGATCGGCGTGTCGGAAGACATGCAGGGCAAGCCCACGTTGCGCATGGCGCTGCAGACGCGTGAGCAGCACATCCGTCGTGAGAAGGCCACCTCGAACCTGTGCACAGCGCAGGTGCTGTTGGCGATCATGGCCTCAATGTACGCCGTGTGGCACGGGCCCGACGGCCTCGTCGACATCGCCCGCGGCGTGCACGCCAGGGCCGAAAAACTCGCCACCGGTCTCGCCGCGGCGGGCTTTGCCATCAAGCACGGCACGTTCTTCGACACCATCGCTGTGACGACGACGAAGGGGGCTGGCTCCAAGGGTGGCGTCGCCGAAGTGATGGAGTCGATCTGGGTGCGCGCGCGCGCTGCGGGCATCACGTTGCGCAACATCGACACCACCACGCTGGGCGTGTCGTTCGACGAGACCACCACCGACGCCGACGTCGACCAGCTGCTTGCACTGTTCGCGCACGAAAACGCGGGCACAGCGAAGGCGGCAGCACCGTCGACGACGTGGCCCGCGGCGGTGACGCGGTCGTCGTCGTTCCTCACGCATCCGATCTTCCGCTCGGGCAAGAGCGAAACCGAGATGCTGCGCTACATCTTCTCGCTGCAGCAGAAGGACTACAGCCTTGTGCACGGCATGATCCCGCTGGGCTCGTGCACCATGAAGCTCAACGCCACCACCGAGATGACGCCGGTGACCTGGCGCGCCTTTGGTGGTCTGCACCCGTTTGCGCCCATCGAAGACGCGGCGGGCTACGCCCAGGTCATCGACGAGCTCAGCCGCGGTCTGTGCGAAATCACCGGCTTTGCCGCCGTGAGCCTGCAGCCCAACGCCGGCAGCCAGGGCGAATACGCGGGCATGCTCGTGATTCGCGCATTTCACGAGAGCCGCGGCGACACCCACCGTCGCGTCTGCCTGATTCCGCAGTCGGCCCACGGCACCAATCCGGCCACGGCGGTGATGGCGGGCTTCGAGGTCGTCGTCGTCAAGTGCGACAGCGACGGCAACATCGACGTCGCCGACCTGAAGGCCAAGGCCGAGCAGCACAAGCAGAACCTCGGCGCGGTCATGATCACGTACCCCTCGACGCACGGCGTGTTCGAGGCCTCGATCAAGGAGATGTGCGAGGTCGTGCACGCCGCGGGCGGGCAGGTCTACATGGACGGCGCCAACATGAACGCGCAGGTGGGCCTGTGCAGCCCCGGCGACATCGGCGCTGACGTCTGCCACCTCAACTTGCATAAGACGTTCTGTATCCCACACGGCGGTGGCGGCCCGGGCGTCGGTCCGATCGGCGTGGCCAAGCACCTCGCGCCATTTCTGCCGGGCCACCCGGTGGTGCAGACGGGCGGCGACAAGGCCATCGGTCCCGTGAGTGCAGCACCGTGGGGCAGCGCCAGCATCCTGCTGATTTCGTGGGCCTATTTGCGCCTGATGGGTGCGGCGGGCCTGAAGCAGGCCACCGAGTTCGCCATCCTCAACGCCAACTACATCGCCAAGCGCCTCGAGGGAGCCTTTCCGGTGCTCTACAAGGGCGCCGGCGGTCGCGTCGCCCACGAGTGCATCCTCGACGTGCGGCAGTTCAAGGCCACGAGCGGCATCGAAGCCGAAGACGTCGCCAAGCGCTTGATGGACTACGGCTTTCACGCCCCCACCCTCAGCTTCCCCGTCGCGGGCACGCTGATGGTGGAGCCGACGGAGTCTGAGCCCCTCGCCGAGCTCGACCGCTTTGTCGAGGCCATGTTGGCCATCCGCGCCGAAATCGCCGCCGTCGAAAAGGGCGAGCAGCCGCGCGACAAAAACGCGCTCAAGATGGCGCCGCACACCGCAGCCGTGGCGATGTCGTCGTCGTGGGATCGCCCCTACAGCCGCGAGCAGGCGGTGTTTCCGACGGCGTCGACGCAGAAGAACAAGTACTGGCCGACGTCGGGGCGCGTGAACAACGTGTTGGGCGACCGCACGCTCATTTGCACCTGCCCGCCGCTGTCGGACTACGAAGGCTGACACCTGGTGTTTCAGCGACGCACGTCACAGATCGGCGGTGTATGGAACCGTCGAAGGCAACGTCGGAGGTTTCATGTCGGTTCGTTACACGCCTCGCTCCAAACTCCTTGCCGTTGCTGTGGCCGCTTGCCTGTCGATGTCGACGTCGGCGGCGGCCCTCCCTGATGACGTGGTCGCGGGTGCTGTCGTTGCCGACGCCGATGCCATCCGTCGCGCCAAAGAGCGCAAGCAGATCGATGTCCCAACGAAGCCGATCGCGCCCGTTGCTCCCGACGAGGACGACGACGAGGAAGAAGGCGACGAGGACGACACCGATTCCACCCCGGCGCCCAGGCGTCCGACCAAGCCGCGCACGCCCAAGACGCCCACGGCTCCCAGCGAGCCCGGCAGACCCGCCCCGGTCGACCCCACGCCAAGCAAGCCGCTCAAGCCGAAGCCCGACGAACGTCGTCGTGTGACGCGTCCGCCGAGCGACAAGCCGCGCAACCCACGGACGCCCCGCGCGCCCCGCACGCCGAACCCCGACCAGCCCAACAACGGCAACAACGGCAATGGCAACAACGGCGGCGACTGCTGTGGTTGCTGCTCGCCCGCGGTCACCGGCATGGCGGTGGGTGGTGCACTCATCGGCGGCCTCGGCGGCCTCGTGCTGGGCGGCGCTGGCGGCGTTGGCATCGGCTACCTGGTGGCCCCCAGCGGCGACCCTCCTGCGCCCGTGAGCGACGGCGACCGTCAGGTGGCCATGGTGGTGGGCGGCGTCATCGGCGGCGTCACCGGCCTCGTCGTCGGCGGTGTGCTCGGTGCCGGCGTGGGCGCTGCCGTGGGCGGCATGATGGAGTGAGGCCTGTGCCTCGTTCCACATCGTTCACCACGAAAACGGCGGCCTCGGCCGCCGTTTTTGTTTCGTCGTTTTCCGCTTGTGGACCGAGGCGCTCAGCCTTCGAACAACGCGGCAAACTCGGGCAGACGACGCACGAGGTCGAAGAAGCGGTCGCCCTCGACCCAGGCGCGCACGCGTTCTTTGTCGGCTTGTGCTGCCACTTCGAGCGAGGCGAGGCAGCCGGTGGCGTCGCCCTGCGCGGCCCGCAACGCGGCCATGTGGTAGTTGGCCATGAGGTCTTTGGCGTCGAGCTCGAGGGCCTTTTTCAGGGCGCGCTCGCTCTCGGAGTAAATGCCCTTCGTGGCGTAGCAGTTGCCGAGGTCGACCCACGCGTCGAGGTTGGTGGCCTCGTTCTTCACGACGTCGCGCAACAGCGGGATGGCCTCGCCGGGGCGGGCCATGTCCATGAGCACCGTGGCGAGTTCGTGGCGGGCGACCGGGTCTTTCGGGTCGATGGCGAGGGCGTGCTGGTACTCCTGCAGCGCCTCGTCGAACAAGCCGCGCTCGGCGAGGGTGAGGCCGAGGTTCAAGTGGGCGTCGGGGTAGTCCCACTCGAGCTCGATGGTCTCTTTGTACTCGCGCACCGAGAGGTCGTGACCGTGCGTCGCGAGGAAGCAGGCGAGGTTGTAGTGGGCCGTGGGCGACTGCGGCTCGAGCTCGATGGCGACGAGGTATTCTTTCAACGCCTCGCGCAGCAGGCCTTTTTCGGCGAGCACGGTGGCCAGGTTGTCGTGGGCGTGGGCGCTGTCGCCGTCGAGCTCCACGGCCTTTTTGAACTCTTTGATCGCTTCGTCGAGCCAACCGCGGTCGGCCAGCTCGATGCCACGCTGGTTGTGGAAGTCGGACTGCGCAATCTGATCGAACTTTTCGCGGTCTGCCATGGCTGCTCCACCCGAACCGTCACC
>JBIKRQ010000033.1:0-28475 GCA_044349155.1 Myxococcota bacterium
GCATGACCCCGGCTATGCCACTGCAGGCGAGGGCGCCTCGATCGTTCGCCCGATCGACGTCGTCAGCTGCGCATGCTCAGGAGCTGATCTGCACCCCTTCACCTTCGCCTTCGCCTTCGCCTTCACCTTCACCTTCACCTTCGCCTTCGCCTTCGCCTTCACCTTCGCCTTCACCACCTCCATCGCTGTCGCAACCGGTGGAAAAAGAAAGCGCGGCGAGCGCACTCAAGACATCAGAGAACGAAGCTTCACAAGGACCTCACAGTGGATTCGGACGGATGGGCCAGAAGGCTTTGATCGGTTTCGACGTCTTTTGCATGGCCGGGACAGCGCGCTGCCCTCGAGCTGGTTCGGGCTGCTGACCCTCACGGCGCTCGGGGCAAGAACCACTGCGCGAACTTGTGCAGGCCATCGGCAACGGGCGTGCGTGGGTCGTAGCCGAGCTCGGTGCGCGCGCGGCCAATGTCGGCGAAGGTGCGCGGCACATCACCCGGTTGCTCGGGCAGCGGCGTGAACAACGCCGGCACGCCCAACGCCGCAGCGAGCCCGTCGATGAGCTCGTCGAGGCGCGTGGTCGCGGAGTTGCCCAGGTTGTAGATGCGAAACGCTGGCCCCGTCGTGCGATCGATGCTGGCCAGCACACCGGCGACGATGTCGTCGACGTAGGTGTAGTCGCGTGCGGTGGAGCCGTCGCCGTAGCGGGGCACTGGTTTTCCCTGCACGAGCAGCTGCGCGAATTTGTGGATCGCCATCTCGGGGCGTTGGCGCGGGCCGTACACCGTGAAGAAGCGCAGCGACGTGGCGAACAGCCCGAACAGGTGCGTGTAGCTGTAGAGCAACAGTTCACCGCAACGCTTGGTGGCCGCATAGGGCGACACGGGCTCCATCACGGGATCGTCCTCGTGAAAGGGCACCTTCTGCTGCCCGCCATACACCGACGACGACGAGGCAAACACAAAGCGCGGCAGCGGTTGCGACGACGTGGGCAATGCGCGCAGCGCGTCCATCACGGCCACGGTGCCTTCGATGTTTTCGCGCTGGTACAGGGCGGGCTGCTCGATCGAAGGGCGCACGCCCGCCCACGCCGCGAGGTGCACGACGACGTCAGGGCGCGTGGTGAACGATCGTTTCAGCACCTCGGGATCAAGGATGCTGCCGCGCACCAGCGAAAAGCCCGCGTGGGTTTCGAGCAGCTGGCGGTGCTGCTCTTTGATGGTCGGGTCGTAGAAGGCGTTGAAGTTGTCGACGCCACACACGGTGTCGCCGCGACGCAGCAGCGCTTCGCACACATGGGAACCAATGAAGCCGCAAGCGCCGGTGACGAGAACGTGCATGGCCGTGGGTATAGCACCCTCAAGTGGTGGCTGTGGTGGTGGCAGCGCGCTGCAGCAGGCGGCGAAACCAGGCGTGTTCGTCGTCGTCGCGCATCCGTTCGTGCCAGGCCATCTCGAGGGTGAACCCGATGGCAAACGGCAGGGCGCGCATCTGCAGCCCATGGTGGCTCTGCCACTGCTGCGCCAGGCGCTCGGGCACCGCGGCGATCGTGGGCGACGACAGCACCAACGGCAGCACCGCCAAAAACGACGGCACGCGGGCCACGATCCGGCGGTGACGACCGCGCGCGGCCAGTTCGTCGTCGACAGCACCGGTGCCGCGCCCCGAGGGCGACACCAACAGGTGGTCGTGAGCGCACAGCTCGTCGACGCTGAGCGGAGCTGTCGACGTCGGAAACGTACCCGCGGCCGCGACGCAGACAAACGACTCGCGAAACAGCCGCGTCCACACGATGCCGACGCGGGCCGCACGACGGGGCACGATCACGAGGTCGATGGCCTCGTCGCCGATGGCGTCGGTGGCGGCGAGGGCATCATCCAGCCCCTTTGGTGAGGCCGCGGGCTGTGGTCGCACGTCGACGGCGACCTGCGGGGCCTCGGCCAGCAGCGACGTCAACAGGGCGGGCAGCACGGTGGCGAGGGCGTAGTCGGTGGTGGCGACGCGAAACGTGCGCTGACAGGTGGCGGGGTGAAACGGTGCGGGTGCAGCAACGACCTGGGCGACGGCGTCGATGGCTTTGGCCAACGGACTGCGCAGCGCCTGCGCGCGGGCGGTGAGGATCATGCCGTTGCCACTGCGCACGAGCAGCTCGTCGTGGAAGTGCTCGCGCAGGCGAGCCAACGCACGGCTCGCGGCCGGCTGACTCAGCCCAGCCACCTCGGCACCACGCGACACACTCACCTCGGTGAGCAGGGCCTGCAGCACGAGCAGCAGGTTCAGATCGAGCGAGCGCAGGTCGTTATGCGAATTCTGCATAGTCACTATCCCAGTCATATCATTGCCGCATACGCCTGTCGCGAGCACAACGTCTTCATGGTCACAGCAAACGCGGTGTTTGCACGACCAGGGAGCAACCATGTCGACCAGACACACGATCGTTCGCGTCTTGTTGGGCCTCATCTTTGTGGTGTTCGGCCTGGATGGCCTCGTGCATTTCATGCCGCTGCCGCCGATGCCGCCGCCAGCACGCGCCGTGATCGACGTGCTGATGAGCTACGGCATCTTTCAACTCGCCAAGGGCATTGAGATCGCTGCCGGCCTGATGCTGCTGGCGAATGTGCGTGTGCCGCTGGCGGTGCTGTTGTTGGTCCCCGTTGTCGTCAACATCGCCTGGTTCGACGCCGCACTCGACCCGATGTCGTTGCCGGTGGTGGTGCTGCTCGTGGCGCTGATGGCCATGGTGGCCTGGCCCGTGCGTGGGCAGCTGCAACGTGTGTGGGCGACCGCCTGACGGTCAGCGCGCGCGCTTCGTCGCTTCGTCGGCGGGGCCGTCGTACACGACGTCCTGGTCGTCGTCGCGGATGACGACGCGGTCGATGTGGATTTGGTAGCCGGGATGCTCGCCCTTGCTGTTGATGAACGACTCGGTCGACAGCGTGGTTTTGAGCCCCTCGGCAATCGCGATCGGCTTGGTGCGAAAGGTGCCAGGGGTTTTCTTGCCGTCGAACTCGGTGACGGTACCGCTGACTTCGACGACGGCGTTGACGAGGTCGCCGCCGTCGGCGTTGAGCACGATCAGCGTGGTCTTGGTGGACAGGCCAAAGCTCGAGGCCTGCTGCTCGACGACAAACGGGATGGTGGGCGGCGGCACAACGACGATGGTGACGATGCTGACCACGAGCCACACGGCCACCAGACCGACCTTGGCCTGAAAGTAGGGAGACTCTTCGCGAAAGTCGCGCCAGCGGTCAGACACCGCCGTGCCCACCTTCGCCACACCAGAACGCACCACGTCGACGCCAGCCATGGGCGGCACTGTAGCAGCAGCACCACAGGGTGGTCGCCGGTGTGTCACATCCGCTTCCCATGATCGGCGGGGAAGTTTCCCCGCCGACCTCAAGAGCTTCGCCTCGGCGACAAACCCCAAAGCGGTATGTGGACGCGGCCGACGCCACTCGACGGCGGCACGCAGGTGCAGCACGATGGCGCCATGGACCGCGTCGTCGTCAAAGATCCGGCAGAAGCCGGCGCCATTCTCGAAACGGCCTTGAAGGGCCTGGGCACCGCCGCCGAGCTCACGGTGGCCGATGCGGCGGCGCGCTCGGGCTTGTCGCTGGGCGATGCCGAGCGCGGCTTGCACTTCTTGTCGACGAAGTACCGCGGCACGTTGTCGGCGACCGATCAGGGCCAGCTGCTGTTTCGCTTCCCCTACGGGTTGTCGTTGCCGCTGACGAAGAAGCCGTGGTTTGTGCGGGCCGTTGATCGCGTGAAGAACGCCGTCGTCGGCGTGGGCAAGTTCCTGGTGCGCGCCTGGGTCAGCGTGGTGATGGTGGGCTACGCGCTGGTGTTTGTCGCCGTCGGCCTCGCGCTGTTGTTCAGCGGGCGCGACGAGCGCGGCGGTGGTGGCGCGCTGCTGCACGTGGTGTTTCGTGTGTTGATGGAAGCGCTGTGGTGGACGTTTCATCCGTTCTCGCCCGTCGCCAACCGCAACGTCTGGGACGGCAGCATCTACGAGGGGCGCGAGCACCGGCGCACGCGCACGCGCACCATTCGGCGCTTTGGTGAGCTGGTCACGATTGAAGAGCCCATCGACGACGTCGCGCGCGAAGAGGTGCCGTTTTACGAGAAGGTCAACCGCTTCGTCTTTGGGCCCGAGAAGGCCAAAGCGCCCACGCACGAAGAGCTGTCGAAACGGCTGGTGGCGCAGATTCGCGTGAACCAGGGGCGCATCGGCTTGCTCGACGTCATGAAGGTCACCGGGTTGCCGCGCGAAGAGGCCGACCCGCTGTTGGCGCGGCTGCTGCTCGACTACGACGGCGAGGTCGACGTCGACGAGCATGGGGCGATCACCTACCGCTTCGAAGCGTTGCGCAAGACCGCTGGAGGCACGCAAGCAACAGCGCCGGCGCCAGCGTGGACGACGAAGACGGCGGCCCCGCGCATCACGGGCAATGTGGGTGGCACGAACTTCATGGTGGCGGCGGTCAACGCGTTCAACCTCATCGCCGCGACGGTGGCCTTGAAGATGAATCTCACGGTGGACCGCTTGTTCTACCTGCTCGAGCACGCGCGTGATGCCTTGCCTGCGCCGCCGATGCCCTACGACGGCCCGGCCATCGCGTTGGGCCTGGTGCCCTGGGTGTTTTCGGTGGTGCTGTTTGCGTTGCCGATCATCCGCTGGGTGCAGATCGACGGCAAAAAGAAAGCTGTCGACGAGGAGAACGCTCGTTCTGCGGTCTTGAAGACGGTGTTTCAGGCGATGCAGGAGTCGGCCAACAAGGGCGAAGCCGTGCAGGGCGTGCGCGAAGACCGCCTCAAGCGCGCCTGGAAAGACGTGACGGGCAAGGAGCCCGATGAGGCGCAGCTCACGCGGGCGGTGGTTGAGCTCGGCGGTGACGTCGATACCGAGGCCATGGCCGAAGGCCGCGGGCTGTACGTGTTTCGCGATCTCGAAGCCGAAGTGGCCGCCCTGCGCGCGCAACGGGCCGCCGCCTCGAGCGACGAAACCGACGCGGGCCGCGTGGTGTTTCGCGCCGAAGACGAGAGCGAAGAGGCCGCCCTCGAGCCAGCCGAAGTCATTTCTCGTCGTCTCCCTTCCTGAAGAACATTCGTTCTTTGCTGCGCAGGCGCCTCAGCGATCGGAAAACGCGTCGGCCGTCAACAGCTCGGCACCAGTGAAGCGGCGCACTTTCCCGTGCCCAGGCGCACCAGAGCGACAGGCGCGACGATCAGTTCCCCGTGATCCTCGACGAGGAACGTTCGTTCACCCGATCGACCACGCCAGAGGAAAAAGCGCCGCTTTTGCCATCAAACGCTTGCTTCGCTGTGCTCAGGCCGCGCCATTGGCGTCAGCCGCGTCTGATGGAGTCGAACAACCGCTCGCATCGTGTGCGTCGTTGAAGGTCTGGACACGTGCGCCGACCTCTCGTCGGATGAAGCCAACTGCGGCAGCTGCGGTCGCGCCTGCAACGAAGGCGACACCTGCAGCGAAGGTCTGTGCCGCGGGAGCGTGGAGTTCACCTTTAGCGGTGCCCCCGCGAACTTCACCGTGCCCGCCAACGTGACCTCGGTGCAGGTCGAAGCCTTTGGTGCCCAGGGCGGTGCAGGTGCTGCCGGTGGTGGTGGTTCGACCGGTGGCCTCGGCGGACTCGGCGCGCGGGCCCTCGCAGAGGTCGCGGTGGTGCCCGGTGAGACGCTGATGGTGTTCGTTGGCGGCGCAGGTGCCGCACCCGTCGGCGGCTTCAACGGCGGTGCCAATGGCGGCTCGGTGAATGCCGGTGGCGGCGGTGGTGCCAGCGACGTGCGTCGCGCGGCAGGCAGCCTGGCCGATCGCCTGGTCGTTGCGGGCGGCGGCGGCGGTGGCGGCCGCGGTGGCTGCGACGAAGGGGCTGCGGCAAGCATCGCCAACGGCGGTGCTGGTGGCGGCGGCGGTGGTCTGGCCGGCGCCAACGGTGTGAGCGCGCCGACGAGCGGCGGTGTTGCGGGCGCGGGCTTTGGTGGTTCGCTCATCGCCGGCGGTCTGAAGGGTGTTGGCTGCGCCCCCTTCTCGGGTACCGACGGCACCCTCGGCGCTGATGGCCTTGGCGGCGCTGGCGGCAACGGTCAGGCCTGCTGCTGCAGCTCGGCACCTTCGGTCCCCGGCGGTGGTGGCGGCGGCGGCGGGGTCATCGGCGGTGCCGGCGGCGGCGGCGGCTCGGCAGGTACGACCGGCTGCGGAGGCAACTCGAAGGGTGCTGGCGGCGGCGGCGCTGGCGGTTCCAACACGGCCGACGCCCTCGCGGAAAACGGCGTGCGCGAAGGCAACGGCGTCGTGTTCGTCAACTTCAGCTACTGAGCACTGTTCAGCGGCGCGCGAACGAAAAAGCGACACGTCACCTCGGTGGCGTGTCGCTTTTTCCTTTCCGTTGGCGTCGCCGACTACGGCTTCTTCAAGCAGGCGTGTGTGGCGATGTGCTTCGTCACGAGCCGTTGGATCGCCAGGCAGCGCAGTTCGATGGTGCGCGCGCTGTCACTCGCCGCACTCTTTGGCTGCAACAGCTCCGCGAGCGTGTCGCGGATCTCGGGGATTGGATCGTTGTCGTCGTCGAAGCGCTTGCACGAGGCCGCTTCATCGACGAGCCCTTTGAGCTGCTGACATGCCCAGCCCGCAGGCTTGTTCTCGGCGTCGCCGAGGCGGTAGCGCAGCCAGTCTTCACGCGCGGGCTCAAGCTGTGCGCTGCACTTTGCGATGCCAGCGTCGTCGGTGACGGTGGCGAAGCAGGCGATGGTCTCGGCCGACCACGAGTCGGAAAAGCACGAGGCCTGCACCGCCTTCTTCGTCGTCATCCGTGCTGCGGGCAACTTCACGCCGGCGGCTTCGCAGGCGCCCACCACCGGCACGTCGGCGACAGGGGCGGGCCGCGGCGTTGGCTTTTGCACAGGTGCAGGTGCGACGAGTGCAGGCGTGGCAACGGGTGCTGCGGGCAGATCACCACACGTGCACGACGACAACACGACAAACATGAGAGCAGACGCACAACGCAACATGCGCACGCGCGTAGCAGCAGAGCGATCACGGCTCAAATGCTCGTCGACGCGGGAGTGCGGGAGTTTCATCGCGCACCGACGTGGCGTTTCGCATGCGCTTTCACGTCGACAACCTCAGTTCACCGTGCCGACGCGACCGGTGCTGCCCGTCGCTGCCGTCGTGGGTCCAACACCACCCGCGCCACCACTGCCACCCGTGCCGTTCACGAACACGACGTCGACCGCCACCGTCGGTGACGAGGAGCCCGCGCGGTAGATGCCAAAGGCCTCGCCGCCGCCGCCACCACCGCCCGCACCGCCGATGCCGCCGTTGCCGCCGCGACCACCAGGACCACCGGTGCCACCGTCGTCCGCGCGCGCACCGCCAATGCCAGGCGCGCCACCCGTGCCCGCGGCACCGCCATCGCCACCACGACCACCGTTGCCACCACGGCCCGCCGTGAGCGTGCTGGTGCGCACCGAGATGTTGGAGTCGACAAGGAAGACCGCAAACGAACCGCCACCGCCGCCGCCGCCGATGCCGCGATCGCCGCCGCAGGCACCGGCACCGCCACCACCACCGCCGCCGCCGCGATCGGTGACGCAGCAGCTGTCGGAGCCGCCGCCGCCGCCACCACCGCCGCCGCGACCGGGCTCAGCCACGGTGCCAGCACCGCCCGACGAGCCCGTGTAGGTGCTCCCCGCCACCACACCCACCGACCCGCCCCCACTGCCGTTGAAACCGTTGCTGCCGCTGCGGCCGCCACCACCGCTGCCGCCGGTGCCGCCGGTGTCGCAGCCAAACGCACACAGGTTGTCGAAGCTGTTGCCACCAGCGCCGCCGTTGCCAGCGCCGTTCACCACCGAATCAAGGCCGGGGCTGCCGTTGCTCCCTGCATTCTCGCCGTGAGCGCCACGACCGCCGCTGCCCCCTGCGAAGCAGCCGCCCACGCCGCCTGCGCCACCACCGCCGGTGCCGCCGTTGTCGCAGCCGTCGCAGCCGTTTTGGCCGTTGTCGGCTGGCCCACCGTTGACCCCCGCAGCACCGGCGCTGCCCGCGGCACCTGCACCGCCATTGCCCGCCGTGATCGTGCAGCTCTCAATGCTCAGCCCGCTGCTGTTGACGGCACGAACACCAATCGAGTTGCCTGCTGTGGCCGTGTTGCTTTGCGATTGGATGATCAAGTGATCGAGCCGCGTGCTGGCCGTGACGTTGACGGCGTCGACCGCCGTGACGCCGCCGTTGATGACCGCGCGCGTCGCAAACGAACGCACCCACTTGTTCGTCGCCGCGTAGCCGCCGTGCACCGACACGCCCGAACGCAGCACCACGCTCTCGCTGTAGTTGCCCGTCGACACGAGCACCGATCCGCCCGCGGGCGCGACCGCAAGACCGCCGGCAATCGTGCGCTTGGGGGCCACGATGGTGCCGGGCGAACCGTCGTCACCAGCAGCGCCGTCGACGAACACCGAGGTGGCGCGGTCGCCGTCGATGCCATCGCAGTTGAGGTCGGCAAACGTTGCGTCTGGGGCGTCGCTGGCCGACGTGAACGTGCACGCGTACTCGCAGCCGTCGCTGGCGACGTTGTTTCTGTCGCCGTTGAGGTCATGGAAGTTCGCCAAACACGAGTACGTGCACTGCGAACCCGCCTGCACCACCGACGTGCCCGGTCGCACCGTACAGGCGCGTCCCTGCCCGCTCACAGCGATGACCGCTGCGGCATTGGCGACGTCGCTTGAGGCCACGACCACCTGGCCGGTGACGTTGCCCGGGCCCGACGGCGTGAACGTGACGTCGACGATCAAGCCCGCATCGCCAAAGCCCAGCGACGTGGGCAACGCGCGGCGCGCCACGGCAGCGAAGCCCAACGTGTCGGGCGTGGTCGACGCCACCACCAGCGGACCAACGCCGGTGTTGCGGATTTCAAAGGTGCGCGTGCTGCTGGTGCCGATGTCGATCACGCCGAAGTCGATGGTGGTGGGCGAGATCGCAATCACCGGACGCACGGCACTGCCCGACAGCTCGACGGTGACCGGATCGTCGTCGGGGTCGTCGCTGCGCAGCGTGAGCGTGGCGGTATCGGTGAAGCCCGTGAGCACCGTGGGTGCTGTGTAGACCACGCGCAAATCGAAGCTGCCGGCGGCCTCGATGTCGATGGGCAGCGTTTCGTTGACGGCGACGGCGAAGCGGCCGGCGGCGGGGCCCGCGATGGTGGCGCTTTGCAGGTTCAAAGCACCAAGGCCGTCGTTGTCGATCGTGAGGTTGCGCTCGTTGGCCGTGCCCGCGTACGTGTTGCCAAAAGCGATGCTCGACGACGTGATCAGGTCGCCTTCGTCGCGCGCGTTGGCCGCCACGTTCACGTTGAGCGTGTTGCCGTTGGTGTCATCGATGGCCAACACATCGGCCAACGGGCCGGCACTCGATGCGTTGATGCGCAGCGTGAGCGACAACGATGACGACGGGGCGATGGTGCTCGGCAAGGCCACCGTGTCGACGACGAAGCCGGTGCCACTGACAAAGGCGATGCTGCCGACGGTGACGGGGCCGGTGCCGACGTTGTCGATGCGCAGCGTGCTGGTGCGTTCGCGGCCGACGAACACGCCACCGAAGTCGACGCTGCCGGGCACCGCCTGCAACACCCCCGTGGTGCCCACCGCACTCAACACGATGTCGCGCTGAGCGGGCACGCCGTGCAGGTCGAAGGCGAAGGTGACCGTTGCTGTTTGCGCACCAGGTGCGGTGGGCGAGAAGCGCGCGGTGACGGAGAAGATCTCGTCGTCAGCGCCTTGAAAGCCCGGCAGCTGGGCGTCGGCGAACGCGCTCGAGGTCGCGATCGAAAACGGGCCCACGCCGGGCGTGAGCGTGAGGTTGTCGATGGCCACGATCGAATTGGCGGGCCCGCGGTTGCGCACGAGCAGCGTGACTTCGCCCTGCTGGCCGACGGGGATCTGGCCGAGGTCGACAGTGTCGACGTCGGGGAACAGCGCTTCGCGCGTGGTGGTGATGCTCGGCACCGGCTCGCCCTTGAACGACGCGGTGAGGTTCAAGCGTGTGAGGTTGTCGACGCCGTCGTGCAGGATCGACACCGTCGCACTGTCGGGCTGACCGTCGGTGGGCGTGTGGCTGACGAGTACCCCCGTTTCGGCACCAGGAGCGAGCACGATGTTCACAGCGCCCACGGGATCGGCCGTGAAGTTGGGCGTGCCGGTTTCGTCGACGACGATCTGAAAAATCGTGAGCGTGTCGTTGCCCGTGTTCTTCAGCGTGATCACGCGATCGACCGCCGTGCCGATGCGCACCGCGCCGAAATCGACGTCGACAGAGGGCAACGCCGTGAGCGCGCCGATGCTTTCGCCTTCGCCTTCGCCCTCGCCTTCTCCTTCGCCCTCGCCTTCTCCTTCGCCTTCACCGACGGGGAGCGCGCAGACGTTGTTGGTGCACAGCTGGCCCTCGGCACAGTCGCTGTCGAGGACGCAGCCTTCGGGCTCACCCTCCGTCGGCGACGGCGTCTCGTTGCAGGCAGACACAGCAAGCAGCAGCGCGAGGAGCGGCAGAAGAACACGCATGCACCGACGGTACGGTGACGCGGTGTCAAACTCATGACGCAGCGCGCGAACGAGGCAGATGCAACAGATGTATCGGCGGGGAAGTGTCCCCGCCCACCCCTCAAGAGACTCGCCTCGGCGACAAACCCCAAAGCGGGTTTCTCTTCGAGGCTCGATGTAGGGTCCGCGTCGTGCGTTCCCTCGTTGCCAACCTCGTGGTGCTGTTTCTGCGGCTGATGACGCAGATCTTTTTTCGCCGCATCGAGGTGAGCGGGGCTGATCGTGTTCCACGGACCGGGCCGGTGGTCATCGTTGGCAACCACCCGAATTCACTGCTGGATCCGGTGCTGGTCGCCACCACAGCGAACCGGCTGGTGTCGTTCGCCGCCAAAGCGCCGTTGTTTCACGGACCACTCATGCCGTTGTTGTGGGCCATGCGTGCGGTGCCGGTGCACCGTCGACAAGACGCGGTGAAGGGAGCTGCGGAAGACGCGCCCGTCGAGGGTGCTCCCGAACGCGTTGACAACAGCGCGGCCTTCGACGCACTCACGGGCGTGCTGCGCGAGGGTGCAGCGTTCGCGATTTTCCCCGAGGGCATCAGCCACACGCGGCCCGAGTTGGCACCGCTGAAGAGTGGTGCCGCACGCATTGTGTTGGCCGCCGCCGCCGACGGTGTGCCGGTGCGCGTGGTGCCCTGCGGGCTCAGCTACCGACAGCGCGACCGCATGCGCAGCCGGGTGCTCGTGCAGTACGGGCAGCCGATCGTCATCGACGAAGCGTTCATCAACGCCTGGAATGTCGACCCGCACGGCGCGGCGAAAGCACTCACAGCGACGATCAACATCGCGTTGCGCGCGCAGACCATCAACGCCAGCGACTTCGAAACCCTGCGCGTACTCGACGGCGTGAAGACACTGTACCGGCCGACGGGGCGCGAGTTCTCACTCGCCGAAGAAGCCGAAATCATGCGGCGCTTTTTGGACCACTGGCAGCGCAAGCGCGACATCCCCGAGCTTGCCGACCTGTACGACGACATCGACAGCTACCTTGGTGAACTGCGCGCGTTGAGCTTGAGCGATCGCGAGCTGTCGACGTCGTTTTCGTGGTGGGACAAAGCGGTACGCGTGCTGCGCCATGGCTTCTTCCTCGCCGTGCTCGTGCCGTTTGCGCTGCCGGGAATCGTCCTGCACGCGCCGGTGCTGTTGGCCGCGATGGCCGCGGCGAAAACGCTCACCGACCGCGGCGATGTGCGCGCCACCATCCAGATGCTCTTCGTCACGACGTGCACACTGCTGACGTGGGCGGCCCTCGCGGCGTTTGCGTTCAGCACCCAGCCCGACGTGTTTGGTGGGGCCCTCGTGGCCGCCGGCACGCTCATCGCGCTGGTGTTGTCGGGGGCGGCCACCGTGCGCGTGCTCGACGGCGAAGGAGCGGTGCGGCGCGGCCTGTGGACCATGACGGCGCTGTTGCACCTCGATGACGAGGTGGAGCTGTTGCGCGCACGCCGCGAGAGCTTGCGCACACGCTTGATCGACCTCGTGAAAGAGCACATCGATCCGGGCGTGCGCCGCATCGTCAACGAAGACGACCACAAAGACGCCGAACCCTGGCTCGACGACGAAGACGCGGACTGACAGCCTCGACACTGCTATGCTCAATACGGAGTTCATCATGACAAGCGTGAGCGAGTACCGCCTGGACGCCGATGATGTGCTGGCGAGATTGGTGTCGGCCGTGGCTTCGACACTTCACCCGCTTGCTGTCTACCTCTTTGGCAGTCGTGCCGAAGGACGGGCAACGCCGGAAAGCGACTATGACCTGCTCGTTGTTCTCCCCGACGATGCGAGTGATGAGCAACTGGACATGGTGAAGGCCGCCGCCATCGGACGTCACGTCAGGATTGCCGCCGACATCGTGCCGACGACGCGGGAGGTCTTCGTGGCGTGCCGTCATAACATGTCGACGATCGAGGGCGTTGCGCACGCGCGCGGCAGGCTTGTGTATGGCGCTCTCTGAACACGACATTCGTCAGAAACAGATCGCTGGCTACCTTGGCGCCGCGTTGCGTGACCTCAAGACCGCAGAGCTGATTGCGCGAAGCAATGACACCGATCTCGCGTCGACTGCCGCCAACCATGTGCAGCAGTGTGCAGAGAAGGTGGCGAAGGCGGTTTTTGTTGCCAGAGGTGTGACGGTCACGAAGGAGCATCGGCTCGTCATCAATCTCGAGCAGCTGTTCAAAGCAGACCCGCACGAGAGCTGGGTTGCACGACTTAAGCCGCTGACGCCCTACGACGACTACGCCACGACGTCGCGCTACCCCTCGACCATGGGCAAGCTTTCAGCGGGCCCCGCATTTGACGAACTCAACGACGACATCGCGAAGGTTCGCTCGTTGCTGGATGCTGCCCGGGCCGAGCTGCTCACGAAAACTTGAGCAACGCCCACCGTTGACCTCGACGGCGGGCGCGCTGCCGGTTCAGCTGCGCGTGGGCAACGTGCGCTGCATCGGCTGCTGCACCACCTGTTGGTTGCGCACCAACTGCTGCTCGAAATACGTGGGCGCGCAGGGGCGATCCACGTAGCGGCCGAAGCCTTCAATCGTCGACGTGGAGGTGCCATCCCACGCGAGGTGGCCGCGCACAAAGGTCATGGCGGGATTGCCCGTGACTTCCATGCCTTCGTAGATGTTCACGTCGACTTTTTGGTGGTGCGTCTTTGCCGAGATGGTGCGGGTCTTGTTCGGATCCCACACGACGACGTCGGCATCGGCCCCTGGGGCCACCACACCCTTTTTGCCGTGGATGTTGAAGATCTTCGCGCAATTCGTCGACGTCACCGCCACGAACTCGCTGGGCGTGAGCCGGCCCGTGCGCACGCCGTGGTGCCACATCACCGCCATGCGGTCTTCGACACCACCCGTACCGTTGGGGATCTTTCGGAAGTCTTCGAGGCCCGCCTGCTTTTGCGGCGTGCAGAAGCAGCAGTGGTCGGTGGCTGTGGTTTGAATCATGCCGGCCTGCAAGCCCTTCCACAGCGCTGCCTGGTGCTCCTTGCTGCGAAACGGCGGGCTCATCACGTGAGCCGCAGCGAGGTTCCAGTCGGGGTGGCGGTAGACGCTGTCGTCGATCACGAGGTGCTGCGCGAGTACTTCGGCGAAGACGCGTTGGCCTTCCAGGCGCGCGCGGCTGATGGCCTCGAGCGCGTCGATGCAGCTGGTGTGCACGAGGTACAGCGGCACGCCGAGCACTTCGGCGATGCGGATGGCGCGGTTGGCGGCCTCGCCTTCGACCTCGGGGGGACGCGACAACGGGTGTGCTTCGGGGCCGCGGAAGCCGCGCTCGTAGAGGTCTTTTTGCAGGCGGTACACGAGCTCACCGTTTTCAGCGTGCACCGTGCACAAGGCGCCGAGTTCGCGGGCGCGCGTGAACGAATTCACGAGCACTTCGTCGTCGCACATGATGGCGCCCTTGTAGGCCATGAAGTGCTTGAAGCTGTTGACGCCGAAGTCTGTGGCCAACGTGCCCATGTCTGCGTGCACGCTGTCGTCCCACCAGGTGATGGCGACGTGGAAGCTGTAGTCGGTGGCGGCCTTCTTGGCCCAGCCCTTCCACTTGTGAAACGCGTCGAGGATGCGCTCCTTCGGATCGGGAATCACGAAGTCGATGATCGTCGTGGTGCCACCTGCTGCCGCCGCCGTGGTGCCCGTGAAGAAGTCGTCGGACGCAACGGTGCCCATGAACGGCAGCTGCATGTGCGTGTGCGGATCGATGCCGCCGGGGATGACGTAGCTGCCACCAGCGTCGACGACGCGCGCGCCGGCAGGTGCATCAAGGCCGGGGCCCACAGCGGCGATGGTTTCGCCAACAATCAACACATCAGCGCGGGTCTCGCCGTCGGCGGTGACGACGGTGCCGCCGCGAATCAAAGTGGAGCTGGTCATCGTGAGGTCCTTTGCAGGTGACGTGAAAGCATCAACGGCGTGAACATCGCCCCGCCGACGTGTTGGTTGCAACGTGGAGGCAGAGCTGCCCTTCACGCTGTGCGTCACGAACGCGGCGCTCGACGAGGTGCTCGGGTGGGGCTCGACGCGACAGCGCGCGCAGGCGGTGCGTCGGGTGCCGCGGTCAGCGCGGCGACGAGGGCGGTCAGCTGGCGATGCAGGGCCCGCAGCTCCTTTGTGCCAAGCGCTGGTCGCACCTCGTCTTCGATGGCGATGAGAACGCCGGTGCCGTGGGCCATCGCCGCGCGCCCGGTGCGCGTGAGGTGAACGCGCCGTGCCCGCGCGTCGTCATCGTCAATGTCGACGCGAACGAAGCCGAGGTCGGCCAGTTCCTGCACCAGCGGCGCAATCGCCTGCTTGGTCACCGCGAGGTGTGCGGCCAGATCGACGATCCGCGCGCCGTCTTCGCCGAGCAGGTGCGGAAACAACCGCGTGTGGGCGTCGCGCAGCACCGGCGCGCCCGCTTCGCTGTTGACCCGCGCGATGGCGCGCTCGTTCCACAACTGACCCACGCGAATCAGCAGGTAGCCAAGGCTTGAGGCCTGCAGTGCGGCGATCTCGTCGAGGGAGGGGGCACGGGCCGCAGCAACATGCGCCAGGCCGCGGGGGAGCTTGCGCGGGGTGGCTTTCGAACGTCGAGGACTCTGCGTCATTGGTCAACCCTACTTGACGATTTCGTCAGGTTCAATTGACCATTGCGCCATGATCTCCGCTACACCCCGTGCCGCGTTTCCTGCGTTCGTCGATCGCGCGGCTTTTCCGTTCGCCGTCTACGACCTCGAGATTGATGGTGCGCAGCACGCGTACGTCGACACCGGAGGCGAAGCGGGCGATCGCGTGTTTGTGCTCTCGCACGGCACGCCGACGTGGAGCATCGATTGGCGTCACCTGATCCCCGTGCTCGCCCAGCGCGGTCGCGTGATCGCTCTCGACCATCTGGGCTTCGGACTGTCGGCGCGCCCCCGCGACGCCGACTACCGCCCCGAAGCCCACGCCGCGCGGTTCGCACGTTTCGTCGACGCTGTGGTGCCAGCAGATGCCCGCGTCGACCTCCTCTGCCATGACTTCGGCGGCCCGTTCGCCCTGCCGTGGGCAAAGACCATGCAACACCGTCTGCGGTCGCTCACACTGTTGAACACGTTCAGCTGGGCCCCCGTCGACGACGACGATCTCGGTCCGAAGGCGCGGCTCGCGGCGACGGGTCTGGTGCGTTTGCTCTATCGCCATCTCAATGCGTCGCAGCAGATCATTGCCCGCAGCGCGTTTGGGTCGCGTCGCGCGTGGCTTGAAGCGCGTGATGCCATGCTGGGTCCGTTCGCCAGCGATGCCGATGGTCGTGAGCGGGTGCTGTACGCGCTCGCGCGATCGATGACGTCGTCGACGACGTTCTTTCGTGGACTCGAGCGTGACGCCTCGTCGTTTCGCGATGTGCCGACGTTGGTGGCGTGGGGGATGCGCGACTCGGCCTTCACACCCGCCACGCTGTCGCGCCTTGCTTCGCTCTATCCGCACGCGCAGGTCTATCGGTGCGAAGGCTCAGGCCACTGGCCTCGGTGCGAAGCTGCGATCGAGGTGAGCCGTGCGATCGACGCGTTCGTCGCAACAGCTCGGTGACGACGCGATGCACCGTTGACGTCGCTGTCGTCGTCCGTTGCGAGCCGTAGCCGCGATGTGTTGACCAGAGGCGCGGCGTGTCAGCGTCGAGCTTCAAGCAGCTCAACGAGGTCGAGCCACAACGCCTGGCGCGCCTTGTCGTTACAGAAGACGCGGAACGACTGCATCGTGAGCTCGATGACCTGCTCAAGGCGGTCGGTGGGGACGGTGCCCGCAGGCAGCTCCAGGTGCTTGCAAGCGCTGTCGAGGGCGTGACGCGCCATCATCCGTGAGCCATGTCGCTCGAGGATCTGCAGAAGTTCGCCGTGGGCGTTCATGTCTGTTTCCGGCGCACGCGGGCGACCCAGCTGGTGCCCTTCGGCTCGACCGACAGCAGCTCGTGCCCCTGGTGCGCACACCACGCCTTCACGTCTTCGGGGAAGGCGCGATCGTCGGACAGAATTTCGACGGGCGTGGCGCCCACAGCAACGTCCTTCAGCTCCCGCTGGAGCATCAGGATGGGCATGGGGCACATGCGGCCACGGGCGTCGATCTGTCGCGTCACGGGTCGCCGCGCACGACGACGGTGTCGGCCACTTCGATGACTTCGTCGCACGCGAGGCCTGCGGCAACGGCGTGACGACGGACGGCGTCAGCGCTTGTGCCCTGGTAGATGCACACGGTGCCAAGGCCACCGGCTTCCTCGCCAAGGACGTAGGACCTGATCCATTTCACGTCGTTCGGCATGTCTTCGTTGCCGACCTTCGTGGAGCGCGCGGCAGCGGCCTCGAGGTCGGGACCATCCTTGAACGCGTTGCGGCGGAGAATCACGTACGTCTTCATCGACTGTTCCTTGTGATGGGAGACACACCCTTTTCGTAACAGAATGCGTATCTGCCCTTCAAGCGGCGTCCGACGCTTTCCTGAAGTGACGCGAAATGGTGACGACGAACCGTCGTGCTGAAACGGACACGACCGCGCCTCGCGGACACACCAAGCGGCTTTCTCGTCGACGTCGGCAGGTGGGTGAATCTGCGACCATCTGTCGCACTGTCGTGGCTGCCACGAAGCGCGTAGCAGGGATGCCGTGCCTGTGACCGAAGACGACAACGACCCGCTTCGCCTGCTCAGCGTCATCGGCCTGCGCGTGGGCGGACTGTTGTGTCAGCTGCTGATCGTCGCGATGGAAATCTCGATGCTGGGCACTGCCCCTGGGGCGCTGCGCCTGCCGATCGCGGTGATGGGCCTTGGCACCATCCTGAGCGGCGTGCTGTGGCTGCGCGGGCAGTACCGCACGCTGTCGTCGACGACGCTGACCCTCGCCATCATCGCCGACATCGTGGTGCTCACCGTGGTGCTTGCGGCCACCGGCGGCCCGCACAATCCGTTCACGTTCTTCTACGTCATCCATGTCGCCACCGCCGTTGTCGTCGTCGATCGGCCGCGGGCGTGGAGTGTGGCGGCTTCGGCATCGCTCGCGTTTCTGCTGCTGTTTCTGCTGCCCGCCGACCACCACCTGTTGCACGACCCCACACGCATGAACCTGCACATGCGCGGCATGTGGCTGGCCTTCGTCGTCACCGCCTGCTTCGTTGTGCTGTTTGTTGGCCAACTGCGCGCCACCCTCGACGCGCGCACCCGCGATCAAGTGCGTCTGCGCGCGATGGCTGAACGCAGCGATCGTCTTGCCGCACTGGCCACGCTCGCCGGTGGTGCGGCCCACGAACTCGCCACACCACTGTCGACCATTGCCGTTGTGGCCGACGACCTCGCCCACCGCCTCAAGGGTGCGGATGCCGATGTCGTCGACGATGTGGCGTTGATCGCCGCCGAAGTGCGCCGCTGCCGCGATGTGCTCCACCACCTCGCCGCCGACGCCGGCACGCCCGCTGGTGAAGCCTCGGTCGACTTCACGCTGCGCACCCTCATCAATGATGCACTCAACGAACTTGGGCCAACACGGGCCGCCCTCGTCAGCGTTGCGCTCGCCACCCTCGACACGCACCAGTTCCACCTGCCCCGCCGTGCGTTCACGCAAGCGCTGCGCGGGCTGCTGAAAAACGCCTGCGAAGCAGAGGCGACAGCCATCACCGTGCGCGCTCACGTCGTTGCGCAAGCCATCCACGTCGTCGTCACCGACAACGGTTCGGGCTTTTCTACCGATGTGCTCGAGCGCGTGGGCGAGCCGTTCATGACCACCAAAGCACCGGGAGCCGGCATGGGGCTTGGCTTGTTCTTGACGCGCACCCTCGTCGAGCGCTTCGGCGGCTCGCTGTCGATCCACAGCGTTGAACGCGGGCACGGCGCACAGGTCACGCTCGTTTTGCCGATGGAGAAGCCATGAACGACACCAGCACACTCCAGGGGCGCAGCCTGCTGCTCGTTGACGACGACGATGTGCTGCGCGAGCGCATGGCGAAGAGTTTTGCCGCACGCGGCTACGACGTGCGCACCGCCAACAGTCCCGATGCGGCCATCGCTGAAGCGCAGCGCGAGTCGCCGGAGTTTGCGGTGGTGGACCTGCGTATGCCCGGTGGCTCGGGGCTGCTGGTCGTCGAGGCACTGCACGGCATCGACAGCACCACGCGCGTGGTGGTGCTCACGGGCTGGGGCAGCGTGCCCACCGCGGTCGAGGCGATGAAGAAGGGCGCGCACTTCTATTTGCAAAAGCCCGCGACGGTCACCGAGATCGAAGCCGCCTTCGGCGACGAACCGCAGCTGTTGCCGAGTGACGACGAGCTGCCATCGTTGGCGCGCGCGGAGTGGGAGTATTTGCAGCGCGCGTTGGCGGAGTGTCAGGGCAACATCTCCGAGGCCGCGCGCCGCCTGGGCCTGCACCGCCGCAGCCTGCAGCGCAAACTGCAGAAATACCCGCCCGCACGCTGACGCCTACTCGTGGGCCACCACTGCTGCGGCCGCACACGACGGGCAACGCGCGAGCCAGACACTCCGACCATCGCCGTGGGTCAGGTGCTCAGCGAGGTGCAGCAGCGGCGTCATCGTGGCTTTGCAGGTGCAGCGAAACGCCTTCGCCTCCGCCAGACCAGGCCAGCCGCCGAGCTTGAACGCCGACGAAAAGCGGTGGATGTCGTCGACGTCGGACATCTCGTTTGCCAGCTCTTCCAGTTCTTCGCGGCGCGCGGCCGTGAGGGGTTTGATCGCCAACGCCCTGGCCAACGCATCGGCGTCGCACGGGGGGAAGTCGTCGCCGGCCTGCCAGCTGCGGATGAAGCGGACCGTCGTTTCGTCGTCGTCTGCCCCACGCGGCGCGACCTCGCCCACCACGTCGTCGACGGCGATGTCGCGCACGAGCGTGACCTTGTTCCACTTGTCGGTGGTCGGAAAGCACGCGTCGCACGCAAACAGCTGCACCATCGTGGTGGGAAACAGCGGCCGAAATGCTTCAGGCACGTCGTCGCGACGCAGCTGCGCCATAAAGCCCAACGGAGCCTTGCACTTGCCACACGCGGGCATCTGCGCCTTCGCCGTGAGTGCAGGTGCGCCGCCGATTTTCGAGGCGCGCAGATCGTCGTCGCCGAGTCTGGTTTCATCGTCGACGTAGTCGGGGTCGTTGGTGACGACGTCGAGGGTTGCTTCACAGGCGACGCGAACGAGTTGCGAACGAACGGCGTCAAACGTGAGTGTTGGCATGGTGGGACCTCAACAGTGGGCGCGACTGTAACGCCGAACGCGGCCCAGGCGACACCGCGCCTGCTGTGACGGCGACGCGAACGAGCTGCATGCTGCAGACGGAAAACGGGCACCTGTTGGTGCCCGTTTCCGTGATGCGTTGCACAATCTTACCAGTGGTAAGATTGTGATGGTCAGCTGCGTGGAGTCGAAGCGCCCTCGGCGATGCCGTTGTAGCGAACCGTGATCTGATGGTTCATGTCGGCGTCGAGGCGGTTGAACTCGGGCTGGATGTTGCCAACGAGACGGGCCGCGGCGACCTCGAGCTGCTGCACATTGCGTTGGGCGTCTTGCACGCTGAAGCTGTCGTACGACCACACGCCAAACGACGGCTGGCCAATGAAGTCGAACATGGTGATCAACTTCGCGGCGGCGCGGCCAAGGTCTGTCGTCGGAAACAAGCTGCGGCTGCCGGTGATGAGACCGTTGAGTTCGCGGATCGCACCTTCGGCGTCGGCCTTCGCGAGCATGGCGATGCTGTTGTAGTTCTGCCACGTCGGGTTTGCTTCCTGGTGGCTGCCAACGAGGACGCGCTCGCTGCTCTCGCTGCCGTCGAGGTTCTTCGTCACGCGGGTTTCGTAGTCGTCAACGGTGACGGTTTCCGGCGTCATGTTGCGCATCGTGATGTACTGCACGGTGGTTTCGAGCTTGTCGCCAGCACGGTGGGCGAGACCCTCGATCTGTTTGGCGACGTCGAGCTGATGACCCACGTGCGCGTGCGTCGTCTTGAGCTGGGCAAACGCTGGGCTCTCGTCGGCGAGCAGCTTGGAGACTTCGTTGCGGGCCGAGGCGTGGGCCGCAGAAGTGGCCGCATCGAGGTCAGTGACAAACGACTGCGTCTGCGACAGGTCGCTGTTGCCCTCGTGGTAGACGTGGTGCGCGTCGGGCACGCCGAACCAGTAGAGGTCGACGACGAAGCCCATGCGCGCGTCAGCGCCGACATCACGCTTGAGCGACTCCATGGTGCGGCTCGCGTCGGACAACAGCGTGTGCCCCTTCTGCGCCTGCACGTGCGCGCGGTCGACGACGCTGATGACGTTTCGGATCGCGTCTTCGCGGGCGGCACCAACACCACCTGGCACCTTCGACACAGCACTCTGCAGTTGGCCGCGCACCGAAGCCCCCGAGGTGACCTCGGACTTCTGCTGCATCTGCATCGCGATCGGCGACTTCACTGCCGCTGATGGTGATGTGCCCGGGTGCATCATCTGGCCAACGATCGGCGGCATGAGCAACGCGAAGCCAAGAGCAGCGGCCGCCAGCTGCTTGCCCGTGGCGCGACCCAACGTCGCCAACAAGCCGAAGCCTTCAGCACTCGCCCCACCGGTGCTCGACGTGGCCGATCCACCCTGACGCTGACGCGAACCCTCGACGGAGCCCGCAAAGTGCGTGCCGTGCAGCTCGGAGCGCGCGGCTGGTGCGGTGGGCGCCACCGTCGACCTGGTCGCTGTCGTCGACGGCGGTGTCGGTGATCGTGCTCGGGCGGATCGTCGAGCGTGGGATGTTGTTGTGGATGGGCATGGCTCAGCTCCGGTCAGACGTCTTCGGCACCAGCCGAAGCAGCCGTCAAAACTTCAAGGTGTTCAAAGCGGTGTCGAAGGCGGCGCGGGCGGCGGCGACGTTGGCCTCGCGCGCGCTCATCGTGAAAATCACGACCTGGGTGTCGTCGCAGATGGCGGCCTGCCACTGGCGCATCGTTTGGCGATCAGCGCGCAGGTGCTGCTCGATCACAACGGCGGGCTTGCCAGCGATGGTGCGCTCGGTGCGGGCATCGACCACCACGCCTGTCGGGGTCTTGATGGCTGCACACCAGGCCGAAAACGCCGCCGGGCCCGACAACGGCTCGGCGCGCACGGTGAGGTTCCAGCCGGGTGGTGCGGCCGGGTCGACGATGACGATCGAGCCGACGGCGTAGCCGGCGCCGCGCCACTTTGGCGACGGCAGATCACGAACCCGTGACCGTCGACACCGCTACGGCGTGGCGGCGCAGCGGAAGCCGACCGCGTTGTTGCTGTAGTTCGGGTCGAGCGCTGTGCGGGCCGTGGCGCGCAGGTTGTACGAGGGGTCGGACCACGACCCACCCCGCACCACGCGCTGGCCTGTGGGGACCTCTGGGCCCGTCGGATTGCGCTCGGGCGACTTCTGGTACCAGGTGGCCTCGTACCAGTCGGCGGTCCACTCGGCGGCGTTGCCAGCGAGGTCGAGGATGCCGCTCGGCGTGGCACCCGTGGGGAACGCACCGACAGGTGAGGTGTTCTCGTACCCGTCTTCACCACCGCGGGCGTTGGCGCGCGAGATCTCAAACCCCGCCTTCCACGGGTACAGCAGGAAGTGCGGCTTGCGCGCGGCGTACTCCCACTCGGCCTCGGTGGGCAGACGCTTGCCGACCCACTCGCAGTACTTCTTCGCGCCGTACCAGGGCACGCCGACGACGGCGTGGGTGGTGGGCACGGGCGTGGCCGGTGCTGGCGATGCGCCCACGAGGGCGGTGCAGACGCGGGCTTCAACGCAGCGCTGGTAGTCGCCGATGCTGACCTCGACGCGGTCGATCAAGTACGACGACAACGTGACGCGGTGGGTGGGGAACTCGTCGGGCTCGCCGGTTTTGTTGCCCATGTCGAACGAGCCGCCGTTGATGGTGACCATCTGCTCGCGGTTTTGCAGCTCGGACGGCGCTGTGCCCTTGCCGCTGCTCTTGAACGCAAAGCTCGTGCAGCCCGACACCGCCAGCAGCGCACACGACAGACCAGCGACGACGACAACAGACAAGCGGGTCACGGTCATGGCGCACGCTCCGTAAAACCAGGGGGCACAGCGGTCGAGAAACGGTCGGCGGCAATACCGCGATTCACCGTCCACGACGACAACGTGGTGGTGGCGGTGGTGGCACCATCTTGCTGCTGCCACCGCGTGGGGAACTTCAGGCCCGTGGGCGCATCAACAACGTTCGCCTCGACGGTGGTGCCCGTGAGCAACACGCCGCCATCGCCGGTGGTGCGCTTGCTGACGAACGAGCCGTCAGAACCGAGCACCACTGTGGAGGCAACCACACCCGCAGCGTTGATGGGCACCGTGAGCTCGACGGTGTCGCCGACGACGACGGCGGTGGTTCCCGTGGGCCGCACCAGTGGTGGCCGCCAGCCTTCGCACACAAACGGCGAAAACACTTCGTGCAGCGTGAGCAGCATCTGCTCTTCGTTCTTCGACAAGTCGGTGCGCGTGATGGTGTGCGTGGCCTCGTCGATCACGGCCAACACTTTGCCGTCGAACACGAACGCGCGCGTGCGCTGCCCCGTGGGCGACAACAACTCGCCAGCCGCAAACGATGGCTGCTGCATCGCGTAGCGAAAGCCGAGGGTTTGCCCACCGGCGGCCACGATCGTGCCCGTGACGTCGAAATCGTGCAGCGCTGCGAGCCGCTTGCTCAACTGCGCCTGCACGGCGGTGAGTGCTTCGGCCGACGGCGCTGCGGTCGACGAAGAAGGAGACGACGACGACGATGACGGCGCATCGCACGACGACAGCGCAGCAGCAGCAACCAACACAAACGCGACACGGTTCATGAGCGAGCGGCCTCGGTGAGACGGATCATGGTTTCAAGCGAGGCCCGCGCCTCTTTCGCAATCAGTGCCTGGCTTGTGGCATCGAGGCGCTCGCGGTGGCCAGTGACCTCGTCGACGGAGTCGCCGGCTTCGACCTTGTTGAGCGCTGGCGCTTTGCCCTGGCGCAGCAGGTCGAGCATGGCCACGAGGTGTGGCGGGTCGTTTCTCGACATGGTGGCGCAGCCGCAGCCCATGCCTGCCCCGGGAATGTCGGCGACGTTGACGACGTCGACGCCGTGCTCTTTGCCGTAGGCGATGGCGTTTTTGACGAAGTGGCCTTCGGTGCCAATGGCCAGCTTGTCGCCGCGTTTGGCGTCGGTGAGGGCTTGCCACAAGTACTTGGTGCTGCCCGCGCCGTCGGCGGCTTCCACGACGTCGACGGTGCACTCGGGGTGCACCAACACGCGGTAGCCGCGCTGCTGCCAGTGCTGCACGTGGCTCGTTTGAAACACCGTGTGCACGCCGCAGTAGCTGCCCCACAGCACCAGGCGCGAGCGATCGAGCTGTGCGAGCTGCTCCTTGCTCATCGACGACAACGACTGCTGTGCACCCTGCCAGCCAGCACCGAGCAGGAACGTTTCGTCGTCGCCAATGCCCACCGAGCGCCCGCTGTTTCGGCCCAGGTGTTGGTCGGGGACGAAGAAGATCTTTTTGTTCTGGGCCACCGCCCACTGCATGATCGTCTTCGCGTTTGACGACGTGCACACCGCCCCGCCCGTGCGGCCCGCGAGGGCCTTCAAGCGACCCGAGGTGTTCATGTAGCAGATGACCATGAGGTCATCGCCGTAGCGCGCGTACAACTCGTCGAAGACCGGCAGCACCATGTCTTCTTTGGCGAGGGCCTCCATCGTGCAGCCCGACTTCGGGTTCGTGATCCACACCGACTGATGCTCGTGCTTCAAGATCGCGATGGTTTCCGCCATGAAGTGCACCGCACTCTCGACGAAGATGTCGACCTCGGGGCGGCGCTCGGCCTGCAGTGCCAGTTCGTAGCTGTCGGCAATGCGACCGCCGTAGCGCTCGACGAGCTTCACGATCTCGCCGCCCATGTAGTAGTGGGCGAGCAACATGATTTTGTCGCCGAAATGGTTGAGGGCGGGCACGACGTAGCGGTCCATCCACGGCAGCACCGACTCGGGGGTGCGGTCGGGCAACGCGAGGTATTCCTCGACGTAGGGCTTGAACTCCTCCTGGTACCAGTCGAGCGGCAGATCGGTTTGGCAGATGTTCATGCCCGGCGTGAGCACAATGCCGCTGCTCTGCATGCTCGTGTCGAGGGCGGTGGTGCGCTTGCTCTTGATCTGGACCAGCGTCGAGATGGACATGGCTGCTCTCCCGGAGTCGTTGCCGTACTCAGCTCGTCGACACTGCCCAGCATCGGCCCAAAAACGCAAAGCCGTTCTCGGGCGCGGAACCTGAAGCGCTGCCCGCGTGTCTGCTGCCCATGCGCCTCATCTGTGCCGTTGCTGCGTTCGTGTGTGTGGCTACGTCGTCGGCGCGCGCTGACACCCTGCTGTCGACCCTGCAGCAACCGCTGCGCGAACTGAGCCACACCGTCGACATCGCGATCAAAGACGGCATCGCCACGTGCACCGTGCGGCGCGTGTTCGTCAACGACGGCACGGTGGCCGACGAAGCGGGCCTCGAGATCGATTTGCCACCGGGGGCCGCTGCCACCGCCCTGCGGATTCGCGCGCGCAGCCGCTGGTACGACGGCGAATTGCTCGAAGCGCAAACGGCAGCCGCCCGCTACGCCGAACTCACCGGCTACGGTGCTCACGTCGTGAAAGACCCAGCACTTCTGCAGTGGATGTGGTCCGACAAGCTCTACCTGCAGGTGTTTCCCGTGCTGCCCGGTGCGGCGAGTACCGTCGAGTACACGCTGACCATGCCCACGCGCTACCACCACGGTCGCGTGTACGTGGCCTATCCCCACGTCGTCGAGGTGCCGGTGCGCGCCGAGCCCGGTGCCGCGCGGCCGTTGGCGCGACCGGTGGTCACGCTGCATCCGTCGTGGGGCGATGTGACGACAAAAGCGTTGGTCGATGGCCGCGTTGTCGTCGTTGATACGCCGGTGGTGCTTGAAGCGCCGCCAGACCCGGCATGGGTCGCGGAGTTGGGTGTGGCAGCACACGCGGTGGTGAGTGCCATCGATGTGCCCGAGGTGGCCGAGACGCGCGACGCGGTATTGCAGGTGATCGTCGACGTCGACATCGAGCACACTTGGCGCACCGACCTGCGCTTGCAGCTCGTCACACCTGACGGACAGCGTGTCGACATCGCGACCACTGCACCGCCGACAAAGGCCGCGGGCGTCTTCGACAACAACGATGTGCGTGGTGCGTTCACCGTGCTGCTCCCGAAACCACGACCAGCGCACGGACGATGGCGCCTGATCGTCGAGGATGGCGCGGCGCGCGATGTGGGCACGCTGACGTCGTGGGCATTGGTCGTTTCACCTGCGATGAAGCGGTTTGCCGCACAAGACACACCACAGTTCATTGCCGACGTGCCCGAAAGCGAGAGCGATGGCGGCAGTGCGCAGTTCTCGATCGCCGGCCCCGATGTCGACGTCATGGCCACACGCCTTGGGGCTGTGACGGCGTCGAACGAGCATGCGTTTTCGCGCTTTGAAGTCGACATGGCACCGCAGCTCGCACCGTTGCCGAAGCGGGCGCAGGTGGTGTTTGTCGTCGACGCCTCGCACTCACAAGGCGCCGACGGCATTGCCGCACAACTCACGCTGCTGCGGGCGTATGTGCAGCACGTGCCCGACGCCGAGGTCGAAGTGGTGGTCTATCGCCGGGCGGCCGCGCGCTTGTTCGCGGGCTTTGTGCGCGGCAGCGACGTCGACGCGAAGCTGGAGGCTGCGCAGGAGGCGCTTGAGCCAGGCAATGGCAGCGCGCTCGATGCGGGTGTGCAACTCGCAGTTGCATTGCTTGAGCAGCGCAAAGGACCGCAGTTGAGCCTCGAAGAGAAAACCGGCTTTGCGGTTTTGTCGCCGAGGCGAATGGCTTTGAGGGGTGGGCGGGGAAACCTCCCCGCCAATCAATCGCTGGTGCTGCTGACCGACGAGTTGTTGCGCCCATCGTTTCAGCAGGCGTGGGTCGACGATGCCTTGCGCGCGTTGTCGAAGCAGGCGGTGGTGCATGTGGTGGTGCCGACGGTCGACAACAACGAAGAACCCACGCTCACCCGCGACGACGAAGCAGCGCTGTCGTCGTTGGCCGCCGCACACCATGGCATTCTCGCGCGTGTGCACGGGTTTCCCGTCGAGGTGAAGCCGTTGGTGCCGGTAGCACTCGGGTTGGTGCGCCCGGTGCAGCTCGACCACGTGCGGCTCGTGGGGTTGCCCACCACCGACATCGAACAGCCAACGGTGTTGCACGAAGGCGATGGCTTTCGCTTCATGCAGGCGCTGCCCAAAAGCGTCGAGCGTGTCGTCGTCGAGGGCAAGCTGTGGGGCGATGCGTTTCGACGCGTGGTGCGCGTCGACGATCGCTTCTCGCACGCGACGGCCGCCTTCGTGTTTGGCGAAGACGAACACGGCGTGTTGAGCGAAGCCGAGATGATGCGCGTGGCACTGTTCGGCAAAGCGGTGTCGCCGGTGACGTCGTACCTCGCGATCGAGCCGGGCGTGCGGCCGTCGACGGTGGGGCTGATGCGCGATGGCGGCAGTGGGTTTGGCTCTGGTGGGCTGGGCATGCGCGGCACTGGGCGCGGTGGCGGTGGTGGCGGCCGACATCCTCCCGACCTGCGCGCCCTCGTCGACGTCACGGCCTGCGTCGACGTGCACGGCGCCCAGCACGCCACCCTCGATGTCGACACCACGTTTGCTGAGGTGGTCGATGTGCGTGTGCGCAACGGTCAGGCAGCGTTCGCGACGTGTGTGGCGGAGGCCGTGTGGGCCACGCGGTTGAGCCCAGCGTTCAACCTTGAGCACGAGCACTTCGTCGTCGTGTGGTGACTCGGCTCGGGCACACCGGCGACAGTGCGTCCCCTCGCCTGGCCCTCTTGTGGAGGTGCAGTTGGGTGCCTTACAAGGCCGCGCTCGCCGCTCAACAAGCGAGCTGCTTGAGGAGCAGGCATGACGAGCGACACTGCGCGCGCTGCCCTGCATGGCGACTGCTCGGCCTGCGCCGGCTTGTGCTGTGTGCAGCCGGCGTTTTCACGGTCGAGCGAGTTTGGGCACGACAAGGCACCCAACACGCCGTGCCACAACCTTCAGGGTGACCACCGCTGTGGCATCCACGCAGACCTGCTCGACGAGGGCTACCGCGGCTGCGTCGTCTACGACTGCTTCGGCGCGGGGCAAGCCGTAACGCGCCACCATGCCTCGATCACAGATCGGCTCCAGGCGTTTCCGGCCGCGCGGCACCTGCACGAGCTGCTGTGGCACGTGAAGACAGCGCTGATGTTCCAGGGCCTGCCGCCGCTTCTGCTGTCTGAGCTGCAGGACGCGGAGCGGCTGGTCTCGTCGTCGCTGTTGGCACCGGCTGCGGCCGTGCCGGCGTTGCACGCGCGGGCGAACGCGGTCCTCGTTGCGGTGAGCGGGGCGGTCAGAGCAGGTCAGCCGGCGGCGTTGCTCGATCTGCGCGGCGCCGATCGCGTGGGTGCTGACCTCCGTGGCAGCGAACTCCGCGGCGCGAACCTGCGCGGCGCGCTGTTGTTGGGCGCCGATCTGCGCGGCGTGGACTTGTCGTTCGCCGACGTCACCGGTGCCGATTTCCGCGGCGCTCACGTGCATGGCGCACACCTTGCGCAGGCGCTGTGGCTGACGCCGGTGCAGGTGGCCGCTGCGGTGGGCGACGAGACAACGACGCTCCCCACAGGCGTGAGGCCGCGCTCATGGTCGGCGGTGGTGGCGCTGGGCAGACCGCAACGGCGGCCGCCAGCTCTACCATCGTGATTCGGTCATCACCATGTCTTTTACAACATTCTTTAATCGGGTGCAGCTCCGCTCCTGATCATGCTGCCTGCATGACGGCGTGAAAGTCGAGGGCATCAGAAAACCTCCCAGACTGGAGCGTCGACCGCAGATG